>NZ_JACSMV010000007.1:0-103038 GCF_018618835.1 Exiguobacterium sp. s145 | reverse complement strand
ATGGTCTTCTCCGTGAATTTTTCCCGAAGGGGACAGATTTCGGAAAGGTCAGTCGTTCTGAAATCGCTCAAGCGCTCGCCTGGATTAATAGGAGACCACGAAAATGTCTTAACTGGAAAACTGCATACGAGGTCTTCACGGAAGAAGTGTTGCACTTAATTTGACAAAACGTCACATAAAAAAATCACCACCGGAGCAGGCTCCAGGTGGTGATTCAATCACTGTATTCCTTCAAGGAAGAATTAAAGTGCGTTTACGAGACGAGCGAGACGTGATTTGTCACGACCAGCTTTGTTGCTGTGGATAAGACCTTTAGCAGCAGCTTTGTCGATTTTCTTAGATGCTGTGTTGAAAGCTACGAGCGCTTGCTCTTTGTTGCCTTCAGTAGCGAAAGTTTCGACTGCTTTGATAGCTGAACGCATAGACGATTTACGTTGTACGTTAGCGACGCGGCGTTTTTCAGCTGTTTTAACACGCTTGATTGCTGATTTAATGTTAGCCATGGATGATTCACCTCCAAGAAAACTCATTCGAGATTTATATTCGCATATCTGCATTTATCGTTCAACAGAACAAACACAATTGTAGCAAACGTTTTTCTTAAAAGCAATAACAGCTCCAGTGTTTCTTTCGATTTTTGTTTTTCGGTAAAACAAAACGAGATGGTGCACCCCGTGTGATTTTTGGTATAATGAAGCGTATGTACGTTTGACTATAAGGTAAGGTGACTATAAACATGAATAATGCAGATCGTTTAAAGCGGCAAAAAAGTATTCGAAACTTCTCAATCATCGCCCATATCGACCACGGGAAATCGACACTTGCAGACCGCATTTTAGAAAAAACAGGTGCTTTGACATCACGTGAGATGAAAGATCAGACACTGGATGCCATGGATCTCGAGCGCGAACGCGGAATTACCATTAAATTGAACGCCGTTCAGTTGAAGTATACGGCAAAAGATGGTGAGGAATATATCCTCCATCTGATCGATACACCGGGACACGTCGACTTCACATATGAAGTTTCCCGTTCTCTTGCAGCCTGTGAAGGGGCGGTTCTCGTCGTCGATGCGGCGCAAGGGATTGAAGCTCAAACGCTTGCCAACGTATATTTGGCACTCGATAACGACTTGGAAATCCTGCCGATCATCAATAAGATTGATTTGCCTTCAGCAGACGTTGAACGTGTTCGTCAAGAGATTGAAGACATAATTGGTCTGGATGCTTCTGAAGCTGTTCCGACATCCGCGAAAGCCGGTATCGGGATTGAAGAAATCCTTGAACAAATCGTGGCGAAAGTGCCGGCACCGACGGGGGATCCGGAAGCGCCGCTTGAAGCATTGATTTTTGATTCCTATTACGATGCATATCGTGGTGTCGTCGCGTCGATTCGTGTTGTCAACGGGACGGTGAAAATCGGTGACAAGATTCGGATGATGTCGACCGGAAAAGACTTTGAAGTCTTGGAACTTGCTGTCTCGACACCAAAACCACTTCGTCAAAAAGAATTAACGGTCGGAGACGTTGGAACGTTATCGGCTTCTATAAAGACAGTCGGCGATGTCCGCGTCGGGGATACAATTACTTTGGCGAAACAACCCGCGACAGAAGCTTTACCGGGATACCGGAAGATGAACCCGATGGTGTACTGTGGTCTCTATCCGATTGATGCGGCACGTTACAACGATTTACGCGAAGCACTCGAGCGTCTTCAATTAAGTGACGCAGCCCTTGAATTCGAGCCGGAAACATCACAGGCACTCGGATTCGGTTTCCGTTGTGGATTCCTTGGAATGCTTCATATGGAAATCATTCAGGAACGGATTGAACGCGAATTCAACATTGATATGATTACGACGGCGCCGTCGGTTATCTATCATGTCACAACAACTGCGGGAGAAGTGCTGCATGTTGATAACCCATCGAAGATGCCGGAACAGCAAAAAGTTGAGTTCATCGAAGAGCCGTACGTTAAGGCAGCCGTCATGACACCAAACGATTATGTGGGTGCCATCATGGAACTTTGTCAAAAGAAACGCGGAACGTTCATCGATATGGAATATATTGATACGACACGCGTTAAAATCACGTATGAACTGCCGTTATCGGAAATCGTCTATGATTTCTTCGACCAGTTGAAATCGAGCACAAAAGGTTATGCGTCGCTTGATTATGAATTGATCGGCTATCAGCAGTCGCGTCTCGTCAAGATGGACATCTTATTAAACAATGAAAACGTCGATGCACTGAGTTTCATCGTTCACCGTGATTTTGCGTATGAACGCGGGAAAGTCATCGTTGATAAATTAAAAGAACTCATTCCGCGGATGCAATTCGAAGTACCGATTCAAGCAGCCGTCGGAACGAAGATTGTCGCCCGTTCGACAATCAAAGCGTTGCGTAAGAACGTTCTCGCCAAGTGTTACGGCGGAGATATCTCGCGTAAACGTAAATTGCTCGAGAAGCAAAAAGAAGGTAAGAAACGCATGAAGATGGTAGGCTCGGTAGAGGTACCGCAAGAAGCCTTCATGTCGGTTCTGTCGATGGATGAAGATTAAAGAAGACACAAAGGGGGCGTTTCTGGCGCACCCTTTTTCTGTTTAAGAAAGAAAGGATGAGGCGAAATGACACCACGCGCCGCATATGTCCACATTCCATTTTGTGAGCATATTTGTTATTACTGTGACTTTAATAAAGTCTTTTTAAAAAATCAGCCGGTTGCAGAATATCTGGATGCATTGGAACGGGAGATCGAACTGACGTTACAACACTATCCGACGGATCGGCTCGAAACGATCTTCATCGGTGGAGGAACACCGACTGCCTTAAATGAAGCTCAGATGCAACGATTGATGGATATCATTTCGAAGCACCTTCTGCCGCTGACGGATGCGACACTTGAGTATACCGTCGAATCGAATCCGGACGGCGTTTCGCCGGAAAAACTCGATATCATGAAAGCGGGCGGCGTCAACCGGGTCAGCTTCGGTGTCCAGTCATTTGACGACGGATTACTCGAACGGATCGGCCGGACGCACCGGGAAGCGAAAGTCGCAGAGACGCTCGATCATGCGGCAAAGCGCTTTGACAACATCTCGGTTGATTTGATGTTCGGCTTACCGAACCAAACGCTCGAGCAAGTCCGGTATGATGTCGAACGGGCATTACGTTTGCCAATCACGCATATCTCGTCGTACTCATTGATTCTTGAGCCGCATACCGTTTTTGCGATTCAAGAACGAAAAGGCAAGTTGCCGTTACCGACGCAGGACCTGGAAGCGGATATGTACCGTTTGATGATTGAAACGATTGAAGCCGGCGGATTGCACCAATATGAGATTTCGAATTTTTCTCTGCCGGGCCGGGAAAGTCGGCATAATCGCGTCTACTGGGAAAATGATGAATATTACGGATTTGGTGCCGGCTCCCACAGTTACATCAACAAAACACGGCGGGCAAACATCGCACCGATTCCACACTACATCAAAGCGGAAGGATTGCCGGTCCGTAATGAAACACCGTTGACGGAAGTCGAACGGATGGAAGAAGAGATGTTTCTCGGCTTACGGATGAAAGAAGGGGTGTCGGAACGGCACTTCGAAGAAAAATACGGGTATTCGCTCGACCGGGTCTTCGGTCAGACGATTGCGAAACTATTGCCGCGCGGACTCGTCGAACGGACAGCGACTCATCTCCGTCTGACGGACGCCGGTGTCCCGCTCGCCAACGAAGTATTTGCCGAGTTCATCGGCGAAGCAGAAGTGGAATAACAGAACAGCAGGAAATAAAACGGCGCCGATACGAAAGTATCCGGCGCCGCTTTATTTTTTCGGTTTTCGTAAAAAGTAGGCGGTTGTACCGATGATCGCGATGAACACCCAAACGAACACTCCAGCCATTGCAAACAGTTCGAGCATAGATCTCATCCTTTTCGTCGTTTGTTTCACTGTATCGCAGAATGGGAAAGTCTTCAAAGGGTTCAGCAAATTGGTTGACATCATTTCGCCAATTCCTTATAGTAAAGATGTAATTAGCACTCGTTAAAAGTGAGTGCTAACAAAATAAGGTGGTGAAGAAGGTGCTGACGGATCGCCAATTGTTGATTTTACGTGCAATCGTCGATGATTATATCAAAACCGCTCAACCCGTCGGCTCACGGACGCTCTCGAAACGGAGTGACGTGACGTTCAGTTCCGCGACCATTCGAAATGAGATGGCGGACCTCGAAGAAATGGGATTGATTGAAAAGCCACATACTTCTGCAGGTCGAATTCCATCCGAGCTCGGATATCGATTTTATGTCGATCATCTGATTCGTCCGGAAAGCATCTCACCGCAAGAGGCAAAAGCGTTAAAATCGTTATTTGCCCATTCCGTGAATGAAAATGATCGGTTAATCCGACATACAGCGGACTTGTTGAGCGAATTGACACATTATACGACGCTTGTATTAGGTCCAAAAGAAGAAGGACAACGTCTCCATCATTTAGAACTGATTCCCTTAGCGGAAGGACGTGTCGTTATCGTTCTCGTGACAGAAACCGGTCACGTCGAACATAAGACTCTTCAGCTCGCGGAAGCCCTCTCACGTGAGGCGGCCAGCCGCTTGATGGAACGGTTGAACCAAACGCTACGCGGAACGCCGCTCAGTCAGTTGCGTCTCCGTCTGCTCGAAGAAATCAGACGGTTCCGTTCCGAACATTCGGAACAGACGACCCTGCTGTCAAAAGCACTCGATATCGTCTTGACGGATCAGCATGAGGAACGTCCCTTGATTTACCTTGGGGGAAAAGCCAACATGTTTGATCAACCGGAGTTTCAGGATGTCGCGAAATTGCGTCCGGTCCTCGAGTTGATCGAACAGCAGGAAGCCTTGTTTGATTTCTTGAGTCCGAGTCTCGATAATCAGATTTTGATTACAATCGGCAGTGAAAATAACGTCGATGCCTTAAAAGACTGCAGCGTGATTCGTGCCCATTATTCCGTTGATGGCGTCTCACTTGGCACACTCGCCCTGATTGGGCCGAAACGAATGGATTATAATCGAGGCATCAATTCGATCATTCATCTTTTACAAGCATTCCAAACCGAGTTGCGTAAGAACAGCTTGGATTGAATATAGAAAGGGGCTCGATTCAGAGTGGAAGAAAATAAGCAGAATCAAAACCTCAATACTGAAGAAACAACCGAGCAACAAACAGAAGCAGAAACAGTTGAAGTAACAGAAGAAGAAGTCGTTCAGGCGGATCTCGTTGAAGAACCGGCTGCACCTGACTTCGAAGCACAACTTGCGGAAGCAAAAGCATCAGAATTACGCCTTCGTGCGGATTTTGACAACTTTAAACGCCGGAACCGGATTGAAGCCGAAAACCGTGCGAAGTATTCTTCACAGACAATCGTCGAGAAATTGCTTCCATTGGTCGATAATCTTGACCGCGCGCTTCAAATCGAATCGGACAACGAAGAGACAAAATCTGTCCTTGCCGGTGTCGAGATGGTCAAACGCCAATTGGTGGAAACACTTCAAAACGAAGGCGTCATCGAGATTCCAGCAGTCGGGGAAACCTTTGATCCGAACCTGCACCAGGCAGTCGTTCAAGAGCCGAGTGAAGAACACGAATCAGGTGTCGTCACAGCGGAATTCCAAAAAGGATACAAATTACACGATCGTGTCATTCGTCCAAGTATGGTCAAAGTCGCAGAATAATCTACGTTTCGATCTGATTTAACACTACTAACTATTCGAAGGTGAGGAATTTATCATGGCAAAAATCATTGGTATTGACTTAGGAACAACAAACTCATGTGTCGCAGTAATGGAAGGCGGAGAGCCAGTCGTTATCGCAAACGCTGAAGGAAACCGTACGACACCATCTGTCGTTGCTTTCAAAAACGGCGAGCGTCAAGTCGGGGAAGTCGCAAAACGTCAAGCCATCACAAACCCGAACACAATCATGTCGATCAAACGTCATATGGGTACAGACTATAAAGTTGAAGTCGAAGGCAAGGACTACACACCACAAGAAGTATCTGCCATCATTCTTCAAAAACTCAAAGCACAAGCGGAAGACTACCTCGGTGAAAAAGTAACGGAAGCGGTCATCACGGTTCCTGCTTATTTCAACGATGCAGAACGCCAAGCAACAAAAGACGCAGGAACAATTGCTGGTCTTGACGTCAAACGGATCATCAACGAGCCGACGGCAGCAGCACTTGCTTACGGTCTTGAAAAAGGCGAAGACCATACGATCCTCATCTATGACCTAGGTGGCGGTACATTCGACGTTTCGATCCTCGAACTCGGAGACGGTGTTTTCGAAGTAGTTTCAACTGCCGGTGACAGCCGTCTTGGTGGAGATGACTTTGACCAAAAAATCATCGACCACTTGGTTGCAGAATTCAAAAAAGACAACGGCATCGATCTTGCCCAAGATAAAATGGCGCTTCAACGTCTAAAAGATGCTGCTGAAAAAGCGAAGAAAGACCTCTCAGGTGTCTCTTCCACACAAATCAGTCTTCCGTTCATCACGGCTGGCGCAGCAGGTCCACTTCACCTTGAAATGACATTGTCACGTGCGAAGTTCGACGATTTGACAGCTGATCTCGTAGAACGGACGATGGCTCCAACACGTCGTGCCCTCAGCGATGCTGGCATGACACCGGACAAAATCGACAAAATCATCCTCGTTGGTGGATCAACACGTATTCCTGCAGTTCAAAAAGCCGTTCAAGACTTCACAGGCAAAGAATCATTCAAAGGCGTTAACCCGGATGAAGTCGTTGCCCTCGGAGCAGCTGTTCAAGGTGGCGTATTGACAGGGGACGTCAAAGACGTTGTCCTTCTCGACGTCACACCACTTTCGCTCGGAATCGAAACAATGGGTAGCGTGATGACGAAATTGATCGATCGTAACACGACGATCCCGACTTCAAAATCACAAGTCTTCTCAACAGCTGCTGACAACCAACCAGCCGTTGACATCCATGTTCTTCAAGGGGAACGTCCGATGGCATCAGACAACAAAACGCTTGGTCGTTTCCAATTGACAGACATTCCGCCAGCACAACGTGGTGTGCCGCAAATCGAAGTTAAATTCGACATCGATGCAAACGGAATCGTTAACGTATCAGCGAAAGATCTTGGTACGAACAAAGAACAATCGATCACAATCCAATCATCAAGCGGTTTGACTGAAGCAGACATCGACCAAATGGTCAAAGATGCAGAAGCAAACGCGGATGCTGACAACAAACGTAAAGAAGAAGTAGAACTTCGTAACGAAGCGGATCAACTTGTCTTCGCAACGGATAAAGCAGTCAAAGATCTTGGCGAGCAAATTGACGCAGCTGATAAAGAAAAAGCGGAAGCGGCAAAAGAAAAAGTAACAACTGCACTCGCAGGAACAGACGTCGAAGCGATTCGTTCTGCAAAAGACGAATTATCAACGGTTGTTCAAGAATTGACACAAAAAGTTTACGAAAACATGGCTCAACAACAAGCGGGCGCTGAAGGTGCGCAAGCTGGTGGACAAGATGACAATGTCATGGACGCTGAATTTGAAGAAGTCGACGATAAAGACAACAAATAAGTAACCGACCGATTTTTCGGGCGCTAGAGAGAGCCAAAGCGTAATCCGCGCTTTGGCTCTTTCCATGTCGCCTGAAGTTCGGTAAAATCAAACAGTATGAAATGAATCGGACCTAAAGAGAGGAAGAATGCACGTGGAAAAACGCGATTATTATGAAGTGTTAGGCGTCGCGCGCGATGCCTCAGCAGCAGAGATTAAACGAGCTTACCGAAAACTAGCCCGGACGTATCATCCGGATGTCAATAAAGAGGCGGATGCCGATCAAAAGTTCAAAGAGTTATCGGAAGCCTATGAAGTTTTGTCAGACGACAATCAACGTGCCCGTTACGACCAGTTTGGTCACCAGGATCCATCGCAAGGCGGTGGTGGCTTTGGCGGAGCAGAAGGTTTCGGCGATATCTTTGATATGTTCTTCGGCGGCGGACGCCGTCAAGATCCGAATGCCCCGCGTAAAGGGCAGGATTTACAATATGTCGAAGAAATCGACTTCATGGAAGCTTTCTCAGGTGTCGAGAAAGTCATTACGATTCCAGTCGAAGAAGATTGCGGAACATGTCACGGTTCAGGTGCTAAACCGGGAACACATCCGGAAACATGTAAACGTTGTGGCGGATCAGGACACATCAACGTCGAGCAAAACACGATGTTCGGACGTGTCGTCAATCAAACGACATGTTCGACATGCCACGGTCGTGGACAAATCGTCAAAGAACCGTGTGAAACATGCCGCGGAGCAGGTCGTGTCCGTAAAAACAAAGATGTTCGTGTCAAGATTCCAGCCGGGATTGACAACGGTCAACAGATTCGTTTGGCAGGTAAAGGGGAAGCCGGCGTTAACGGCGGACCATTCGGAGATCTGTACGTCGTCGTCCGTGTCCGCGAACATGAATTGTTTGAACGGGTCGACGATCATATCGTGATGGATATGCCGCTTACGTTCGCCCAAGCGACGCTTGGCGATGAAATTGAAGTGCCGACGGTTCATGGGAAAGTCAGCTTAAAGATTCCGGCCGGAACACAAACCGGTTCACGATTCCGTCTGCGCGGCAAAGGGATGCCGAACGTCCGTTCAGGCCATCACGGGGATCAATATGTCAACGTCGTCATCATCACACCAAAAAATCTGACAGACCGTCAAAAAGAACTACTCCGTGAGTTCAATGAGATCAGTGATGAAAAAGGTGTCGAAGAACAACACGAAGGCGTATTCAGCCGGATTAAAACATTCTTTACAGGGTGATCACTAAAGGAGCGTGACAGGAAATGAAATGGTCAGAAGTCTGTGTCCATACGACACAAGAAGCAATCGAAGCAGTCTCGAACATCTTACATGAAGCAGGAGCAAGCGGTGTCGTCATCGAGGACGTCGAAGATTTCGAAATGATGTCACACCGTGAAGATAACTTCGGTGAGATTTGGGATGAGAAGAAGCGCGACGAATATCCGGACAGCGGTGTCCTCGTCAAAGCGTATCTTGCGGAAAGCAGCGATTTGACGGATACGATCAAAGGAATCGAACGCGACATTCAGATGCTGACAAAATTCGGTCTGACGATTGGTGCAGGAACTGTCACGCTGACACAAGTCGATGAAGAAGATTGGGCCCATTCGTGGAAGCAGTTTTATAAACCGGTTAAAATCAGCCGTCATTTGACGGTTGTACCGATGTGGGAAGAGTACACACCGCAACCGGATGAGAAAATCATCGAGCTCGATCCAGGCATGGCATTCGGGACAGGAACACACCCGACGACCGTCCTCTGTATTCAAGCCATCGAAAACTATCTTCAAGACAACGATCGTGTCGTCGATGTCGGGACCGGTTCGGGTGTTCTCGCGATTGCAGCGGCCAAACTCGGTGCCAAGGATGTTTTTGCGCTTGATTTGGATGAAGTCGCGGTTCGTTCGGCAACAGACAATGTGGCGTTAAACAAAGTCAGCCAGCAAGTGACCGTCCGCCAAGGTGATTTGATGAAAGAACTCAAAGAGCCGGTCGAGTTGATTGTCGCAAACATTCTGGCCGAAGTGATTTTGTTATTTGTCAACGATGCGTATGAACTAACATTACCGGGCGGTCACTTCATCGCTTCCGGCATCATCGGTCAGAAAAAAGAGATGGTACGTGACGCCATGGTCGCTGCCGGATTCACGATCGTTGAGACGACGAAACTCGAAGACTGGGTCGCGATTATCGCGAAACGCGAGGCGTAAGCCGATGCAACGATATTTCGTCGAACAGACCGCACGTGCAGGAAATACCTTCACATTGTCAAAAGACGACGCCCATCACATAAAAAACGTCATGCGGATGGACGTCGGGGATGAGATTTTAGTATTGGACGGAACGGGATTGTTCCGTTGCCGGCTTGAGCAACTGGATAAGCAAACAGCCGTCGCAGAGCTGCTTGAAGAATTACCGATTGAGACGGAACTTCCGATTCATGTGACGATTGCCTATGCCCTGCCGAAAGGGGATAAAGTGGAGCTCGTTGCCCAAAAAGCGACAGAGCTTGGCGTTAGCCGGCTGCTTGTATTTGAGTCGGCCCGCTCGGTCTCGAAATGGGATGCGAAAAAGATTCCGAAGAAGCTCGAACGTCTTCAAAAAATCAGCAAAGAAGCAGCAGAACAATCGTACCGGGCACACTTGCCGACGATTGAGTATGTAACGTATGATGAAGTCCTACAATGTGCTGCCGATTATACAGCGTGTCTGATTGCCTATGAAGAATCGGCAAAAGAGGGAGAGGCGGCAGCCTTTGCTTCGACGTTGTCCCGGCTTCAGTCAGGCGACTCTTTATTGGTTGTGATCGGTCCGGAAGGTGGACTGACGGAAACAGAAGTAACGCGGTTAACCGCTGGCGGATTCGTGCCGGCATCACTCGGACGACGGATTTTGCGGACAGAAACGGCACCACTCTACGTCCTATCCGCCGTATCGTATCATTTTGAATTGAAAGGGTGAGTGAAATGGCAACGGTTGCCTTTCAAACGCTTGGTTGTAAAGTCAATCATTACGAGACAGAAGCCGTCTGGCAACTGTTCAAGGATGCGGGATATGGACGTGTCGACTTTGCAGATCATGCCGACGTTTACGTCGTCAATACATGTACAGTAACGAATACCGGTGATAAAAAGAGCCGCCAGGTCATACGGCGGGCAATCCGTCAAAATCCGGACAGCGTCATCTGCGTCACGGGATGTTACGCCCAGACATCACCTGCGGAAATCATGGCGATTCCAGGCGTCGATGTCGTCGTCGGCACACAGGACCGTCATAAGATGATCGGTTATATCGAACAGTTCCGCGAAGAACGGATGCCGATCAATGCCGTCGGGAACATCATGAAGGCGAAAGTCTATGAAGAACTCGATGTGCCGGCCTTTACCGACCGGACACGGGCTTCCCTGAAGATTCAGGAAGGATGCAATAATTTCTGTACGTTCTGCATCATTCCTTGGGCACGGGGTCTGATGCGTTCCCGCCAACCGGAAGATGTCTTGAAACAGGCGCAACAACTTGTCGATGCCGGATATAAGGAAATCGTTTTGACCGGTATTCATACAGGCGGTTACGGGGAAGACTTAAAAGACTACAACTTGGCGAAGTTGCTGAAAGCGCTCGAGTCCGTGACAGGTCTTGAACGGCTCCGGATTTCGTCCATTGAAGCGAGTCAAATCACGGATGAAGTGCTGGATGTTCTGAAAGATTCGCCAATCGTCGTCCGCCACCTGCACGTTCCGATTCAATCGGGGTCGGATACGGTCTTACGCCGGATGCGCCGGAAATATACGATGGCAGAGTTCGGAAAACGGATTACACGTCTGAAAGAAGTTCTGCCGGACTGTGCGATTACGTCTGACGTCATCGTCGGTTTCCCGGGCGAGACGGAAGAAGAGTTCATGGAGACATTTAACTTCATCAACGACCATAAGTTCAGCGAACTGCATGTCTTCCCGTACTCGAAGCGGACCGGAACACCGGCTGCAATGATGGACGATCAGGTTGATGAGCAGGTGAAGGAGCAACGTGTCGCACGTCTGATTGCGTTGTCGGATCAGCTGGCAAAGGAATATGCATCGAAGTACGAAGGAGAACTGCTGGAAATCATTCCGGAAGAATTTTCGGAAGAGGCAGGCGGTCGTCTTGTCGGTTATACAGACAATTACTTACGTGTCGCGATTGAAGGCGACGAATCACTGATTGGTCAACTCGTTCGCGTCAAAATCAGCAAAGCGGGTTATCCGATGAATGACGGACAATTTGTCCGCGTCATGGAAACGTTAAAAGAGCAAGCGATTTAAAAGGGATTCGCCTTCCGGTTACAGGAAGGCGGATTTTATTTTACAGTCCGACAAATTCTTTTGTTTTCAAGGAACGGATACGCTACACTGAGTAAAGATTACACAAAAGAAAGAGGATAAGGATATGCGAATTAATAAATTCATCAGTGAAACAGGATATTGTTCCCGCCGCGCAGCCGATAAGCTGATCGATGCAGGACGTGTGACGATTAACGGCAACGTCGCCGAGCTCGGATCGCAAGTCGAAAAAACGGATGCTGTCGAAATTGACGGACAGCCGCTTCAGCCAAAACCGGATCTCGAGTACTTGATTTTAAACAAACCGGTCGGTATCACGTGTACGACGGAACGTGACATCGAAGGCAACATCATTGATTTCGTCAATCATCCGAACCGGATTTTCCCGATTGGACGACTCGACAAAGATTCGGACGGCTTGATTATCCTGACGAACGACGGAGATATCGTTAACCGGATTTTACGAGCGGAAAACAATCACGATAAAGAGTACATCGTGACGGTCGACGCACCGATTACGGAAACGTTTATCGAAGGCATGGCGGGCGGCGTCGATATTCTTGGGACGACGACGAAAGAATGTGTCGTCGAACAGCTCGAGTCGCGGACGTTCCGAATCGTTTTGACCCAAGGCTTGAACCGGCAAATTCGCCGGATGTGCAAAGAGTTTGGTTACCGTGTCAAACGTCTGCAACGCGTCCGGATCATGAACATCGAACTCGGTGATTTACCGATTGGGGAATGGCGTGACTTGACGGAGTCGGAAATGAAAACATTGTTCGAGACACTCGATCAACAATAAGCTGAAAAAAGTCGCCATGATGATGGCGGCTTTACTTGTATACATATAAGGGGGTTCATCGTGGATAAACGGGGAATGAGTGCGACCTTCGTCGCCTATGTGATTGGGGGATTATTACCGATCTACAAACTGTTTGCGGATCACGTACCGGCATGGACGGTCGTCTCGATTCGCATCATCAGTGCTTTTATTTTTGTTACGTTATTATTGCGACTGACCGGGAAATTTAAGCACGTCAAACAACTTTGGCAAAGTAAACGTCAACGCAATACCGTCCTTGCAGCAGGACTTGTCCTTGGCGGGAACTGGACCTTGTATTTGTACGCAATCGGCGAAGGGTATCTCGTCGAGTCTTCACTCGGCTATTACATTAATCCGCTCGTCAGTGTCCTGTTCGGTTTGCTGTTTTTCGGAGAACGCCTGAACCGGGCTCAACTTTTTGCGATGGCGAGTGCCGTGACAGGTGTTTTGATTCTGACATTCGGATACGGAAAGTTTCCGATTATCGCCTTTTCACTCGCCATTTCGTTTGCTTTTTACGGGGTGCTGAAAAAGAAGGCGGCGGCAGAACCGTTATCCGGTCTGTTTCTTGAGACGCTCGTGACGTTACCGTTTGCCGTGCTGACGCTTGGTCTGACCGGAGCAAATCCGATTGCCTTGCCGACGGAAGCACTGTTTGCCATCGTCATGCTTGGTGTAGCGACTGCGGTCCAATTGATGTTGTTCGGATACGGCATGCCGAAAATTCCGTTCGTCTACGTCGGGATTTTACAATATATCGCCCCGACCTTGACCCTGATTCTCGGTGTCTTTTTATTCAATGACGTCTTTACACCGGTTCACTTCATCGCCTTCCTGTTCATTTGGCTGGCTGTTGCGTTATTTACAATCAGTGGGATATCGAACGGACGGATGAAAATGAAAAAAGTATCGTGACCGAGAAAAGAGGAAATGAATCATGAATAAATCGGGTTTTATCGCGACATTAGCCGCTTATGTCATTTGGGGACTGTTGCCGATCTACTGGAAGTTACTTGCGACCGTCTCGAGTGAGGAGATTTTAGCACACCGGATCGTCTGGTCGTTTATTTTCTTATTGTTATTATTATCACTTCAAAAAGCATTGCCGAAGTTTACCGGTGCGCTGAAGAATCCCTTTACCCGGCGTTTGTTTTTCCTGAACGGGCTGATCATCAGCATGAACTGGTTCATCTACATTTGGGCGGTCAATCATAATTTTATCGTTGAAGCATCGCTCGGTTATTACATCAATCCGATTGTCAGCATTATTTTCGGGGTGTTCTTTTTCCGGGAAAAACTGTCGCGGATCGAGTGGCTTGCGATTCTGCTTGCAACGATCGGTGTCTTGATCCTGACGATCGGCTATGGGAAATTCCCTTGGATTTCCTTGGCACTAGCCTTCAGCTTTGGTTTTTACGGTGTCGTCAAAAAACAACGGCCGCTTGAGTCAACCGTCAGTCTGACGATCGAAACACTGGCTCCGTTACCGATTGCTTTATTATTTTTAGGATACATGGGGGTCAGTGGACAAGAGACCTTTACCTCTTCTCCGTTTGTGATGATTGGACTTTTCTTAACCGGTATCATCACGGCCGTTCCGTTATTATTGTTCGGATTTGGTGCCCAACGGATTCCGTTTACGGTCGTCGGTTTCCTGCAATTCGTTGCCCCGACCTTGTCGCTTGCGATCGGTGTTCTTCTGTATAACGAACCCTTTACGAGAACACACTTGATTGCGTTTACATTCATTTGGTCCGCGGCACTCATCTTTACATTAAACGGTTTACTGATTCGAAAAAAACAGCTACGAAAAGTCGCGTAAAAAGATAGAAGTCTGACCTCTCACGTGATAGAATGAAAACAGAGTCTAAGGGATATCCTTAAGGAGGAACTGAATCATGAATTTAGCAGGAATGATCGACCATACCGCTTTAAAAGCAGAAACGTCACGTGCCCAAATCGAAACACTTTGTAAAGAAGCGCTCGAATACAAATTTGCCAGTGTTTGTGTCAACCCGACAAACGTAGCACTCGCGGCAGAACTCTTGAAATCAGACGATGCGGTCAAAGTATGTACAGTTATCGGCTTCCCACTCGGTGCAAACACACCGGAAGTAAAAGCATTTGAAACACAAGATGCCATCAAAAACGGCGCAACAGAAATCGATATGGTCCTAAATATCGGTGCATTAAAAGACGGCGACCTTTCACTCGTTGAACGCGACATTCGTGCAGTTGTCGAAGCGGCAAACGGCACACTCGTCAAAGTCATCTTCGAGAACTGCCTCTTAACAAAAGAAGAAATCAAAACAGCTGCTGAGTTATCAGTCAAAGCCGGTGCGGATTTCGTTAAGACGTCTACTGGTTTCTCAACAGGCGGCGCAACGGTAGAAGACATCCGTCTCATGCGCGAAACAGTCGGACCTGACATCGGTGTCAAGGCTTCAGGCGGCGTTCGTGATTTTGAAGGAGCAAAAGCAATGATCGATGCCGGCGCAACACGTATCGGTGCTTCTGCCGGAATTGCCATCGTTACAGGTGGAACTTCAGACAGCGACTACTAATTTAATTTGATAAAACCAGAGGCTGACTTAAAAGTCACTCTCGATAAAGATCAGGGTGGCGGAGTGATAATCTGCCACCCTGATTTCGTAAAAAAAGAATCACTCTCTTCACGCAACTCCTACAGGAAAAGCGCATTTTGCGCTGTCAGAGACAAACAAGACCCGATTTCCTGCCTCAATAAGGCAGGGAAACTGGCTTGTGTCTCGCCTGAGGAAAGGGTGTGAAAGAACGAGTGATTCTTTTTTGATTCAGCCACTTTTTGTTTTAAAACAATTCTGAATTTGATTTTCAGGTTAAGAAGTCAGACAACCCTTCCGATAATCCATTGTAGAACAAGGGAAGGAAGTGGAAAAGTGTCAAAACGATTCAGTTTGTCCATGCTGGCCTTAACCATCGGTCTGGCGGGTTGCGGCAGTATCATCGATCATCCTGAACAAGCAGTGAAGGAGCGCCGGAAAATGGCAGTCGTCTTATCCGATGTCGGATTAGGGGATCAGTCGTTCAGCGATGCTGCCATGAGCGGTATGTCTTTACTACGTGAAAAAGAAGACTGGTTCATTGATTATAGAGAATTAAGTGAAACAAAGTCATATGAAACGGCATTTGCCACGTTAGCGAAACAACATCCGACCGTTGTCGTCGGTCTTGGGTTTATGGGACAGGCGGACTTGGAAAAAGTCGCTAAACAGTATCCAAAACAGCAGTTTGCATTAATTGATGCCGTGTCGGAACTACCAAATGTATTATCCGTCACATTTAAAGAAGATGAAGGCAGTTATCTGGCGGGGGCAGCGGCAGCAATCCAATCCGACAGTGATACGATTGGTTTTATCGGCGGCATGAAATCACCGCTCATTGAGAAGTTTGAAAAAGGCTACCGTGCCGGTGCAACAGCCATTAATCCGGACATCCGTGTCCTTGTCGATTATGCAGAAGACTTTGCGGCACCGGATAAAGGACGTGAGCTCGCTAATGCCCAAATGAAAAAAGAGGCGGATGTCTTATACGCGGCAGCAGGACTGACCGGCAGTGGCGTTCTTGAGGCAGCAGAAGAAAAAGGAAACAAGGCGATTGGTGTCGACAGCGATCAAACGGCGATTGCTCCAGATGCCGTCATGACATCGATGTTGAAGCAGGTCGATCTTGCGATTACGAAAATTGGCGACAGCGTCAAAGCACCGGGTCTTCAAGCCGGTCAAATCGTATTAGGCGTGAAAGACGGAGCGATTCAACTCGCGCCGATTCGTAATACCAACTTTACAGAAAAAGATTTACAACGACTCGAACAATTGAAACAAGACATACTGGAAGGCAAGGTGAAGGTCCAATGACGTTACGACAACGATTTTTGGTTTCGACACTCGTGACGATTGTCAGTGTTGTCGCCTTAATGGGCTGGACGTTATTTGAACTGCGTCAAATCCAGTCCTACAACGAGGATTACGGAAAGCAACTGGTCGAGATTTCAGAACTGGAGACTAAGTTACTGTATGAGCAGGCAGCCTGGAACCGGTTAGCGAGTCAGCCTTCAGAAAATCAAAAAGAACAAGCACTTGCCTTAAGTAAAAAAAATGAAAAAGCTCTTGATTCCTTACAAAAAACGTATTTGATTGATCGGTTTAAACCGGATTTGAATCGTGCCAAAATGAAATATACGACTTTGGCGGAGAAACGGACGACTTTATTAAATGAGCTTGATCCAATTGCAATCCGCTCCCACGCAGCCCAGGTGGAAGGAGTATTAAGCGATTTATATACGTTACATACGAAAAATGGTGAATTTTACGATGTATTGCAACAGGAAGCAAAAGATAAGACATTGAATCTGACGCGCTCGGTTTTAATCGCGACATTCATTCTTCTGATTGCATTAGCACTCTATAACTGGTACTTTGCGCGGAGCATCACCCGTCCGATCAGCCGGGTCGTTCAGACGGCGGAACAGATTTCGCAAGGGGATGTCTCACAACAACTACAAATCTCGGGACGGACGGATGAAATCGGTCGTCTCGAGTCAGCGATTGCCCAGATGCAAGGAACATTGCATGGTGTCATCGGAACGATCAGTCAGACATCGACGACCATCAATCAGATGAGCGAACAGGCGACAGCTGAAAATGCCAATATCGTCGAAGTATCAGGCAACATGACACATGCCATCAATGAAATGGCCAGTGGGACACAAACTGTCTCGGATGATTTGCAAACGACAGTCAGTACCATTACGGATATGAGCACATTGTTTGAACAAAGCGAACAACGGGCGCAACAAGCATTGAGTCAAGGTCAACTGGCGGATACGACGATGGGGAAAAGTGCAACCATCATGCAGGAACAAGCGGAATCACTGGCGGCAGCGACACTTCAAAATCAGGAACTCGGTCGCAAGCTAGCCGGATTCTTACAACAAACCCAGCAAATCGAACAGATGGCGCAACTTGTCTCAAGTGTCTCGGCGCAAACGAATTTACTGTCATTAAACGCGGCCATCGAAGCGGCTCGGGCAGGAGAAGCAGGACGTGGTTTTGCCGTCGTGGCGAGTGAAGTGAAGAAGTTAGCGGACGAAACCCATCAAGCGACGCGTTCCATCTTTTCACTCGTTCGTTCGATTCGGGCAGACGGAGCGATTTTGCAGGAAGCATTGCTTCAATCTGAAAAGGAGCAAGCACATCAGGTTCAAAACTTTGCTGAGGTGACATCGTCATTCGAGGAAACCCGTGGTCACGTGACGGATGTAACGGAAGCCGTCCAGTTCATGACGACACAGTTACTTCAGTCAAAAGACCAGGCGAATCAGGTTGTAAATCAAGTCAGCTCAGTCAGTGGCGTGATGGAAGAATTAGCCGCCGGGAACGAAGAAGTGGCGGCGTCGATGCGCGATCAGCAAGCATCATTCGAACAAATTCATCAACTGATGCTGGAACTGGAACAAACAACGACTTCACTGGATCAACAAACCAGCCAGTTTAAACTGTAATATGAACAAACAGCAAAACCCCCTCAGCGAGTCAGTCCGTTGAGGGGGTTTTCGTCAAGTATGCTTAGAAGAAGTCACTTGGATTCAATTCGTTTGTCCGGCCGTTGGCATTATACTGATACCCACCGTCATGAATCTCAAAGTGAAGGTGGGGACCGGTTGAGTTTCCGGTACTGCCAAGGTTACCGATTTGTTGTCCCTGTTTCACCTGTTGACCTTGTTTGACGGTCAGAGAATTCATATGCGCATAAACGGTCGTATACGTTTTTCCACCGATGTTGTGCGAGAGATAGACGTGATTACCGTAAGGCCCGCCGGAGCTTGCCAGGATGACGGTTCCGCTTGCGGAAGCAACGACCGGGGAGTTCAGTGGTCCGGCAAAGTCAATCCCGTTATGGTACGCGTATCCGTTACTTCCACTGGCAGCGCCCATTCCTTGTGAAATGGAACCAGCAGCCGGTTTGATGAACTTGCCTGTCGCTTTTGAAAGGACTTTTGTGCTTGCTTTTGTAACAGAAGCAGGTTGCGCCGATTGCGCGGCTGCTTGTTTTTCGGCTAATCGTGCAGCTCGAGCGGCTGAACGGGCAGCAGCTTCCTGCGCCTTCAGTTGAGCGGCAGCATCTTTTAAGCTCAAGATGTTAGTTTCGATGGAACGTTTTTCTGATTTTAATCGATTCAGTAAGGCCGTTCGTTTAATCTTTTCTGCTTTTAATTCACGCTGTTTCTTTTTTAGAAGAGTACGATCCTCAACCAAATCAATACGTGTTTGTTTCAATTCTTTTTGAACCAGTGCCAATTGATGTTTGTTTTGTTCGTAATCTTTTAATAAAGAAGCATCGCTTTCGGCAATCGTATTAAAAGCATTAAAACGGCTGATCATATCTCCGACATCTTTAGCGCCAAAAACAGCCTCGAGAAATGGATCGTCATCTGCTTTTGCTTGTCGGACAGCTAAACGATCTCCGAGCATTTTTTCCTGCTTGCTGATTTTTTCGCGTAAGGCATCGATTTTTTGTTCCAATCGTTTAATCTGCTGACGGTTTTGATCAATTTTTTGTTGGTTTTCGACGACCTGCAACGTCAGTCCATTAATCTGTTGATCGAGCGCATAGACTTTTTGCTGTGCTTTGGACAGTTGGGTGGTCTTTTTCGAGAGGGCTTGCTTTTGCTTGGACTGCTGTTGTTGATTTTGCTGCTGTTTTTCCTTATAAGAACTTGCTGCACCGACGGGGTGGACAAGTGGGCTGAAAAGTAAGGTCATCGTCATCAGTGAGAGACCGAGTGTTTGTTTTAAAGATGATTTCATAGTTGAATCAATCATTCCTTCCTTCCTGAATTCAGATACATATTCTGAAATGTTACCTGTTCTACTCTAACAAGAAATGACGGGAATCACCGTTACAGTTTCGTTAAAAATATTATATGGAAATTATCAGGTGATCGAGATTCTTTATGTAAATTATTTTTGAGACACTTTCAAAAAAGTGAGAGAACCGTTGATAATCCGCGAAAGAAGACACAATAAAAAAAGTGAATCCAAGGATTCACTTCTAAAAAAGAGCTGATATGTTTTTGTAATATGAAGAAGAGGAATAAAAGTAAGGGTTTAATGAATCAAGAAACAGGATATACAAATTAGTTTTAATTTATTCTTCGTAGATCATTTTTCGTGTCATTCCGCCGTCAAGAACCAACGTTTCTCCCGTTAAGAAGTCGTTATCGGGATTCGTTAAAAACAAAGCAGCCCGGGCAACATCTTCCGGTTTTCCGACTCGTCCAGCCGGATGCTGGCTGTGGTCGTCCGGTGAAAGTTCATGATAATTTCCGGTTTCAATCCAACCGGGTGCAATCGCATTAACTAAAATCCGATCGGGTCCTAAAGAAACGGCTAAAGCATGCGTCAACGCGACAATGCCGCCTTTGGTAGCCGCGTAAGATTCCGTATCCGGCTCGGACATGAACGCGCGGGTGGAGGCCAGATTGACAATCCGTCCGCCTGCTGGGTTTTTCTTCAAATAAGGCGCCGCGGCTTTTGTCGTTAAAAAGATGCTCCGCAGATTGGTATGTTGGACACGGTCCCATTCCTCAAGCTCTAATTCAAGTAACGACTTGCGCACCATGATGCCGGCATTGTTAATCACGATATCGATCCGGCCGGTATGCTCAATGGCTTTATCAATCAGCAGGTTGACATCTTTTTCATCCTGGACATCCAGATGATAAAAGTAAGCGGTCCCGCCGTCAGCTTCGATTTCTGCCGCAAGATCGTCACCGGTCATTTGATCAATGTCGGCAAGAATGACGGTGGCGCCTTCTTTGGCATAAGTCTTGGCAAGCGTTGCTCCAATGCCATTGGCGGCACCTGTGATGATGACAGTATGATTGATATGGTTCATTGTAAATTCCTCCTGGGGAATGTGTAGTTGGGTAGACTGCTATAATCAGATAGCCGAAAATGAATCGATTAAAACATATTGTATCCTTGAAGAAAGGATTATCCAGATAGGCATTAGGGAACATAAAAGGTAGCTAACGCTACTATTATGTTGAATGGGGGATTTTTGATGGATTTATCAAATCAAAAGCTCGAAACAGAACAAGAAAAATATGCAGATGAAGCTAAAGCGTATATCAATCAACCTAAAAAAACAAATTCAATGTTACGACGTGCAAGTGAAAAAATAAATAAAAATTCGACGCTATCGATCGTTTTTTCTCCCGTCCGTTTATTTATCGATATGGTTCGTGCCTATCAATCCGGTGAATACCGAAATATTCGCAGGACGACGATTTTGAAAGTAATCGGGGCCTTGATTTATCTCGTTTCACCCATCGATTTAGTGCCGGACTTTGTGTTAGGTTTCGGATTTGCGGATGATATCGCCATCATCCTGTTCGTGACGAAAACGATTTTCGAAGAGTTGACACGATTCAGTGATTGGCAGGATGAGCAACAAAAAGCAAGTACGCAGCCGCTTCAAAGTGAGGATGCTTACTAATTTCATGAGACAACCGGACTGAGACAGTTGGTCCTCATATAAAACAGAAGGTGGATTTTGAATCCGCCTTCTGTTTTCGTTTGGATGAAAGTCCTCGTTTCATGTACTTGCGGTCAATCGAAACTAGCTCTTGTTTTGCAGGAAACAAAAACGTCATTTCTGTACGCGTCCTTGAAAGTTCGTTACACTAGAAGCAGAGAAACTTTTTGGGGAAGGAGGTATGGAATGGCTTGGCATTCATGGATTGAATCATACGGTTATTTTGGAATCATGTTGAGTTTGATGTTTCCCTTTTTACCGAGTGAAGTGCCGCTTGCGTATGCAGGCTATCTGGTCCACACAACGGAGTTTAACCTGATTGTCATGTTGATCGTGGCCGTCATGAGTTTTGTGATCAGTCAAAATATTTTCTTTACAATCGGGCGTCTCGGAAGTGACCGTTTACTAAAACGAATTTTTAGATGGTTTCGTATTTCTGAAACGAAGATGGTGCGATTCCAACGTCAAATGGATACGCGCGGTCGTTTCATCTTATTGCTGTCACCGATGTGGCGGATGGGATTTGCGATAGGGGCAGGGTTGACCGGTGTCTCGCGTCTCACTTTTACGATTGCGACGACGATTTCTTTTTTTATGTGGTCCGCTTTTTTTATCTGGGGCGGAAAGAAACTTGGACATGGCATGATGGGGCGGCATCCTGAATTCCACCATTACCTTCCCTGGATAATCGGTCTCATCGTATTTGGTGCAGGTTATCTGTATTTCCGAAAAAAAACGCTCATGAAAAAACAAAGTATATCTAAAAAATAGAGGAGTGTTCACATGGCAGTGATTTTATTTGATATTGACGGTACATTGATCGACTCGACCGATCAGATGACAGAGGCAATTCATCTTGCGATGGAAGATATGCCGCATCTGGTCAAACCATCCAAAGCAAGTGTCCAGTCGAGTTATGGTTTGGCGGGTAATGCTTTTTGGAGAAAAGCAATCCCGGATGCTTCTGAAAACGACATTAAAGAGATTCGTAGAAAACGTCATCATCACTTGGAGCAAACGATGCAGAATCAAGATGTTCTGTTTGATGGCATTCGAGAATTATTGGAACAATTGACGAATCAGGGACATATCGTATCAACAGCAAGCAATTGCGGGGTACATTATTTAAATCTTGTTCTCGACAGCCAAAACATTCGATCTTATTTTACAAGTCCAAAATGTTTGGAGTCGGTGAACGGGAAACAAAAAGCAGACATTTTAGCCGCACATCGTGAAGAGTTTGGCGAGGTCGACTATCTGATGGTCGGCGACCGTTCGTCGGACGTTGAGGCGGCCAGACTACAAAATATGCCGGTAGCGATTTGTTGCTTCGGTTTTGGAACAGAACAAGAATGGAAGACGGCTGACCATCAGCTGGAGACACCGCTTGATTTGTTGAAGTTTGTATAACGGAATGAGCAAAAAAACAAGCAGCGCTGATGAGTCAGCGTCTGCTTGTTTTTTTTTGTTAATCAAAATCAAGTCGGTACTGCTCGTGATTCGTCCAAGGACGAAAACGGCGGAAGAGCTGATGGAACAGAAGACACAGGATCACCGGCAAAACAATAAACAGTCCGAAGACAAGCGAAATATTGATCCACGTCCATCCTCCTGCCATCAAGTGAAGCGCATTGATTGGACCAATCAGACCCGACATACCGAATCCGGCACTGAAGGGGGTCCCTTGAATACCGAGTACACCTGCGAGTCCGCCAAGTACGGCGGCACTGCACATGACGGGCAGAATCATGATCGGATTGCGAATGAAATTCGCCATTTGAATTTTAGGAGATCCTAAAAAATGAGCGATGGACGTGCCGCGGGAATTGGCCTGCCACCCGGCAATCGCGAGTCCGAAACCTGCCGCACAAACACCAAGGTTAGCGGCTCCTGCTGCAACACCGGATAAACTGATGGCTGTTGCAATCCCGACCGTCGAAAGCGGTGATACGATGAGGACCGAAAAAGTAACGGCTAAGGCAATGCCCATCAACACCGGTTGAAGAACGGTAAAGTGTGTAATCACTTGACCGATCGTGGCTGTGATCTTCGTGACAAACGGATAGGTCAGGACACCGATTCCGCCGGCTCCGACGATGATTAAGGTTGGAATGACGAGAACCGTATACGTCTTAAAACGACTTCCGAGCCAGATGACGAGGGCAGTTGCGACTGCGGCTGTCAATCCGGCATTGATGACATCACCGGTTCCGATGAATAAGTAACCGGCGGTCTCGGTTCGGTTTGCGACACCGGATCCGACGACAGTCGCAAGACCAATCGAGGTCGCTTCAATCGGGGTTGCCTTGAACTGCATGGCAACGGCGACACCGATGACCATCGGCAAGAGCCGCATCGCAAGAGCAGTCGAGTCGATGATATGTTGCGCAGGAGAAAAATAGGGAAGCAAGGCTTTGGCAAGTTCACCAAGCAACGCTCCCGGGATAAGAGCAACTAAGATGCCGATACTGAGTCCGTTTAAGACATGGACACCGAATTGGCGGTCAAAACGTTTTAAGGTCGTATTCAACTAAATTCACTCCTTATGTATCGCTTTTATGCATAACAGTATAAAAGTGATGAATTGTGTTTAATCATACGAAAGAGCGTTCAAAACGTCAAGCAGAAAATGGAATTTTCTGAAAAAATAAAAGCAAACTATTCGCACTGAAACAAAAGGACTGCTAGAGTGGAGAGGTAAAAAATCGGGGAGGGAACAGTTATGTCAGAACAACAAATCGTATTAGCCAGCAGACCAGAGGGACGTCCAACACGGGACACGTTCCGTTATGAGACGATCGAATTGGACGCCTTAAAAGCGGATCAAGTTTTAGTAGAGACGCTCTATATCTCAGTCGATCCTTATATGCGCGGGCGAATGAATGATGCACGTTCTTACTCGCAACCATTCGACCTGGATGCACCCATCCAAGGTGGTGTCGTCGCGCGGGTCGTTGAATCAACAAGTGATCTGTTAACAGTGGGTGACACCGTTGTCGGAATGCTCGACTGGGCGACGAAATCCGTGGTCGATGCAAAACAAGTCCGTAAAATCGATGCAACATTGGCGCCTGTCTCAACGGCACTGGGTGTGCTCGGAATGACAGGTATGACCGCTTACTTCGGTCTGCTCGACATCGGGAACCCGCAATCTGGCGAAACGGTCGTCGTCTCGGCAGCAGCAGGAGCCGTTGGATCAATTGTTGGTCAAATCGCTAAAATTAAAGGCGCACGAGTCGTCGGGATTGCTGGAAGTGCTGAAAAGATTCAGTATCTAAAAGAGGAACTTGGATTTGATGAAGTCATCAATTACAAAACGGAGCAGATCGGCGAAGCCTTAGATCGGACTTGTCCGGACGGGATCGATGTCTACTTTGAAAATGTAGGCGGTGCAATCGGGGATGCCGTTCTTGATCGATTGAATCCTTTTGCCCGTATTCCAGTCTGTGGGGCGATTTCCGGCTATAACGAACAGGCGGATTTAGGTCCACGGGTCCAATCGAAATTGATCATTGCGCGCGCACGGATGCAAGGTTTCTTGGTCGGAGACTATGGCAAACGGTTTAAAGAAGCAGCGGAACAACTTGGTAAATGGGTCAGCAATGGTGAGTTGAAGTACGAAGAAACGATATTTGAAGGGTTTGAACAAGTCCCGGACGCCTTTCTTGGTCTGTTTGACGGGTCGAACACGGGAAAACTGTTGGTCAAATTATAAGAGTACGTCAAAAAGGTGTTGCTTTCCTGAGCGGAGAGCAACACCTTTTTTGTGCTTGAATTTATTGATCAGCAGGATCTTTTTTTAATTCTTCGACATCAGGATCCGGATGCTGTGTTTCGGCCGGTTTGATTCCCGGATCAGATGTTTTGGCTGGTTCTGGGTCCGGATGTAAGCCGACATCCGCTGTTTCGTTTGGTGTATCTTGTTTTTTATCCATCATGAGTGTTTATCCCCCTTGTACTTGATATTTTATATGTACCCGAATTATCGATTCTAAAAACGAAACGGACACTTTGATGAGATTGAGGTTTTGTAGCAAAACAAGATACGAACAAACTCGACTCCACGCAAACTCCTCTTCATTTGATGGTGAATGTAAGGAAAAAGGACAATTGCTTCATCAACTCTTTACAAAAACCTTGCATGACCTTTAAGTCCTCTTTGAACTGGTCTCGTAGACTGAAACAGAGATGAATGAAGGAAGGGTGTATACGTGTGAGTGAACAAAAGTGGAAAAAAAGTATCATTGAACAATTAAACTGGGTGCGGACTGAACAGAAGCGAATCCAATCCGCACCGGCAGCAAACCGTGCGTCGATCGAGGGACTAAAACAACTCGATGTCTTGCGGATGAAAACGACGGTTCGCCCTAAGTCATCCCCACTCGAAGCCAAAACGAAGCGTTACCATCAAGACAGCAACAGGGAGTTGCTGAAAGAGATTGCGTACGAAGACATCTCTGTGACGGGCGGTTCACGTTATTATGAACGCCGTCCGCTTGAGGTGGCGATCGTGTGCTCGGAGTTCATGCATGCCTACTATCAGGACGCGTTACATTTACATTATGTCAATCCGGCAACGTTTACGGACGTCTTTGAAAAGCCGATTGATCTGTTTCTCGTCGTCACGTCCTGGAAAGGTCTACACGGTGATGATTGGAAAGGAGTCGCGACGCCAACTTCTAAAAAACGGCAGCGTTTGCTCGACATGATGGAGCAGGTGAAAGCAAAAGGAATCCCGGTCGTTTTCCAGTCGACGGAAGATCCGAGCAATTTTGACCGGTTCAGTGATCTGGCGAAAGTTGCCGACTATATTTTAACATCAGACGAAGCGATGATTCCGGAATACCAAGTACTCTGTGGACACGACCGGATTGAAGCAACGTCGTTTGGTGTTAATCCGATCATCCACAATCCGGTCGGAGCGACGCGAAGCCGCAAAAAACACGTGCTGTTTGCCGGCAGCTGGATGGCGAAATATCCGGAGCGTGTCAAAGATACGGAGATGTTATTTGATGGTGTCTTACGCTCAGATCATACACTCGATATCGTTGACCGGAACTATCAGTTAAATCTACCGGACTATCATTTTCCGGAACGTTACGTCCCGCGTGTGGCTCCTGCGATTCCCTATGACGCATTGCAACAGGTCAGTAAATGTTATGACTGGGTGTTGAATCTAAACAGTATCAAGTACAGCAAGACGATGTGTGCGCGTCGGGTCTATGAATCACAAGCGCTCGGCAATCTGATTTTGTCGAACTACAGTATCGCCGTCAATAACGATTTCCCGAACGTCTTTACCATCCATGACCACCAAGAAGTACAGGCGATTCTAGAGCGGACGACACAAGAGGAGATTGATCGACTCCGGGCTGAAGGCATTCGTTCTGTCATGTCGTTGCATACGGTCTATGACCGGATTGATCAATTGACGCGGCTTCTGCAACTGGACATGCCGCCGGTCAAACGGACGCTTCTCGTCGTCTTACGCAATGCGACGCCGGAACTTGAACAACTGCTCGCACGTCAATCAATCACCGCTGATGTAATTTGTCACGAATCAGAGTTGACCGGAGCGCTTTATGTCTCAGCCGATCTCGTCACTGTGCTCGACGGGGCTGAATCATACGGAGAGTACTACTTGGAAGATTTGGTGAACGGGTTCAAATACAGTGATGTGTCAATCACCCGCAAAACGCGGACTGAAGAAGCTCATTTTGTAATCCGGGAAGCGGAAGGGTCGACAGTGAACGCCATGATTTGGCGTGAAGCGTTCCCGTATGAGCAGTTCTCCGAAGGAAAGATTGAGGGAAAGACTTTGTTCCTGGACGCGCTGGAGTGGAACGAAGGTGGTGGCACCGCAATGGTCAAGGCTCCTGTGCTGTCTGTCATCGTCCCGATCTTCAACAATGGCAGGCATTTGACGTATAAATGTTTTGCCAGCCTCAAACGGATGGATCGGTTTGAAGAGTCGGAAATTATCTTGGTCGACGATGGATCGACGGATCGATTCACCCGCCAAGCGATTGACCGCCTGGCACGACGTCACGGGAATGTCGTGACCTATCTGTTTCCGACGGGCGGCAGCGGCAGTGCGTCACGTCCGCGCAACAAAGGGGTTGAACTGGCGCGCTCGGAACGGATCGCTTTCCTTGATCCTGATAATGAAGTCTTGAGTGACCGGTATGCCGAACTGTTGGCTGAGTTGGATCAAGATCCGACACTCGACTTTGCTGTCGGCCACATGAAGAAACTGGCGGAAAAAACAAGCATCATTGCGTTGCCGAAGATTCGTAAACAAGGACGGACGGGGTGTGATCAACCGAAAGCCTACTTATTGGAAAATCGCTTTTCCGTTCAAAGTATTCAGGCGCTGGTCGTCAACCGACGTTTTCTGCAGGAACATCAGCTGGAGCAGGTGGTAGGTGCCGTCGGACAAGATTCCCTGTTTTTCCAAGAGATGATGTTGCACGCAAATCGTGTCTTGCTCGTAAATCGTGTCATCCATTATTACTATGCCGCGGTTGCCGGTTCAACCGTCAACTCCTTGACGGTTCGTTTCTTCGAACGAAGTGTTGTCCGGGAAAAGGCACGGGCAGAGAAATTTGCCCGTTACGGTGTGCTCGATGCGTATAAGACAACACGTTTTGAGCATTTCTTTGAACACTGGTATTTAGTGAAGCTTCGGTATTGCAGCGACAAGGATTTTGCCCCGAGTGTCGCATTACTGCGTATGATTGTTGCTTTTTATGAACCAATGAACCTGACGAACCCGCTGATCCGTCAATTCGTGGAGTTGGCGGACATGAAACGGACGGATGCGATTCAAACATTGTTACTGGAGGAGGTCAGATGATGCAGACAAAACAGATGATGCGACCGAAAGATGAAATTCGGGCCGCTTATTATGATCAACTCGGCGTCGCATTCGGGAAAAAGGTCCGGTCTCGGGTCCACTGGATCGTCCGGGAAACAAAAGGCAGTCAAATTCTCGATATCGGCTGTTCCGGTGGACTGGTTCCGATTTTGCTCGGGCGCGAAGGCAAGCAGGTAGTCGGTATCGATGTCTCGCCGGAAGCAATCGTGGAAGCGACGGCGGCACTAAGAGAAGAAGCACACTCCGTTCAAGAATTGATTCAATTGGAAGAAGCCAATCTGATGACCTTCCAAACGTCCCAACGATTCGACACGGTATTGATGACGGAAGTCTTAGAACATATCGGGGAACCGGAGCGGTTTGTCGAAAAAGCCTGTGCGTTCTTAAAACCCGGTGGTCGGCTCGTCGTGACCGTTCCATTCGGTGTGAACGATTATGCCGATCATAAACGGACGTATTATTTACAGCATCTGCTGGAACAATTGACACCATACGGGACGATTGAGCAGTTGGAACGCATCGATAAATGGCTCGGTGTGACGTTGACGCTTCATCCGGAGAAACAACCGTCACGCCCGGTAACGGAACAAGAAGTCAGTTGGCTCGAAACAGCTTTTGAAGCGGTTGAACGGTTGCATCTCACTGAAATCGTCCGCTTGAAGCAACTGAATAAAAAGTGGGAATTGAAGCAGCAAAAACAGCAGGACATCGAACAGGAACAAGCGGAGTTGGTGTCAGAGCGGGATCAGCTCACGCGGCAACTCGCGGAGAAGGAAGACGAAATTGAGTTGCTGACGCAACAGTATCAAATGGTGCTCGCGCGATACGAAGGGGCGCTTGTGTCGAATCTGGATGTCTTGGAGGCGAATGCAGAATGGAAATCAAAGTACCGGTCACTCGCAAATTCAAAGCTCGGAAAAGTCGTCATCCGTTACTGGAAATTCAGACGAAACGTAAAGAAGCGACGGGCCCGGAGACGATGAACGTTCTGATGATTTGTCAAAATTTTTATCCGGAGATCGGGAGTGCTGCGAACCGGATGAAAAATATCTTCAAACGGATGGAGCAACAGGGGAGTGAGGTCCACGTCTTGACGTCGGAACCACTCTATCCGACAGCTGAACTGTACACGGATGCCATGTTTTGGGACGAACCGAGTCTGGATGCTGCGAAGATTACCCGAATTCAACCGCGTGATCTTCGGGCGACGACGAATTTATGGCGCAGACTCCGTTTGTTCATTGAACAATTTGTCTTGGCAGTCCAGGAAGTACGGCACGATACTAAACAATACGCTTACATCTATGCGACGACGCCGTCGATCTTCATGGGTCTTGTCGGAGTCGTTGCCAAACACCTGAAAAAAGCACCGCTGATTCTGGATGTTCGCGACTTATGGCCGGAATCACTGGTCGGAGTCGGGATTACGAAATCACGGTTGTTGCTTGCGCCACTCTATTGGCTGGAAAAATGGATGTACCGCCAAGCCGATCAAATTGTTATCAACAGTGAAGGGTTTCGGTCGTATATCGAAAAGAAAGGGATTGCACCAGAGAAGATTCACTACATCCCGAATTCGATTGAGGAAAATGAATGGTTGATTAAACGGCGGAAAGTATCGGAGCAAGTCCGTGTCGTCTACACCGGCAACATCGGTCTGGCGCAGGATGTTTTTTTACTACTTGATGTCGCGGAACAACTAAAAGAGGATAAACACATTGAATTCCATGTCGTCGGATACGGGTATCACAAGGAAAAATTCGAAGCCCATGTTCTCGAGCGGGGACTGACGAACATTCACTTCATGAACGCGATGCCACGATGGGATGCGCTGAAACAACTGGCGAAGAGTGACATCGCCTTTGCAACGTTGGTCGAGAGTACAGCGTTCGACACGGTGACACCAGGGAAAATCATCGACTACATGGCGATGGGGTGTGCGATTGTCGGAGCCGTCTCGGGGCATGCCGCAAAAGTTATTGAAGATGCGGGAGCGGGCTTTGTCTCCCGCGAGCGGAGTCGTGAAAAGATCGTCGAGCATATCCGGTACTTGGCTGAACATCCCGAAGCACGCAGTGCCATGGGGCAGTCCGGTGTGAAGTATGTCCAGGCGCACTTTGACTGGGAACAAAATCAGGAGCGGTTGTTTGAGGCGATTCGTCAAACCGATCTTCGAGTATTAGGGGTGAGTAAATGAAGCGGGTCGGAATGTTTGTTTGGAATACGTTTACGAACGATGCGCGTGTTTTACGGGAATGTACGGCGCTTTCGGAAGCCGGGTATCACGTTGATCTGTATTGCCTGAATGATGGGAGCTTGCCGAAACTCGAACGACACCCGGCAGGTTTTCAGATTCTTCGAATCGATCGGACACCTCCACTTGAATCCGTGCTGCGCCGGATCCGGAAGCGTAATCCTCTTACGCTGATGGCCGGCGCAGGCGTGTTCTTGCTGTTTCCATGGCTGATTCCGGTCTTGGTGCTACTGTTTCTCTTACAGAAAAGCCGGTTTGTCCGCTATGCACTGTACAACAGCTTTGGAATCATCCGCATGACGCGGGCGGCTCGCAAACACACGTACGATATCATGCATGCGAACGATTTAAACACGTTGCCTCAAGCGATTTTTTCCGCAAGAGGGGCGAAGATCGTTTACGATTCGCATGAAGTGCAGACCGACCGGACAGGTTACGGAAAAGGACAGGGGTTGTTTGAGCGTTACTTGTTACGGTTTGTTGATCGAACGATGGTTGAAAATGACACACGGGCAGACTACCACGCATCACTTTATGGCGAATGGCCGGCTGTCCTGCATAATTATCCGTTTTATCACGAAGAAGTACCACAACCGCGATCCGTACATCAAGAAATCGGCATCAAGGAGGACGAACCCATTTTGCTGTACCAAGGCGGTATTCAGGAAGGGCGGGGACTTGAGCGACTGATTGAAGCGATGCCGTTTGTCCGGCGTGGGACTTTGCTGTTTGTTGGAGACGGAAAAATCAAACCGCGGCTCCAGGAGTTGGCGGCACAGTCCCCGGAACGGGAGCGGATCCATTTTATTGATAAAGTACCGCTTGATCAACTGCCGAGTTATACGGCGGCTGCGACGGTCGGTTTTCAAGTTCTGCAAAACATCTGCTTTAATCACTATTCGGCTTCTTCGAATAAGCTGTTTGAATACATGGCGGCACTCGTGCCGGTCGTTGCGTCGGATTTACCGGAAATTCGGCGTGTCGTCGAAACGGAAGGCGTCGGCTTACTCGTTGACGTTGAATCCCCGGAAGCGATCGCTGTCGCCGTGAACCAAATCGTTGAGGAAGACGGCTTGCGTCAGGCGATGAAAGAACGGACAAAGCAGGCACGCCGGAAATACAACTGGGATAAAGAAAAACATCATTTATTGGACGTTTACCGTGAAATAACGAAGTAATTAAACACTGAATGAAGATGGAACAAGACAGATGCAGGCAAATCCACGACAGGAAACAGCGGAAGTGACCGGATTCGGTTGTTTGTTTGCCGAATGCGATGAATGTTTGTTGATTATTTACAAGCTTTACAAAAAGTACAGGAAACGCCTTGAATGTAAGGTCTGTGAAGAATGGTTTAAGAGATGGTTAGAACCATTGGAAACACAAGCAATTGTCGTTATGGTCTAGTTACAGCCACGACACAGTCGGTAATTTGCTGACGTGAAGGACTAACTCGTAACTAGATGGAGGAATGACAAAATGAAACTTTGTACAATCGGACTCGGATATATTGGATTACCTTCTTCAGCCATGTTTGCAGATCACGGAACGGACGTCGTCGGGGTCGATATCGACCCGCGCATCGTTAAGATGTTGAATGCGGGAGACATTCATATTGAAGAACCGGGACTTGAAGATGTCATCAAGCGTGTCGTCGCAAACGGAAAGTTTCGGGCAACACTGACACCGGAACCCGCAGATGTCTTTTTAATTGCTGTTCCGACACCGAATTTAAATGACACCTATAAATCGTGTGACTTGAAGTATGTCCTGTCAGCTGTTCAGAATATGTTGCCGCACGTTCAAAAAGGCAACGTCATCATCGTCGAATCAACAATCGCTCCGCGGACGATGGATGATCATGTCCGACCATTGATTGAAGCAGCCGGGTTCGTCATTGGTCAAGACGTCTTCGTCGTTCATTGTCCGGAGCGGGTGCTTCCGGGACAAATCTTACATGAACTCATTCACAATAACCGGATTGTCGGCGGATTGACATTGGCTTGCGCGGATGCAGGTGCAGCGGTATATAAAACATTCGTTCAAGGCGAAATCGTCAAGACGGATGCGAAGACGGCAGAGATGTCGAAATTGATGGAAAACACGTTCCGCGATGTCAACATCGCCCTAGCCAATGAACTGACGCAAGTGTGTCACAAACTCGAGATCAACGTGCTCGACGTAATCGAGATGGCGAACATGCACCCGCGTGTTAATCTACATCATCCGGGACCGGGTGTCGGCGGACACTGTCTTGCGGTGGATCCATACTTCATCGTTGCTAAGGCACCGTCCCTTGCCCGGATCATTCATACGGCACGGGAAACAAACGTCAACATGCCCCATTTCGTTGCTGAACAGGCCGAGCGTCTCGTCTCGTCGCGTGTTCGACCAAAAATTGCTGTCTTTGGCGTCACGTATAAAGGAAATGTGGATGATATGCGGGAGAGTCCGGCTGTTGATGTCATCGAGCAGTTGATCGACCGGGGACTGGATGTTGCGGTCTGTGATCCGCACGTCGAACGTTCGATTTCGTCACGATTTGAACTGGTGGACGAAATTGAAGCAATTCGAGACGCGGACCTTGCTCTTGTTTTAGTCGATCATGATGAGTTTAAACAGTTTGATTCACGGCGTCTTGCGAATCAGATGCGGACACCGCTCTTATTTGATACGAAAGGAATCGTCCAGCCGCTCGAAGACGTGACAGTCTTAAACTTCGGTAACCTGCACACGCATCGCACGACGGAAGTGGACGCAAAAGCGATATGAACGGAATTTATACAATTGGGAAAGAGTTGAAAGATCATTTTTATCTGATCTTTCGCCTTTCACTTTATGAAACAAAAAGTCTATACAGCATGCAATACCTCGGGTGGTTTTGGGAAATCATGACGCCACTCCTGCAAATTGGTGTGTACTGGGTCGTGTTTGGTTTCGGGATCCGCGGCGGCCATCCAGTCGACGGAATTCCATTTGTCTTTTGGTTGGTCAGTGGATTGATTGCCTGGTTTTTCATCGGCAGTACGATTCCGAGTGGTTCACGTTCGATTTACGGTCGGGTCGCTTTAGTCTCGAAAATGCACTTTCCGCTTAGTACAATCCCGGCCTATGTCATCTTGGCGCAGTTCTATCGCCATCTTGCCATGATTGCCTTGACGATTGTTCTCGGGATGGCATTCGGCTATTTTCCGGGCTGGCATACGCTTGAATTGCTCTATATTGTACCTGCTGGTGTCATTTTCCTGTATGCCGTTTCTCTGTTGTTATCGGCCCTTGCGACCATGATCCGCGATGTCCAAAACATGGTGACGTCTGCCATCCGGATGTTGATGTACTTGACGCCCATCATGTGGATACCGCCGGACCACAGTCTGTTTAAGACATTGTTGATGATCAATCCTCTCGTCTATTTGATCGAAGGATACCGTTCGGCATTGATTGGGACCGGTTATCTGCTCGATCACGTCTGGTACGGTCTATACTTCTGGACTGTGACGTCCGTTTTGTTAGTGGTAGGAGCAGCAGTTCATCTGCGGTTCCGGCGGTACTTCATTGATTATGTCTAGGAGGAAAAAACATGAGTCACGTCGTATTCGAGAATGTTTCAAAACGTTACGTCCTGTATTCACGCCCGATCGATAAATTAAAAGAAGTGTTGTTCGGTAAAGTCAGCGGTAAACCGTTTTATGCTTTAAAAAATATCTCGTTCTCCGTCGAACAAGGCGAAATCGTCGGTGTGGTCGGAATCAACGGGAGTGGGAAGTCGACCTTGTCGCATTTGCTTGCCAACGTCACGCCGCCGACATACGGTCGTGTGACACTTGGCGGTAAATCGGCATTAATCGCGATTTCCAGTGGTCTCAATAATCAGCTGACCGGGCGGGACAACATCGAATTAAAAGGCTTGATGATGGGGCTGACCAAAAAACAGATCCAGACGATTACACCGGAAATTCTGGAGTTCGCGGACATCGGGGATTTTATCGATCAACCCGTCAAAACGTATTCAAGTGGGATGCGGGCACGGCTTGGTTTTGCCATTTCCATCAACATCAATCCGGATATCCTGATCATCGATGAAGCACTGTCGGTCGGTGACCAAACCTTTACGGAAAAATGCCTCGATAAGATGCGGGAGTTTCGCGATCAGGGAAAAACGATCTTTTTTGTCAGCCATTCCTTGAATCAAGTCAAAAGTTTTTGTACAAAAATCCTTTGGCTCGAGTATGGAGAAGTCCGGATGTTTGGACCGACAGCGGAAACGATGGCAGAGTATAACAAATATTTATATTGGTACAAGCAACTGACGAAAAAACAAGCAGCACATTATGTCATGAAAAAACGAACAGGACGAAGTGATGAAATCAAGCGTTCGGCACGCGGTGAAACGATTGAATTGTCGTCATGAATAACGGATAGGGGATGGAACGAATGAAACGAATCATGCTAGTGTTCGGAACGAGACCGGAAGCCATCAAGATGGCGCCTGTCGTCAAAGCATTGGAAAAACGAGAAGGGGTCAAACCGATCGTCGTCGTGACGGCACAACACCGGGAAATGCTCGATCAAGTCCTTGAACTGTTTCAGATCGTTCCCGACCATGATTTAGACTTGATGCGTCCACGTCAGACACTCGAAGAGATGACGGCACGGATTTTAAATGCGATGCGTCGTGTCTTGGAAAAAGAGCAACCGGATTTGGTGTTGGTCCATGGGGATACGACAACGACATTCGCGGCTTCACTTGCGGCTTTTTACCAACAGATTCCGGTTGGTCATGTCGAAGCCGGCTTACGGACGTATCAGAAGTATGCCCCATTCCCGGAAGAGATGAATCGTCAATTGACGGGTGTACTCGCTGATTACCATTTTGCACCGACCGATCAGGCAGCAGAAAATCTACGGCTCGAGAACAAACAGAGTCCGATTATCGTGACGGGAAATACAGTCATCGACGCGTTAAAAACAACGGTTTCGAAAGACTACACGCACCCGGTGTTGACGGATCTTACAGCAAGCGGACGGAAACTCGTTTTGTTGACCGTTCACCGACGCGAAAATCACTTGCAATTATCGCAAATTTTTGATGCCGTTGAACGATTGGCGGACAGTCATCCGGATATCGAAATCGTCTATCCGGTCCATCCGAATCCGATTGTCCTCGAGGCAGCGGAACAGTTGAACTATCATCCACGCATCCGATTGGTTGAACCGCTCGATGTCTTTGATTTTCATAACTTGGCAGCCCGGGCGACTCTGATTTTGACGGATTCTGGAGGTATCCAAGAAGAAGCACCTTCGCTTGGCGTGCCGGTCCTCGTCTTGCGTGATACGACCGAACGTCCGGAAGGTGTCGCAGCCGGTACGTTGAAGCTTGTCGGGACGGATCCGGAACGTATTTATGAAACAGGTCACCTGTTGCTGACGGATCAAGTTGCCTATGATGCGATGGCACAAGCGGCGAATCCATACGGAGACGGTCATGCGGCAGAACGTATTGTGGATGCGATTTTAAGCGCGGTACCGGTATGAGTTCACGTCCATTGGAACTGGCAAGTTATCAGTTTTTTCCGCAAGGGAACCGGGATAAGATTTTGCTCGAAGAAGATGCGGACGGTGTTTGGTTCGATTTTCAACAGGCGGACCCGACCGATAAGCTGTACATCCAATTGTTTGATCAGGGATTTCAATATCCTCCCTCAAAGTTGTATCGGGCCGACGCCTCTTTTGGACAGGCCGAGTCCGTCACATTGACATGCGAGCTGGAAGCGGAATCGTCATGCGACGTTCAGGTGTTCAAAATGCAATACGGACAAAAAAAACGGATGCATTCAGAGACGGAATGGCTGACGGTAAACGGAAAAACAATGTGTTCCTTACAATTCAAACGAGTCCAAGGCGCCGACTATTTTAAAATTGCATTCAAGTTTTTACTCGAAGGGGACATGCGGGTTCGGTTGACGGCGTTACACGTCAACCGGCTTGTTCCGATCAAGCAGGAGGAATCCTATCATGTTATTTAGTTCGACGATTTTTTTATTTCTATTTTTACCGTTCGTGTTGCTTGTCTACCACTTGTTGCCACGCACGTTTCGGAACGGCTGGCTCTTGGTAGCGAGCCTTTTCTTTTATGCCTGGGGTGAACCGAGATTCGTCCTATTGATGTTGACGAGCATTTTGATCAACTACCTGTTTGCCTTGGCCGTCCACGCGTACCGGACACGAATCGGTGTCAAATGGATCATGTTCAGTATGATTGTCGTCAATCTGGGATTGCTCGGCTGGTTTAAATACAGCGGTTTTTTTGTGACGTCAATCAACGAGACGTTTCAAACGACGCTGTTTGTCCCGGAAGTCGTTTTACCAATCGGAATTTCCTTCTTTACGTTCCAAGCGATGAGTTATGTCATCGATGTGTATCGTCAAGCGGGACAGGTCCAAAAAAACCCGCTCAATCTTGCTTTGTACATCGCGTTGTTTCCGCAGTTGATTGCCGGTCCGATTGTCCGCTATGAGACGGTTGCGGACGAAATCAACCACCGGCGGGAAACCTTGCCTGAATTTGCACAAGGTGTCCGTCGCTTTATCATCGGTTTATCCAAAAAATTGATTTTAGCGAATGGATGCGGACAAGTCGCGGATACGATCTTTAACATGAAAGATCTGTCGATGGGTCTCGCCTGGATTGGAATCATCGCCTATGCTCTGCAAATTTATTTTGATTTTTCCGGATACAGTGACATGGCGATTGGACTGGGGTTGATGTTTGGCTTTCATTTTCTTGAAAACTTTAACTATCCGTATATCTCAAAATCAGTCTCTGAATTTTGGCGCCGGTGGCATATTTCTTTAGGCTCTTGGTTCCGGGATTATGTTTACATTCCTCTTGGAGGAAACCGGGTGTCGCCATGGAAACAGTATCGCAATCTCGGAATCGTCTGGATATTGACCGGACTTTGGCACGGCGCAAGCTGGACGTTTGTTGCTTGGGGCGTCTACTACGGAATCTGGATCATGCTCGAAAAAGCATTTCTCGGGAAATTATTGGCGCGGGTTCCCGTGTTCGCAACGGTATGGACACTGGTGCTCGTTTTGGTCGGGTGGGTCTTTTTCCGGGCGGAAACGTTCCCGGAAGCGATTACGTACATTCAAGCGATGTTCGTCCCGGATGTGCTGTGGGATGACCGAGCGAGTTATCAGCTCGTCCAAAATGGTGTCATTTTAGCGCTGTCGTGTCTTGCTGCGACCCCGATTCCAAAACGGATCGGTGAACGATTTGTCGAATCATCGGGCAAAGTCGGACATACGATGCAATATGGATACGCGATGGTCTTGTTGTTCCTCGCAACATCGGCACTCGTCGCAAGTACATTTAATCCCTTTATTTATTTCCGTTTCTAGAAAGGAGAAGACGACATGGCACAACCAATCGAACGCAAATTAAAGCCGAAAGCGGACGGTCAACCGTCCTCATCCTTTGAACGGAAGATGATGTGGCTGACGACGATCAGTTTTTTCGTCATCTTGATGGCGATTGGCGCGGGGACAATCCTTCGGGAAGACCGCGTCAGTTCCCAACTGGAAAATCGAGCCCTTGCACAGGCGGTCAAACCGACCGTCCAAGGCGTGATTTCGGGTGACGACATGGTGAAGATGGAAAGTTATTTCACTGATCAATTACTGCTTCGAGGTACGTTTGTTGAAATGCAGGCCCGATTATCAAAAAATGTCCTTCGGCAACCGTTCCGTAACGGCATTTATACGGCAGAAGACGGTTACTTGATTGAGCCGAGTCAAGCGGCGCAACCGATCGTCCCGGACGCTTTCCGACAGTTCACGCAAGAGGTCGACCGTCCGGTCTACTTTGCCCTGGCACCGTCGAAAACCGTCGTCGCGGAACGCGATGGAATCATTCCGGATTATGTCGCGTCGAATGCAATACAGCGGCATAAGACGATGCAGGCCGGCTTTACAAAAGCGGGCATCACATCAATTTCACTGGACCGTTTACAGTTGTCCGATTATTTTAAAACGGATCATCACTGGAATATAGACGGTGCCTATCAAGCATATGACGAGATTGTGCGGACCATCGGAAAAACAGAACCGGCCTTAAAAAAGGTCGAAGTGAACCCCGGGTCGAAACGGTCTTCGGAACATCCGTACTTCGGATCCCTTGCACGCAAGACGACACTGGCATATGCAAGCACAGGTGACACGATTGAATACTATGGTGCGGATCAGTTTAAAGGAATCGATGTCTGTTATGACAACACATGCGGACAGCCGTTGATTGATGAAAAATTTATTAAGGAAGAGGGCGATTATGCCGATCGATATGAAGTGTTCATGCGCGGTAATCATGGAATTTTATCGATGACTTCAAAGACGAAGGGTCCTAAATTACTTGTCCTTAAGGACTCGTTTGCCAATCCCGTCCTGCCGTTTCTCGCGAGGAGCGCAAATCTCGAAGTGGTGGATGTCCGGTACGTCAACAAAGACTTTGATGCTTCCGAGTTCGCGAAGCAACAGAACGTTGATGCGGTTCTCTTTTTACACAATTCCAATATTGCCGGACTGATGAAGACGTATCAGCAGAAACTATAGGAGGTATCCCCGTGAGATCACGTGTAAGAAAAAAACGGCCCTCGGTCGGCTGGCGTATGATCAGTGCCTTGTTACTGGCCGTCATCCTGATTGCGAGCGGCACGACAGGATATGCTTTTTTGCGCTTGCAACAAACAGCAGATGGTTTCATTACACCGCTGAAAGGAAAAGAGAAGCTCCCGCTTGAAACGATGCGACCGGCCAATGTCTTGCTGATTGGCGTCGATGAACGGAAAAACGATCCGGGGCGGGCGGATGCGATCATGTTATTATCGTTTAACCCGAAAACAAAACAGGCGACGTCGCTGTCCATTCCACGGGACATGCAGGTGACACTAAAAGATGGGGCAAGGACGAAAATCAATCATACCTATGCGTATGGCGGGGTGGAAGAGACGATTGAAACCGTCGAACAGACATTTGATGTCAAGATTCCGTACTATGCCAAAATCAATATGGAAGGTCTGATTGAACTTGTGGATGCCGTCGGCGGAGTCACCGTGGATAACCCGTCCGCATTTAGTTGGAACGATCGACGCTTACAAAAGGACTATGCGGAAGGGGAAATCAAACTGGACGGACTCGAGGCGAGCGGATACGCGCGAATGCGAAAGCAGGATCCGCTCGGTGATATGGGCCGGCAAATCCGGCAACGTCAGGTACTTGAAGCCGTCGGTATGAAACTTGCCGGACCGGATATCCTGACGAACTTAGAAGAGGTCAGCCGGGTCCTGAAAAACAATTTCAATACAAACATCACGTTTTCCGAAGCAGCCCAACTCACACAGGAAAATCAGTCGGGATTCGAGCGGTTGAAGCCGCTGAAACTTGAAGGAGAAGGGTATATCGCCAGTGACGGAGTCTGGTACTTCTTTGCTTCGGATCACTCGATGCAAGCCACGAAACAAACAATCCATGAAATTACGGATCAACAAGCAAAATGAGCAGTGGGAGGGTGGCGGACATGCCATTCTCTTTTTTTATTGTTATTTGTCGCTGTTGGTCCAAAAGTCTTATTTTCTTTAGTGAACTAAAATAAGCTTTGACAGATAAGTCGAACGAATGGAGAATGGAAATGAAAACGATTACATAAATCCAAGGAGGATACGGCATGAATCGATGGAAATCAGTCTGTGCAGTTGTGCTAACGTTTGCACTGATCTTTAGTTTATTCCCGGTAAACGGTTTGGCACTGGAAAAAGGGAAGTCGACACTCGTCATCATTCACTACAAGGAAGATAAAACAGCACCAAAAGATTGGAATCTCTGGTTATGGGCAAATGGACCGGATTACTTCCCGAATAAAGCACATGCCTTTAACGGACAAGATGCATACGGGAAAATTGCCGCTTACGAATTTCCGGTGGATCAGCCGGAAAAAATCGGTTTTATCGTCCGCGATGATTCCTGGAACAAAGATGCGGGGTCAGAAAACGACCGCTTCATTACAAAAGACATGATCAAAGACGGTGTGGCGGAAGTCTGGATTGAATCAGGCAGCAAAGACGTTTCACCGGTCAATCCAACAGGCGGCAGTGACGTTGAGTCCGTCAACACGAACATTCATTATTACCGCTATGACAATGACTACGACAAGTACGGGGTGTGGGCATGGCCGAATGCGCAGGACGGAAAACGATTTGAATTTGACGGACAAGATGCGTTTGGAGCTGTAGCAAACGTCACCTTGACGAATACGACGAAGGAACGTCTCGTCGGAATCATTCCTCACATCGAAGGATGGTCGGAAAAAGACGGGGCTGATCGTTTTTACTACGCGGGAGCCAAGGATATCTGGTTGATTGAAGGCGATCAAACCGTTTATTACAGCCAACCGGACATCGATCGGACACCAAAGTTTACTAGTTTCCTGGCAGACGATTTTAAGACGATGACATTAAAAACGAATTCACCGATCGCAGCAGAAGATGTAAAAACGCTGACATTCAAAGGTCTGGTCAATCCGGTTGTCACACAAGTGGACGCGAAGACGTTACACGTGACTGTCGCGTCGGATATTGATTTAGCAAATGTCGTCACGGTCTCACACCCGGTATTCGGGGAAGGGATTTTAGAAGCAGGAAAAGTATTGCGGTCTGATGCTTTTGACAAAAAATATGCGTACGACGGTAAACTCGGTACGGCGTATCAAAAAGGCAAAACGACATTCCGCGTCTGGGCACCGACTGCGCAGTCCGTTGAACTGGAACTTTACAAATTGCCGAAAAAACAAGCAGCCACAACGAAGGATATCGTCCGTGAAGTGAAGATGGTCCGCGGTGACCGCGGTGTCTTCAGCATCACAGTCAAAGGTGACCTCGACGGAACAGGCTACACCTATGAAGTCAAGCACGCCAAAGAAACGACACGGGCCGTCGATCCGTACGCGACAGCTGTGGCGGTCAACGGAGATCAAGGCGTCGTCGTCGATTTGAGAGAGACGAACCCGAAACGCTGGACAAAAACAAAAATGCCGCTGAAACAAGCGACAGACGCCATCATTTACGAGACACACGTCCGTGACCTGTCGATGTTTGACGTCACGGGAGATACGTATGATTCAGGTATCGAGCAAAAAGGGAAGTATCTTGGTGTCGTCGAGCCGGGAACACGTCTGATGAAAGACGGTAAGAAAACAAAGACGAAAACGGGACTCGATCATTTGAAGGAGCTCGGCATCACACATGTCCAGTTCATTCCAGTCTATGATTTCAATACGGCTTCTGTCGACGAGACGAATCCGCTCAAAACATACAACTGGGGATATGATCCGAAAAACTACAATGCACCGGAAGGCTCTTATTCAACGAATCCGTACGATCCGAAAGTCCGGATCAAAGAAATGAAACAAATGATTCAAGGGCTACATGATAACGGACTCCGCGCCGTCATGGATGTGGTCTACAATCATATGTTTGACGCGAAAGCATCAAACCTCGATAAAATCGTGCCGGGTTACTACTACCGTTATACGGAAGGCGGCGATCTCGCCAACGGCACAGGTGTCGGAAACGATACCGCTTCTGAACGGAAAATGATGCATAAACTGATTGTCGATTCTGTCGGCTACTGGGCAAAAGAATACCGTTGGGACGGATTCCGATTTGATTTAATGGGGATTCATGACGTGAAGACGATGAATGCCGTCAAAAAAACGACGACAAAAATTGATCCGTCAATCCTTGTCTTCGGAGAAGGCTGGAGTCTCGGAACACCGCTTCCGGAAGCCGACAAAGCCAACCAGACGAATGCCAAACAGATGCCGGGTATCGCTCACTTCAACGATAACTTGCGTGATGCACTGAAAGGAAGTGTCTTTGAAGACACGGATGCCGGTTTCATCAACGGGAAAACAGGTCTTGAAACACGGATCAAACGCGGAATCGTCGGTGAGATTGCGTACAACAAAGACATCACCGGCTTCGCAGCAGAACCGAACCAAGCAATCACGTATGTCGAAGCTCACGATAACCACACGCTGTGGGACAAGCTGAACTTAACGAATCCGAATGATACGGATGCGACGAAAACCAAGATGCACCGCTTGGCGTCAAGCATTCTGCTGACTTCACAAGGCACGACATTTATTCATGCCGGTCAAGATTTCATGCGGACAAAAGGCGGCGATCATAATTCATACAAATCACCGGATGCTGTCAACCAGCTCGACTGGAAACGCAAAATGGACCGTCAAGCCGACGTCGATTACATGAAAGGACTGATTCAAGTCCGTAAAGCGAACCCTGTTCTTCATTTAGGGACAGCAAAAGACATCCGACGTTACCTGACGTTTAAAGATGTACCGGAGCAAGTGGTGGCGTATCAATTATCAGACGATGCCCCCCAACAAAAAACGGATCTTTACGTCGTTCATAATGCGAAACGTCAAGCTGTCAAGATGACGTTACCAAAAGGAACATGGAGTGTCATCGTCGACGGGAAAACTGCCGGAATGAAAACACTGAAAAAAGTCTCGGGCAGTGTGACGGTTGATCCGCTCAGCTCGTATGTCTTAAAAAAATAATCAACACAAAAACGCGCCGCCCCTGTGAATGATTCACGGAGGCGACGCGTTTTTTTATCGAGGAAACGTTAAGCGTAACGCTCGTCTTCTTCCTCTTCTTCACTCAGGTTACCTTCTTCTGATTTGGCGACAATGACTGCACAAGCGGCGTCACCTGTGATATTGACCGCAGTCCGCATCATATCAAGCAGACGATCAACCCCGATGATTAAGGCAATCCCTTCGACAGGCAGATTGACGGACTGAAGCACCATCGTCAGCATGACAAGCCCGACACCCGGTACGCCGGCTGTTCCGACGGACGCGAGAACGGCAGTCAGGACGACGGTTGCCAGTTGTGCCGGAGACAAGCTGATATCATAAACTTGAGCGATAAAGACCGTTGCGACTCCCTGCATGATCGCTGTACCATCCATGTTGATCGTCGCGCCGAGCGGTTGGACGAAACTTGAGACGGAACGCGGTACTTTCAGTTCACGCTGTGCAGTCTGCATCGCGACCGGTAGCGTTGCATTCGACGACGAAGTCGAGAAGGCGAACAGCATGACCGGCGCAAACTTTTTGAAGAAGAAAAACGGATTCATTTTTCCGAGCAGTGAGACGGTCGAACCGTACGTCAACAGGGAGTGGACAATCAAAGCCAGGATAACGACTGCCATGTAGAGCCCCATTGCCTTTAAGGAATCAAACCCTTGTGCACCGACGGCGGAAGCAATCAATGCAAATGCGCCGAGCGGGGCCATCTTCATGACAAGTCCGATCAAATATGTCATCAAATCATTTCCCTGTTCGATGAATGAACGTAATGTCGAGACCTTGTTGCCGAGGAATGTGATCCCGAAACCGATGAAGACACTGAAGACGATAATTTGCAGCATATTGCCTTCTGCCATCGACGTGATCGGATTGGTCGGGAACATCCCGACGATCGTATTGATCAAACTCGTATCCGGTAAGTTGCCTTGATCATACTTCAAGTTGTCTGTCGCAAAGTTCCCGAACGTACCCGGTTTGATCAGTAATGACAAACCAAGAGCGATGACGATGGCGACAGCGGTCGTCGTCATGAAATACGTAATGGCTTTTCCGCCGACGCGACCCAGTTCTTTTGGATTTCCGAGTCCCATGACACCAAGGGAGATCGAGAAGAAGACGATCGGGACGACGAGCATCTTAATCAGGTTGAGGAAAATCGTTCCGATTGGTTGAAGTGCATACTTATTCAATCCTTCATAGATCGATTTGTCTGGTAACAAAGCGAGAATGATTCCGAGGATGACTCCGAGAATCAATCCGAAAATAATTCGTTTGGCTTCTTTCATATCAGAACAACTCCTTTTTCAGATAACTGTGTCTATTTTGACACATCATTCCCCATTTTGACAAAACATTTCATGAAAAATTAGAAAACGCTTACAAAATATTTCGAATTTTTTCGTTGAATAATCATGAATTTGTTGTAAATACGGAAGCAACATGAGACTATAGAAAAGAACAAAAAGGAACATATCAGGAGTGAAGCAAAACCGGTTAATCAACTATTGACCATTTTGTATATTCCTACTATAATGTTGTATGACGTGTCTGACACGTTTCCTTTAGTCGGTAATATCGGAGGGAGGGAAAACTAGTGGAAACTCGTGTACGTAAAAATGAATCACTTGAAGACGCACTTCGTCGCTTCAAACGTGGTGTTTCAAAAGATGGTACGCTTGCTGAAGTTCGTAAACGTAAACACTACGAAAAGCCAAGTGTAAAACGTAAGCTTAAATCGGAGGCTGCGCGTAAGCGTAAGAAGTTCTAACGTAAGAGAGGGTGTATCCTCATGAGTCTTCAAGAGCGTTTGACAGTGGATATGAAGGAAGCCATGCGTTCGCGTGAGAAAGATCGTCTTACGACGATTCGGATGGTGAAGTCGTCCCTGCAAAATGAAGCGATTAAACTCGGTAAGCAAGAATTAACTGATGAGGAAGAGCTAACTATACTCTCACGTGAGATGAAACAGCGCAACGACTCCCTCCGAGAATTCGAACGCGCTGATCGTCACGACCTCGTCGAGAAGATTCAAGCAGAGATAATCGTGCTCGAAGCTTATATGCCAAAACAACTTTCGGAAGAAGAAGTTCAGGAAATCGTCAACGCAGCCATTGCGAAGACGGGTGCCTCAGCTCCTTCTGATATGGGGAAAGTAATGGGTGTCGTCATGCCGCAACTTAAGGGTAAAGCGGACGGTGCTCTAATTAATCGCCTTGTTAAACAACAACTACATTAACCCGTTTTGAAAGGCGTCCTCCGGGATGCCTTTTTTTCATGAGATAAAATCGGAAAAATTCGAAAATTGGTAAAAGTTATGAAACCTTTTCTCAGATGAAAGCGTATATAATAAAAGTAACAATGAGCCATGTTCAGAAAGATGAAACATGTTGTCGTCTGATTCTGATGAAAAAGGGGTGAACGAAGTAATGTCTTTTAGCTTAGGGATGATTTTAGCGGTCTTCATGATCGGTGTCCTCATGTTGCTGGTCGAAATATTCGTGACAGGGTTCGGCATATTCGGTGTCCTTGGCATCGGTGCAGTCCTTGCCAGTTTGATCATGGCAGGTGCGACGGTCGGTCAAGTCGGTCTAGCGGTCGGTTTGGCAGTCTTTTTATCACTCGCTGCCGGATTTTGGGCATATCGCCGGATCAAATCAAATCAATCATTATTATGGCGAGGTTTGATTTTGACAGATTCCACATCGTCGGAAAAAGGATATCTTTCTCATCAAGATAAAGAACAACTGCGTGGCAAGGTCGGAATCAGTTTAACGCAGCTTCGCCCGGCAGGAACGATTGAAATTGATGGGAATCGCGTCGATGCGGTCACGGAAGGCAATTTCATTAATTCCGGCGAGCAAGTCGTCGTGCAAGACGTCACACACGGACGAGTCATCGTCCGAGTCCAAAAAACGAAGGAGGAGTCACTCACATGACACCCGAACTATTGACCGTTCTACTCATAACGGGAGGAATACTTATTTTCCTCGCTATCTTCTTTACACTTGTCCCGATCCCGCTCTGGATCAGTTCACTTGCAGCCGGAGTCCGTGTCTCTATCTTTACATTGGTCGGAATGCGGCTTCGTCGTGTTACACCGTCAAAAATTGTTAATCCGTTGATTAAAGCAGTCAAAGCCGGCATCAACCTCAATACAAACCAATTGGAAAGTCACTATCTTGCCGGTGGTAACGTCGACCGTGTCGTTAACGCCTTGATTGCGGCACACCGTGCCAACATCGAACTCAGTTTCGAACGTGCGGCAGCCATTGATTTAGCAGGTCGGAACGTGCTTGAAGCCGTCCAGATGTCCGTTAATCCGAAAGTCATCGAAACCCCATTCATTGCCGGTGTTGCCATGAACGGGATTGAAGTGAAAGCAAAAGCACGGATTACCGTACGTGCCAACATCGACCGTCTTGTCGGTGGTGCAGGGGAAGAAACCGTCATCGCCCGTGTTGGTGAGGGTGTCATCTCGACGATCGGTTCATGTCAAGATCAAAAAGAAGTCCTTGAAAATCCGGAAATGATTTCCCGGACGGTCCTCGCAAAAGGACTTGATTCAGGAACAGCATTCGAAATCCTCTCGATCGATATCGCGGACGTCGATATCGGCAAAAATATCGGTGCCGTGCTTCAGACGGATCAGGCGGAAGCTGACAAAAACATCGCCCAAGCGAAAGCGGAAGAACGTCGGGCGATGGCGATTGCAAGCGAACAAGAGATGAAATCACGTGTCGAAGAAATGCGTGCGAAAGTCGTTGCGGCAGAAGCGGAAGTTCCACTTGCGATTGCCGAGGCATTACGTGACGGCAACTTCAGCGTAATGGATTACGCCAACTATTTGAACGTGACGGCTGATACGAAGATGCGTCAAGCGATTGGTGGTCAATCTTCGCCGAACGACACACAATAAAAGGGTGATTTAGATGGGGAGCTTAATTTGGGTCGGACTGATGGTTGCCTTTGGTGTGATTTCGGTTATCTCGAAGGCGTCTGATCAGAAAAAGTCCAGCTCGACGACACGTGTCCCTTCAAAAGAATTTGGGGACTATGTCAAGAAAATGGTTGACCAAGTGGAAACACGACTTCCGGAAGATCGGGATGTGCCACCTCCGATTAAACGGAAGCAGTCAAAGCCGGAGCAACCGGTTAAGCATCAACGAACCGAATTGCAACAGCGTTTGGATGAACGGGATCGTGTGAAAGCACAAAAACAGTCTAAATCAAACATTGGTCAGATAACAGGCAGTATTGCGAGCGGTGAAATTGGCAAACGACGTAACCGGAAAAAAGGAATGCAGACGTCACAAGAAGAAATTCGCCAGGCGATGATCTGGAGTGAAGTCCTGGGTCCGCCGGTTTCGAAACGGTCTTCAAAATCTCCACATCGTTAAAGTAAAGGTTGGCTCTCGTTTACAATGAGAGCTGACCTTTTTTTTAGATACGCAGCAGGAAAAAATCCGAAGCATGTTCGGTCAGGTAAAAGAAGCAGTTAAAATGAGGAAAACACGCTTAAAGGATGGGTTTTTCTTTCCATCTATTCTGCTTAAATGATAAAGTGGACTAGAACAGATTTGTAGAGATGACGTACTGTTATCCATCATTAGGAGGCCAATCATAACGTGATATTCAATGAAAGAATCCCATTCGTATTTTCGAATTCAGAACAGATTCAAGCATTCGTAGGACCGAACGATGCCGTACTAAAAACGATGGAAGCGGAGCTTGAAGTCCAACTCACCCACCGCGGTGATGAATTGTTGGCGCAGGCAGAAGAAGAACGGTCTGTCGTGTTAGCGAAACAGGTCGTCGGTGTCTTAAAACAACTGGTTGATCGGGGAGCCGTCTTGACGGAACGTGACGCAACAAGCGCCATTCAACTGGCACGACAAGACCGGGTCGATGAATTGCTCGAATTATACGATACGGTCATTCATACGAACCATAAAGGGAAACCGCTCCGGGCCAAAACACTGGGACAAGCCCGTTATGTCCGGGGAATTGAAAAGTGCGATTTGACGTTCGGGATCGGACCGGCCGGAACCGGCAAGACCTATTTGGCGGTCGTCATGGCGGCAAAGGCCTTAAAAGAAGGTTACGTCAAACGTTTGGTTTTAACACGACCTGCTGTTGAAGCAGGGGAGAATCTTGGGTTTTTGCCGGGAGACTTAAAGGAAAAAGTTGATCCGTATTTACGTCCGCTCTATGATGCACTACATGACGTGCTCGGCGTGGAACACACAGCCCGTTTGTTGGAGCGGGGCGTGATTGAAATTGCGCCGCTCGCTTATATGCGCGGACGGACGCTTGAACACGCGTTTGTCATTTTGGATGAAGCTCAAAATACGACAAGAGAACAAATGAAAATGTTTTTGACGCGACTCGGTTTTCACTCGAAGATGATTGTCACGGGTGATTTGACGCAGGTTGATTTACCGCGCGGAAAAGCGTCCGGTTTACAAGAAGCGCTGAATCTTCTTGGACATGTCCGGGGAATTCATTTTGAACACTTTAGCTCGGCTGATGTCGTCCGGCATCCACTTGTTCGGAAAATCATTGATGCGTACAGTCATGAACTCGATTAAAGCGCAACAGGTGAGTCTTGAAGTGGAAAGGAGACGAGCGGATGCGCAGAGTAGGTATGTGGATCAGTCTGCTGACACTGGCATTTTACATCATCGTGTCGACGATGATGTATGTCAGTGTCCGGCCTGAAGCCTTGGCAGTAGCTCCATTTTCGATTGCAGAAGAAGATATTCGATCGCCGTTGACGATGGAGGATCGAGAAGCAACCCGGTTACTAAAGGAAAACACGGTAGCCGCGATTGACAGTCAGTATACGATTAAGCAGGAATACGCGGCACAACAAATTGATAAAGTCGAACAGCTTTTTGCAAGTCTCAAAGGAATCAAAAAAGCAGAAGACATCGGTCAGATCAAACAACGTCTTCGCGGAACGGAAGCTGCAGATTTACTGCAAGACGATGAATTACGATTGCTTGCGACATCCTCTTCGTCTGTACGGACGACGACACGCGATGTCGTAATCACAGCGATTGAGGAAGCGATGCGTCAACGGATTTCTTCCGATGGCGGTGAAGTGGCGGAAGCACGGGAAAATGCGCGGCTCGATATTGAACGGTCTGCCTTGTCGTTTTCAATGAAGGCTGTCGGAAAAACATTGACGGATCAATTAATCGTGACGAATTATGTTTACGATCCAGCGAAAACAGAACAGTTGCGGAAGCAAACAAGTGATAAGGTGGAGCCGGTCTTGATTTCCGAAGGAGAAGTCATCGTCAAACGGGGGGAAGTCATTTCCCAGGATGCCTACCGCCAATTGCAACTCGTTGGTCTGATTTCTGATCGTCAATCACTGAAGCCTCTGTTCGGAACGTTGATTGTCAGTGCGCTGATGACGTTGCTGTTATTTGGATTCATCAGTCGCTCCAACTTACGTTATGCAAAGATGGGTAAAGTGAAATTATTCAGTTTGGTTTATTTAGTTGTTATTTTGCAACTCGTCGTGACGTACGGAATGGCCTTCTTGGCGGATGATATCAATCCGGCGCTTTATTTGCTTACGCCGACAGCATTTTCGGCATTAGTGTTACGCAACTTATTAAATGAGCGGATTGCATTATCGAGTACCCTGTTCATGGCACTGGCAGGAACTTTTTTCTACAGCACGAATCAGAATTTCAGTTTTAACATTGCGATTTACTTATTGGTCGGTGGACTGGTGGCGACCTACTTCCTGCGTTCGAGCTTGTCACGCCGGCGGATTTTCGTCAGCAGTTTGACGATTGCTTTAGCGAACGTAGCTGTTTTCCTCGCTTTTGTACTCATGCGCAGTGGACAGTTGGAAGTAAAAGAGACGTCGGTTTTAATAGGATTTGCCGTTGCCAGCGGTGTTTTCAGTGCCATCTTGGCAATCGGATTATTGCCGTTCCTTGAGATGACGTTCGGTATTTTAGCCCCGACACGTTTGTTGGAATTATTAAATCCGACCCATCCTCTGCTGAAAAAATTATTGGTCGAGGCTCCAGGAACCTATCATCACAGCATGATGGTCGCGAATCTTGCCGAGACGGCATGTGAAGCAATCGGCGCTGACGGCTTGCTCGCACGGGTCGGTGCATATTATCATGATTTAGGAAAAACGCGGCGTCCGCTCTATTTCATTGAAAATCAGCATGGTCTCAATCCGCATGACCGTCTGACGCCGCCCGAATCCGCCCGAGTCATTCTTGCCCATACCGATGACGGCGTGGAATTGCTTGAAGAAGCAAAAATACCGAGTGTTATTGTCGATATTTGCCGGGAACATCACGGAACGTCCTTACTCCGTTATTTTTACGTCAAGGCAACAGAACAAGGGGAAGTCAATGAAGCGGACTTCCGGTACTCAGGCCCGAAACCGCAAACACGTGAAGCGGCCGTGATCATGATTGTCGATTCCATCGAGGCGGCGGTCCGGTCCATGAAGTCTCCAACGGAATCAGGGATTCAGGAACTGGTCAAAAAAATCATCCGTGAAAAACTGCTCGATGATCAATTTTCGGACTGTGAAATGACGACACGTGATATTTACCGGGTCGGTGAGAGTGCCTGCCATACGTTATCCGGGTTATTCCATGAACGGATTGAATATCCTGAATTAAAGAAAGAGGAACTCAAATGAATATTTACATGACTGATGAAGGCAAATTGTTGACGGAAGAACAACTGAAATTAGTGGAAGCGATTTTAGTCTATACGGCAACAGAAGAAAAGATTGAAGCAAACAGTGAGCTATCCGTCACGTTCGTGACGAATGATGAGATTCAGCAAATCAATCGGGAATGGCGCGGGAAAGATCAAGCGACGGATGTCATCTCGTTTGCGATGGATGAGCTCGGAGAAGACGAGATTGATTTTGAATTGCTTGAAGATGAGCCTGTTGTTCTCGGCGATCTGATCATTTCAGTGGAACGCTGCCGTGAGCAGGCTGCGGAATACGGGAATCATTTTGAACGGGAACTTGGATTTCTCGCTGTTCACGGCTTCCTGCATCTTCTCGGTTACGACCATATCGAAAAAGCAGATGAAGACATCATGACGAAGCGTCAGGAGGAAATCCTGCATCACTTTGAACTGTACCGAGGAAAATTGTGAAGACGTGGTGGTTACCTTTCACCCATGCGATGAACGGGATTCGTCAGGCGGTGAAGGAAGAACGGCATATGAAAGTCCATTTTACGATTGGACTGATTGTCTTGGCGGTTGCCCTGTATTTACCGCTGACATGGATGGAACGGGCGATTTTATGTTTAACGATCGGTGCGGTTCTCAGTGCGGAAATGTTCAATACCGCCTTTGAGCGGACTGTCGATCTCGTTACGGAAGAATGGCACCCGCTTGCAAAAGCGGCAAAGGATATCGCAAGCGGAGCAGTTCTTGTGTTGGCGCTTACATCAGTTGCGATTGCACTATGCATCTTCGTTCCATATTTGGTACAATAAGAATCCGGCCTTTTTAGGCCAATACCGTTCCTAAAAGGGGAAAAATGACATGAAAACAGAACAATTACTCGAACAAGCTAAAATCGCACGCGAAAAAGCGTATGTTCCATATTCAAAGTTCCAAGTCGGAGCAGCTCTGCTCACGAAAGACGGACAGGTTTTCCATGGCTGTAATATCGAAAATGCAGCATATGGTCTTTGCAACTGTGCTGAGCGGACAGCAATCTTCTCAGCGTGGGCACAAGATGCACGGGAGTACGCAGCGATGGCTGTCGTAGCCGATACAGAAGGACCTGTCGCACCGTGCGGCCAATGCCGTCAAGTATTGTTTGAAATGTGTGACGCGGATATGCCGGTTTACTTGACGAACCTGACGGGTGACGTCACGGAAACGACGGTTGGTGCGCTCTTACCGGGTGCATTTACGAAGGGAGATCTTCATGTTTAAAGAAGGATTTAAATCAGGATTCGTTTCGATTATCGGTCGTCCAAACGTTGGGAAATCGACGTTCTTAAACCGAGTCATCGGACAAAAAATCGCCATCATGTCGGATAAGCCACAAACGACACGGAATAAGATTCAGGGTGTCTATACGACAGATGACGTGCAAACGATTTTCATCGATACACCGGGAATTCATAAACCGAAACATAAACTCGGAGACTTCATGATGAAAGTCGCGACGAATGCGTTACGCGAAGTCGACGCGATTCTCTTTATGATCAATGTGACGGAGCCGAAAGGAAAAGGCGACGAATTCATCATTGAGAAGTTAAAGGATTTGGATACACCGATCATCCTTGTCATGAACAAGGTTGACTTGATTCATCCGAATGATATTCCGCCGATCATCGAATCGTATCAAAATGAATTGAACTTCGCAGCAGTCGTTCCGATTTCTGCTCTTCAAGGTAATAACGTCGAACCATTGCTACAAGAAATCTCGAAGATTTTACCGGAAGGTCCGATGTATTATCCGGCGGATCAGATCACTGATCACCCGGAACGTTTCATCATTTCAGAAATGATTCGGGAGAAAGTCCTGCAAAAGACACGTGACGAAGTACCGCACTCGATTGCTGTCGCGATTGATCAAATCAAGACACGTGAAGATGGCAATATGGTCGATATTCACGCAACCATTTTGATCGAACGGGATTCACAAAAAGGAATCATCATCGGAAAACGCGGTGCCCTGTTAAAAGAAATCGGTTCAGAAGCCCGGACGGATATCGAGATGTTACTCGGAACGAAAGTTTACTTGAACCTGTGGGTGAAAGTTCAAAAAGACTGGCGCAATAAAGCCGGTCAATTGCGTGAACTTGGATTCCGCGACGACGAGTATTAAGCGATGATTGATAAGGCGGAAGGGCTTGTTTTACGGACGGTCGTGTATGGTGAATCGAATAAAATCATTACACTGTTAACGCGTGAATATGGCAAGCTCGCCGTCATGGCCCGTGGTGCTAAAAAACCCGGCAGCCGTTTTAACGCAGCGAGCCAGCCGTTCGTCCGAGCGATTTATGTCTACCCGCGTTCGCGGGGTCTCGGTCAATTGAAATCAGCAGATGTCATCACAGGGTATTCAAAGATTCGTCAGGACGTCTTTTTGATGGCTTATGCGATGTACCTCCTTGAACTGGCGGACAAAGCACTTGATGAACGGGTGCCGCAACCGGCACTGTATGATTTGTTCGTCGATGGTCTTGAGGCAATGGATGAAGGGCTCGATCCGGATGTCGTGTCCTTTATAGTGGAACTCCGCTTACTGAGTCATCTGGGAATCGCACCGCACTTAAACGGCTGTACGGTTTGCGGCAGTGTGGAAGCACCGTTCGCCTTCTCATTGAACCACGGTGGTTTGCTTTGCAGACGACACCGTCAGGAAGATGAACATGCTGTTTCTTTGACGGAATCCGTGGCCAAGATGCTGTATGTTTTTTCTGTGTATGATTTTTCCCGGATCGGGACAGTCGATGTGAAGCCGGAGACGAAACGTTTGTTGCGTCAAATCATGGATGCCTACATGGAACGGTACAGCGGACTCCGCCTCCGTTCAAAACGGGTTCTCGATCAATTGCTGAATCTTGGAGACGATTGACAGATACGCCGTACGTTCGGTAGAATAAGTGCGGAAGAACTAACTAAACGAACACGATGAGAAAAAGGAGTAACACCTGATGTTCAGTCAAGCGATTTCGGGATAGTGCGAGCCGGAAATGAAGCAGGTGTGAACGGCATTTTTGAGTGTTCCTGGTCAAAGAGTGGCATGCGGACGCATGCAAGTAGGGTGGAACCGCGGGCTCGTCTCGTCCCTATGTACAACCTTGTTGTACATAGGGACGTTTTTGCGTTCCCGCATAAATTTGGAGGTGGAAGTCTTGAAGATGACAGTACAGGAAATGATCTTAACACTGCAAAAATTTTGGGCTGAGCAAGGGTGCTTGACGATGCAGGCCTATGACGTCGAGAAAGGTGCCGGAACAATGAATCCGATGACATTTTTACGGAGTCTTGGACCAGAACCATGGAACGTCTGTTATACAGAACCATCACGGCGTCCGGCGGATGGACGTTACGGGGAAAATCCGAACCGTTTGTATCAACATCACCAGTTCCAAGTCATCATGAAGCCGTCGCCGGACAACATTCAGGAGCTGTACTTACAAAGTCTTGAACTGCTCGGGATTAATCCGCTTGAACATGATATTCGTTTCGTTGAAGACAACTGGGAAAACCCGACGTTCGGTGCAGCCGGACTCGGATGGGAAGTCTGGTTAAACGGAATGGAAATTACACAGTTCACATACTTCCAACAAGTCGGTGGGATTGAATGTAATCCGATTGCCGTTGAAATCACATACGGAATCGAACGCCTCGCGTCGTATATCCAGGATGTCGAAAGTGTCTTTGATTTGGTTTGGACAGACGGCTTTAAATACGGCGATATTTTCTATCAACCGGAATTCGAACATTCGAAGTACACGTTTGAGACATCGGATGTCGATCTCTTGTTCACATTGTTCGATCAGTATGAAAAAGAAGCGAACCGGGCACTCGATGAGAACCTGGTCTTCCCAGCGTATGACTACATCTTAAAATGTTCTCATACGTTTAATCTGCTGGATGCCAAAGGAGCGATTTCCGTTACGGAACGGACTGGGTTCATTCACCGCGTCCGGAACATGTCGCGCCGTTGTGCGCAAAGCTTCATCGAAGAACGGGAACGTCTAGGCTTCCCATTGATTAAATCGAAAGCTGGTGAATCGCATGCATGAGTTATTACTTGAAATCGGTCTTGAAGAAATGCCGGCCCGTTTTGTCTTACAATCCGAGACACAATTAAAAGAACGTGTGACGACATTTTTAAATGAAGCACGCATTACGTTCGATACGATTGAGTCGTTTTCAACTCCACGTCGTTTAGCCGTTCTCGTAACCGGAATGTCTGAACGTCAGACGGACTTAGAAGAGACGCTCAAAGGACCGGCGAAGCGGATTGCTCAGGATGAAGACGGCAACTGGACAAAAGCCGCACAAGGATTTGCGCGCGGTAAAGGTTTGACAACGGATGATCTGTTCCTTCAAGAAGAGAAGGGTGTCGAGTATATCTTCGCGACCCGCAAAGAGTCGGGACAAGAAACGGCAACACTTCTGCCGGGATTGAAACAAATCGTCGAAGCGATGTCGTTCCCGAAAAACATGCGTTGGAGCACACAATCGTTACGCTACATGCGTCCGATTCGTTGGATGATCGCCTTACTGGACGATCAAGTAATTCCGTTTGAAGTGGCAGATGTGGCAACCGGGCGGACGTCACGCGGACACCGTTTCCTCGGACAGGATATTACGATTTTACGACCGAACGCCTACGTCGAAGCGCTGGCGGGAGAACATGTTATCGCCAGTTATGAACAGCGTCGTCAGCTGATTGAAGAGCAAATTCAACAGCTCAGTGAACAAGAAGGCTTTGAAGTCCCGATTGATCCGGCGTTGCTTGAAGAAGTCACGAATCTCGTCGAATACCCGACAGCATTATTCGGAGCATTTGACGAAGCTTATCTCGAACTTCCGGAAGAAGTCCTCATTACGACGATGAAGGAACACCAGCGTTACTTCCCGGTTAAAAAAGACGGGACGTTACTCCATTATTTCGTTACGGTCCGTAACGGGAATGCGACACATATCGAGAATGTGGCCCGCGGAAATGAGAAAGTCATCCGGGCACGTCTTGCCGATGCCCAGTTCTTCTATGAAGAAGATAAAAAAGCCGACATCGATGCCCAGGCAGCGCGACTTGATAAAATCGTCTTCCATGAAAAACTTGGAACGACAGGTGAAAAAGTTCGTCGTGTGCGTGAGATGGCTTTACAGTTGGCGGAACGATTTAATGCCAATTCGACGAAAGTCGAGCGGGCGGGAACGATTTATAAATTCGATCTTGTCAGCCAGATGGTATATGAATTTACAGAACTGCAAGGGATGATGGGCGAACGTTACGCCAACATGAAAGGCGAAGACGTTGAAGTCGCGGCAGCAATCCGGGAACATTACTTACCGCGCTTTGCCGGAGATGAAAGTCCAAGCACACCAACCGGTACGGTATTAGCCGTTCTTGACAAAATGGACAGTGTGGCCGGCTTCTTCGGTGTCGGTATGATTCCAAGCGGTTCTGCTGATCCGTATGCCTTACGCCGCCAGGCACAAGGAATCGTTCAGATTCTTTCGGACCGTCAGATTGAGATGACGTTGTCGGAGCTGATTGATTTCGTCGTATCTGCTCAATTAAAAGCAGGTCTTTATCAAGCAGATGCAGAAACAGTTAAAGCAGCAATGGAAGACTTCTTTAATCAGCGTTTGAAGTTCCGCCTGTCGGAAAAAGGATATCGTCATGATGTCATCGAAGCGGCTCTTGATCCGAAGCTTACGGTCGAAGCCAATGAAAAACGGGCATCGATGCTTGAACAGGCCACACAACAACCAACCTTTAAGAAGACCGTGGAGCAACTCAGCCGTGTCTTAAACATCTCGAAAAAAGCCGAAACGGTTGTTGCAGTAAACCCGGCGCTCTTTGAAAATGATGCCGAACGTGACTTGCATGAACAAATCGAGCAACTGATTCCGAAAGTCGAAGCCGCTGTACAAGCTTCTGACTATGACCAGGCGATTCAAGTCCTTGAATCGAGTGTTCCGGCCATCACGGCTTATTTTGACGGAACGATGATCATGGCGGATGACGAAGCAGTTCGCACGAATCGTCTCAGCGAGATGAAACGATTTGCGACGGCAATCGAACAAGTCGCACGATTCAATGCACTCACTTTAGTGTGAATAAAGGACGGATGAGCCGATGAAGTTAAATGAACGGCAGAAAAAAATACTCCAAATCGTCAAAGAAAACGGTCCGATCACAGGAGAGCAGATTGCATCTGAACTCTCCTTGACACGGGCGACCCTGCGTCCGGACTTATCCATTTTGACGATGACTGGAATGCTGGAAGCACGTCCACGCGTCGGTTATATGTATGTCGGTAAAAAAAATACCTCCATGTTACATGAAAAATTGGATACGTTGACCGTTGGCGAATTCATGTCTTCTGCGAAAGTCATTCATGAAGGGATGACGGTTTATGATGCGATCGTCCATTTGTTCCTCGAAGACGTCGGTTCGTTGTTCGTCGTCGGAAAAGATCATGCGTTAGTCGGTGTCCTGTCACGTAAAGATTTTTTACGGGCGGCAATCGGGAATCAGGAGTTGGACTCGTTACCGGTTAACATCATCATGACACGGATGCCGAATCTGACGGTTTGTGAGAAATCAGAGACGTTGATTGGAGCAGGGATGAAACTCATCGAAAAACAGATCGATTCCATGCCGGTCGTCGAACAGGTCGACGGGATCTTAAAAGTCGTCGGACGGATGACAAAGACGAACATGACGAAAGTATTGGTCGCGTTGGCACGAGATGAAGAACTTTAAGAGGAGGTTCGCAGATGAGACAACGTATTTATGTAGTGAGTGACTCGGTCGGTGAGACGTGTGAACTGGTCGTGCGGGCAGCAGCGATCCAGTTTCCGGAGCAAGCGATTGAAACGGTCCGGATTCCATTCGTGGACGACGATCAGGTCATTTACGATTTAGTGTTACATGCAAAAGAAGAGCGGGCGACAATCGTCTACACGATCGTTCATGCCACCCATCGCCGGCTTCTTGCGGAAACAGCACAAGCGCATCAAGTTAAGGCAATCGATTTACTCGGACCGTTACTGGATACGATGGAGGGGCGTCTCGGGATGCAACCGAAAGAAGAACCAGGACTGATTTATCGGTTGGATGAAGAGTATTTCCGGAAAATTGAAGCCGTTGAATTTGCCGTGAAATATGATGACGGTCGCGATCCGCGCGGCATCAAACGGGCGGATATCGTTCTGATTGGTGTATCACGCACCTCGAAGACCCCGCTCTCTCAGTACTTGGCGCTGAAACGGTATAAAGTGGCGAATGTACCGCTCGTTCCGGAATCGATTCCACCGGAAGAACTGTTTGATATTCCAAAAGAAAAATGTTTTGGATTATTGATTTCTCCAGAGAAGTTGATTGATATCCGGATGGAACGGCTGCGGTCGCTTGGACTGAAACCGGAAGCGGCGTACGCACAGATGGATCGAATCAACCGTGAACTCGATTATGCGAAAAAACTGTATGACCGGATCGGCTGTCAAGTCATCGATGTGACGAACAAAGCGGTTGAGGAAACGGCGAATCTCATTTTGACAGGAATTTCCGGCAAATCACATGACTAGTAAAGTATGGTTTCACGTAGTATACTAATCTAGCTGCTTAATGAGATGATGCAAATTTTCTAATGAAACGGAACGAGTATTCGTTCCGTTTCATTGCGGGTATATGTATATAAACGTTCGAAAGGAGAGGTGACCAATTGAAACGGCTTCCTGACGAATTGGTTGACCAAGTCCGACAAGCAACGGATATCGTTGAATTGATATCAGAACGTGTAGAATTAAAAAAACAAGGGAATCGTTATTCAGGGTTATGTCCATTTCACTCTGAAAAATCCCCTTCTTTTTCTGTTTCTCCGGATAAAGGCATGTATTATTGTTTCGGATGTGGAGCGGGTGGAAACGCCATTACTTTTGTCATGGAGACGGAAGGGATGAGTTTTCCGGAAGCGGTCGTCAAGCTGGCGGATCGAACAGACATCAAGTTACCGGAATTTGAACGGTCTGATCAAACGGAGTCAACACCCGATCAGGAAAAGAAATACCGAATGCGGGAAGCGCACCGGATTGTGGCGGATCTGTACCATGAAGTCATGTTGCAGACAGCCGCTGGTGACGCCGGAAGAGAATACCTTGAACAGCGGGGCATCCAAGAATCCGCGATGCGGGAGTTTAAACTCGGTTACGCACCAGATCAAGGCCGGTTTACGGTGGATTCATTGGCACGGCGTAACTTCGACTTGGATGAGATGGTCGAAGCAGGACTGATTTCTATAGGCAGAGATGGCGATTACCGCGATCGATTCAACGGACGGGTCGTATTTCCAATTTCAGATCGTGATGGCACGATTGTTGGATTCAGTGGTCGCTCCATTGACGGAAGAGACCCGAAATATGTCAATACAGCGGAAACCCCTCTTTTTAATAAAAGCGAATTGCTGTTTGGTTTCGCACAGGCGCGTGGTGCCATGCGAAAAAATAAGCAAGTTGTGTTGGTGGAAGGGAATTTAGATGTTGTACGTGTCGCTCAAGCGGGTATACCCTATACGGTAGCTTCTCTCGGGACGGCACTGACTCCTGTACATGCTCAAAATTTAGGGAGAATCGTCGATGAAGTCATAGTTTGTTATGATGGAGACAAAGCGGGACGTGCCGCGACACTAAAAGCATTACGCTTATTAGAGGATGTTGCGGTCGATTGTTCTGTGATTCGTCTTCCGGATGGAGAAGACCCCGATTCTTTTATCGGCGCACAATCGGAAGAGACCTTTCTTCGTGTCATCGAGCAGGAACGGATTTCAAGCCTTGAATTCAAATCTTTTTATTTTCGCCAAGGAAAAAACCTTCGATTAGAAGGAGAACGGGTCCGTTATATTGAAACTATGCTTGAGGAGATTGGTCGAACGTCCAATCCATTGTTACGCGATATCTATTTAGGGAAACTGGCGGAAGAGTTTCACTTGTCGAAAGAATCCCTGTTGTCGCAAGTTAAGCCGTTGCAACTGCAACAAGCTAAACCGAAACAAGAGCGGCGGCAAGAGACGCAAGTCGTGACCTCTTCTCCTCAAGACCGGACCTTCTCGAATTGGAAACGAGCTGAACGTTTTCTGCTTGCTTATATGATTCGTTCCGAGGAAGTGGGTCTTGAGGTACGTGATCAGCTTGGTGTGGCGTTTAATGATCCGGCTCATCAGTTGATTGCAGGGAAACTATATGAATTTTACGGAACAAACACCCCAGCGGATCCCGATCGTTTCCTGACGATGCTCCACGATGCATCGCTTCAGCGGATCGTGGCGGATCTAGAGTTTATGTTAATGCCGGAATACGATCCGGATTTATTGAGTCATTATATTCGTGCCGTTCAAAATGAACGACAACGACGGACGCTGGACGAAGAAAAGTCACAGTTAAGTCAACAAACAGATATCCGTGCTCAAGCGGAGCTAATGCAGGCGATCATCGAACGGAAACGGCGTTTGAAAGATCGATGACCTGTTGCATGATGTGGAAGGAGTGTATGGTTCGATGGCAGAAAAAGCAAGATCAGAAGCAGAAATACTCCGTCTCGCGAAGGATGAACTAATCGCGCTCGGACACAAGAATGGTGAACTATCGCATCAAAAAATCGAGGATAAACTCAGTTCGTTTGAATCGATGGATGCACAACAATTCGAAGAATTCCTTCAACTGCTCGAAACTGAAGGCATCAAGGTCAACAATGACGGAACGGGTGATGACAAGGAAGAAGCGGATTTAAACGATCTTTCGGTCCCACCGGGCGTCAAAATTAATGACCCGGTCCGGATGTACTTGAAAGAAATCGGCCGTGTCGATCTGTTGAATGCAGAAGATGAAGTCGAACTCGCAAAACGAATCGAACAGAATGATGAAGAAGCCAAGAAGCGTTTAGCGGAAGCGAACTTACGCCTTGTCGTTTCGATTGCGAAGCGTTATGTCGGTCGCGGCATGCTGTTCCTTGATTTGATCCAAGAAGGAAACATGGGACTGATCAAAGCAGTTGAAAAGTTTGACTATACAAAAGGCTATAAATTCTCGACGTATGCGACCTGGTGGATTCGTCAGGCAATCACACGTGCAATTGCCGACCAAGCACGGACGATCCGGATTCCGGTTCATATGGTTGAAACGATCAACAAACTGATCCGTGTCCAACGTCAGTTACTTCAGGATTTAGGACGTGAACCGACTCCGGAAGAGATTTCGAAAGAAATGGAAATCACACCGGAAAAAGTACGCGAGATTTTGAAGATTGCACAAGAACCGGTATCGCTCGAGACACCAATCGGGGAAGAGGACGATTCACATCTCGGAGACTTCATCGAAGACCAAGATGCGACAGCTCCTCAAGATGCGGCTGCGTATGAGTTGTTAAAAGAACAGCTTGAAGATGTCCTCGATACGTTGACGGACCGTGAAGAAAATGTCTTGCGCCTTCGTTTTGGTCTAGACGATGGTCGGACGCGGACACTTGAAGAAGTCGGGAAAGTATTTGGCGTTACACGTGAACGGATTCGTCAGATTGAGGCGAAAGCGTTACGGAAATTACGTCATCCAAGTCGTTCAAAACGTCTAAAAGATTTCCTTGATTAATTCAAAGTGTGAAGAAAATATGAAATTTTAGTGAGAAGGGAGAAAAAGTTTTGTTTTTTTCTTCCTTCTCTGTTTTTTTTACAGTAGAATAGTAACGGGGAATACCATTCAGTCACCAACTTGGTTGGGTAGAGAATATGGGGGGGAATCCAAATGCGTAATCCGTTAGTACCGTTCGCATCGATTGCGATCATCGCCATCATCGCCATGATTTCATTGTCATACTTTGGGGTCGATCAGGTAAAACAAGCTGAAAAAGGTCCATCAACAGCTGAAATGAAGCCGGAAGATCTGTTTGCATCTAAAGGATGTACCGGATGCCACGGTGGAAATCTTGAAGGTGGAGTCGGTCCGAACTTAACAAAGATCGGTTCGAAGCTGAAAGAAGAAGAAATTAAAGAAATCGCTATGAACGGTAAAGGGCAAATGCCTGGCGGTCTTGCGAACGACGAAGAAGCCGCTGCTTTAGCAAAATGGCTTGCTGCAAAGAAATAAGCGAATCAACATCCGTCTCTTCTCCGAGATGGATGTTTTTTTGTGGTGATTTTAATCAAGTCGACGGTTTCTTTTTTTCGCCAAGTCCGCTATTTTTAAATGAGAACATGAATCAGGAAGGATGAAAGACATGCAAACGAACGTCATACTCGATCAACGTTTACAAAAGGTTGTATCTTATATTCCACAAGGGGCGGTACTCGCGGACATCGGATCCGATCATGCTTTTGTGCCTTGCTACTGTCTCCAACAAAACTTGATTGAACGCGCGATTGCCGGTGAAGTCAACGTCGGACCGATGGAAGCGGCGCAAGGACAGGTTGCGCTTGTCCAATTGGAAGATAAAATCGATGTCCGCCTTGGGAGTGGTCTGACGGTCTTGACACCGGGAGAAGTGACGGCGGTAACGATTGCCGGAATGGGCGGTACGTTGATTGCTTCGATTTTGGAAGAAGGTAAAAATCACTTATCCGGAGAAGAACGGCTGATTCTCCAACCGAATGTTGATGCGGTCGATGTACGGAAATGGTTGCTCGCGAACGGCTATGCTCTGCTTTCGGAAGCAATTGTTAAAGAAAATGAGAAAATTTATGAAATTCTTGTCGCAGAAAAAGGAGAAGAATCTTTATATTCGGACGATAGCAAACAGCGGGACTGGGAATTGTATTTTGGTCCGCAATTGACACGGGAAAAAGCACCAGCATTTATTGAAAAGTGGCAGACGGAACAGCAAAAGCGGCAATACATCTTGGAACAGATGCAACGCGGAAATGATTCGGACGTCTTACAGGAGAAAATGGCGAACATCGAACGGCTGATTGAAAAAATGAAAGAGGTGACGAACTGATGGCAAACGGTCAACAAGTCATCGAACAATTTGAGACATTTGCGCCGAAAAAATTTGCCTTTGAAGGCGATCCGATTGGCTTACAAATTGGAACACTTAACAAAAAGGTCAAGCGGGTCCTTGTTACGTTAGATGTGCTTGAATCTGTCGTGGACGAAGCAATTGAAAAACAAATCGATTTGATCATTGCCCATCATCCGCCGATTTTTAGCAAATTACCAAAAGTGACAGATCAATCAGCAGCGGGTCGTATCGTCATGAAATGTATCAAACACGACATCGCTGTCTACGCCGCCCATACAAACCTGGATGTCACACAAGGCGGCGTGAATGATCTGATGGCAACGGCATTAGGACTCACGGATACAACGGTTCTCGTTCCGTCATTCGAAAACACCCTCTATAAACTCGTTGTCTTCGTTCCTGAATCTGCCGTGGAAGAGGTCTCGAAAGCGTTAGGGCGAGCAGGAGCAGGCCATATCGGAGCATACAGCGATTGTCAGTTCCATACGACGGGAACCGGACAATTTAAAGCAACGGCGGAAGCGAATCCGTATGTAGGACAACCGGGCCAACTGGAACATGTCAAAGAAGTGCGGATTGAAACGATTGTCACGGAATTAAACCAAAAGCAGGTCATTCGGGCAATGAAACAAGCTCATCCGTACGAGGAAGTTGCGTATGACGTGATACGTCAAGAGCTTACAGCTCCGTCTCTCGGACTCGGACGGATTGGTCGGTTAGAAGAAGCTGTTCCGTTGAAGACGTTTGCCGAGCAGGTACGATCAGCTTTTGGCGTCGAGAACTTACGGTTTGTCGGGGATGAGAATCGATTGGTTCAAAAAGTGGCAGTATTAGGAGGAGACGGCAATAAATATGTTTCGACGGCAGCCTTTGCCGGAGCAGATGTATTGGTGACGGGTGATTTATATTTCCATGTCGCACACGATGCAATGGCACTCGGGCTTGCCGTAGTTGATCCCGGCCACCATGTCGAGTCGGTCATGAAACAGGGTGTCGTTGACCTGCTGACAGAACGGTTTGAAAAACAGAACATCAAAGGTGTCGAATTGTTTGTGTCAGAGACGAATACAAATCCGTTTCAATTCCTATGAAAAAAGATTCCCGACCGTCAAATACGGTCGGGAATCTTTTTTTAAAGAATTTTAACTTTTGGTAAGATACGGCGCAGTTCGAGGAATGGCGTCTTATCATGTGTGCTGATATCGGCAGGATCATACTGTTGTAAGAAGTCGATGACTTTTTTAGTGATCGGCGTCGGCGTTGAAGCACCAGACGTTACACCGACCTGGTTGACTCCGTCGAGCCACGATAGATCGAGTTCCGTTAAATCACCGATCCGGTGAGCCGGCGTTGCGGCAATATCGAATGAAACTTGTGCCAAGCGATTCGAGTTGTTGGAACGCGGATCGCCGACGACGATGACGAGATCGCAATCACCGGCTTGTTCGGCAACAGCTTCCTGCCGGACTTGCGTCGCATTACAAATTTCATTGTGTACTTCGACGTGCGGATACTTTTTACGGACGTGTTCCATTAATGCCTGAACGTCCCATTGGCTCATCGTCGTTTGGTTCGTCACGATGATTTTTTTGTCGGCCAGGTGAGCCGGCAACGCTTCGATGTCTTCGACTTTTTCAATCAAGTGAACATGTTCCGGTGCGACACCAACGGCGCCTTCCGGTTCCGGGTGACCGTGTTTGCCGACATAAATGACTTCATAATCATCCGCGACGACAGTGCGGATCAAGTCATGTGTCCGGGTGACGTCCGGACACGTCGCATCGACGACAGTCAGTTTTTTCTCGGCAGCGCGGGCATAGACAGCCGGCGAAATCCCGTGTGCTGTAAAGATGACGGTTCCTTCTTTGATGGTTTCGAGTGCTTCCAAGCGGTCGGGACCGTCTACGGTCAACACACCCATCCGTTCGAATTCACGCGTGACGTGTGCATTATGGACAATCATGCCCAGGATATGAATTGGTCGTGGCAAGTTATCGTTTAGTGCAGCTTGTTGAGCAAGCTTCATTGCATCAACAACACCGTAACAATAACCACGGGGACTGATTTTTTTAACAAGCATAGTCTAAATTCTCCTTTTGTATGGAAAGAATGATTATTTAGAGTGTACCATTGATTCAAGTTGAATGAAAATAGAGGAGTCTGCCGAAAGAGAATATCATGATATACTAATTGAGTTGTCTAGAAATAAGGGAGGGGTGAAAAGATGGAGACGAAAAAGATGATGCGGTCCTATTTTTTCCAAATCACGGCTGTTTTATTTATTCTTATTTGTCTTGTCATCTCGGCACTTGCCTTTACAGCAGACCGTGTCACGATTTCGCGAGTCGAACAGCAGACAGAAAAACAGAGTGAAAAAAGTGTCGAAGTCTCAAGTAATGCATTACGAGACAGCGTCGGGAACTTACATGAAAAAATTATGAGCCTTCAATTAAATGTCACGAATATGGACAATCTTGATCGAGCCATCCGTGATACGAATTTGCTGGATATCGATACCGGATTTAAGAGTTTCTTTTATTATGACCGTAAAACGGATAAAATCACCTGGTTTTCGAGTGAAGACCGGCGTATTCCGGATGCGGATATTCGCCGGGATGATTCTTTTTTACAAGCTTTGACGAGCACGGATTTTCATATGAGTCCGCGGTATGACATAGCGAACGATTCTCTGACGTATATGTATGTTTCTGTTCGAAACGGCAATGAGCGGGTCGGGGTCTTCGGCGGCGGACTCAGTCTCATGAATTCCATCGTTTTTCGCAACTCACTGGAATCATTTGATGATGATACGATGGCTTATTTATTCAACAGTCAGGGAGAGCCGCTCGCAACCTCGAAAAATCTTGTGACCGATCAAGAGCGTCTGTTGAGTCAAAGTGTGGTTGACCGGGCTTTTAAAAGTACAAAGCCATACGAAATCTTTAGTACGAATAAAGATATGTACTATTTCGCACGTGATTTGAAAGTGACGGATTGGAAGATATTAGTACGGACACCTCGGAGTGTCTTTTATGAACCGGTGTATACGACGCGGCAACAATATTTGGTCATTGCGGCACTCACGCTGGTCCTGAGTCTGATTGTCGGGTATTTGATATCCCGTCAACTGACCGCACCTCTATTGGAACTTGTTCAAAAAATCGAAAAAAGTACTACGCCTCAACCGATCACTTTGGAGCGATCCGGTTCCAATGAAATCAAGACGTTGGTTTCCGCCTACAACGAGTATGCGCAACGGATGGAACATGCGCGGGTTGAACAGTTGAGTCAGCAACAGGTTATCTTACATCAGGAGAAACTGGCCTCACTCGGACAACTGGCCGCAGGAATTGCGCATGAAATCCGCAACCCGTTGACACCGGTCAAGATGGCGTTGCAACTGCTGTCGGAAGAAAAACAAAATAATCCGGATATGATGGATATCGCCTTGTCCGAACTGGACCGGGCCAATCAGTTGATCCAGACGATGCTCGATTTATCCAAAAATGATAAAACGACGCTGGCGATGGCACAGATTGATATGAAAAAAATGATGGAAAAGTTAACGTTTATCCTCGAATCGAAATCGCACCCTTACGAAGCGGACTGTAAGATTTATACACCGGCACATATGCCGCCGTTGTATGCTTCGGAAAACGGATTGTTGCAAGTGTTATCGAATTGTATCGGAAACGCACTGGATGCCGTCGAATCAAAAGGAACGGACGGAATTTGTCACGTTCACCTTCATGTCTATCCGGATCAGTTTGTGTTTATCGTCCAGGATAATGGTGTCGGAATGGACGAATATCAGATTCAGATGCTCGGTCAGGCGTTCAATACGTCGAAGATTAATGGCAATGGGTTAGGGTTGTTCATGTCCAATCAAATCGTCCGTCAGCATAACGGGCGAATCGAAGTCGACAGCAAGATGGGCGTCGGTACGACCGTACAACTCTTTTTCCCGAGACGGGAGGAGCAGGCATGAGGTTCAATAAGTCCTGGTTGTTGGTCTTAATCATTTGGATTGCATCCGTCCTCGTCATTTCCAATCTATTTGTCCAAAAGGAAACCAGTCCTAAACGGAATATCGTCGGATTTACGATTGTTAACGACAAACATGAATTTGCACAGCGGTTGATCAATGCCTTTAAAGCGGAAGCGAAAGCAAATAAATATGAAGCACTAGTAGCGACGTCACAAAATTCCCGAATCAGTGAACGGGAACAGATTTTAGAGTTCGTTCATTTGAAGGTCGATGCCATCTTCATCACGACACTCGATGATGTTTATATCGGAAGTGCGATTGAAGAAGCCAAGAAAGCAGGGATTCCTGTATTTGCGATCGATCGCATGATTCGCTCGGATGCGGTCGTCAGTTCGATTACCTCCAATAATCAAATGATCGGAGAACAACTGGCTTCCTATATTAAGAATGAGTTGATTAAGCAGACCGGTCGATCAACGGGGCGTATCGTTGAAATTACAGGTACGGCAAATGTCTATACGACAAACGAACGACACCGGGGATTCTTGAAAGGAATCGAAAATGAGCCGACACTTTCCATCGTCGATTCGGTCAGCGGAAACTACGATCCGGTCACATCCGAACGTGTCATGCGGCAAGTAATTGACTCCGGAATTCCGTTTGATGCAGTCTACTGTCACAATGACGATATTGCGATGGGTGTCCTCGAAGCATTGAAAAAAGCAAAGATTTCCGGAAAAATAGTTGTCGGAATCGATGGGAATCGTGCTATATTAGAAGCTGTTGACATGAAATCGATGGACGCAACAGTCGTCCAGTCCGCTGAAGAGATGATGAAAGTCGCCTTCAGCGCGTTGAAGCTTCATACGAAAAACAAAAAAATTCCCGATCGTTTCTATACGTATTCATATTTGTATGACGGTAGTAGACCAATACCCATGTTGAACTAAAGAAATAGATGGTGAAGGCGGACGATTCGCCTTTAATTGTTAAAGAGTAGAGAAAGGATGGTGACAAATATGAATGGATTCAGCCATTTCGATTTGCACCCGTTCGTCGTCGAAGCACTCGAAGACGCACGTATTAAAAAACCAACCGATATTCAATCCCGGATCATTCCGGCAGCGCTCAAAGGGCGGGATATCATTGGACAATCACAGACAGGGACAGGGAAAACATTATCGTTCCTCTTGCCGATCGTCCAAAATGTCAATCCGGAGCTTCAGGAAATGCAAGCCATCATCGTTGCGCCAACGCGCGAACTGGCTTGGCAAATTCACGAGGAATTGAAATCGATCCTCGTCAAACAACCGGATTACATCAAGACAAGCCTGATCACAGGCGGCATGGACCGTGAACGTCAAATCGGGCGTGTCAAAGTCTCACCGCAAATCGTCATCGGAACACCGGGACGAATTTTGGATCTCTTTAAAGAGCAAGCTTTGAAACCACACTTCGTCAAACACTACATCATCGATGAAGCGGATCAGATGCTTGATATGGGATTCTTGCCGGAAGTCGACCGGATTGCTCAAGCACTTCCTGAGAAGTTACAGATGATGGTCTTCTCTGCGACGATTCCGGAAAAACTGCAACCGTTCCTGAAAAAGTACATGAACAATCCGCGTTATGCACACGTCGATCCAAAACAACAGACGGCGAAAAAAATCGTTCATCATACGGTTCCGGTCAAACACCGCGATCGTTCTGATTTGACGTTGAAACTGGCGAAAGCTCTTAATCCGTATATCTGTCTCGTCTTTACGAACACAAAAACGGAAGCAATCGAACTCGAAGCTCTCTTCCTTGAAGCGGGACTCAACGTCGGTTCGCTTCATGGTGACTTACCGGCCCGCCGTCGGAAACAAGCCATCAAAGAAATCAACGAAGCGAAATATCAGTACGTCATCGTAACGGATCTCGCTGCTCGTGGTATCGATATCTCAGGCGTTTCCCACGTCATCAACCACGGGATTCCGAAAGATCTCGACTTCTACGTTCACCGTGTCGGTCGGACGGGTCGTGTCGATCAGGACGGATTGGCTTACACTTTATTTGAAGATCACGAAAATGGTTCGATCAACCGTCTCGAAGACCGCGGCATCGAGTTCATCAACGTTGATGTCAAGAGTGGTCAAGTCAGCGAAGTGAAAGAACGCCGTCGTGCTAAACCACACATGAAGACAGCCGTTTCGAAAACAGCCCACAGCCGTTTATCCGGTGAAGCGGCAAAAGCGAAAAAACGTGTCAAACCAGGCTACAAAAAGAAACACCAATATAAACTGAAAGAAACAGCAAAACGCGAACGGATCAAGGAACAACGTGGAATCGGACGCGCTGAACGTAAAGCAAACGCAAGTAAAAACAAATAATCCGTTTTCGGCGTTCAAGTTGAAGCTGAACGGTTTGAACAAAGTCTGCGATGTCATTCGTGGACTTTGTTTTTTAGTATCGCTAAAGGTTCTTGTTTTTTTCGACATTTGGTACACTAGAAGCAGAAGAAGGGTGGAATTTTTAATGAAAATCGGTTCACATGTATCGCTTTCAGGCAAAAAAATGTTACTCGGTGCGAGTGAAGAAGCAGCCTCTTACGGCGCAACAACTATGATGGTCTATACAGGAGCACCTCAAAATACACGACGGAAACCTATCTCGGATTTGCGGATTCCGGAAGCCTTACTGCACATGGAAGAAAACGGGATTGAAGAAATCGTCGTCCATGCACCATATATCATCAATTTAGGTAATACGACGAAGCCGGAAACGTTTGAATTGGCCGTTTCGTTTTTAGGAGAAGAAATCCGACGGGCGGAAGCACTCGAAAAAGCAAAACATATCGTGTTGCACCCCGGCGCACACGTAGGTGCCGGAGAAGAAGTCGGAATCAAACGAATCATTGAAGGCCTCAATGAAGTATTAACGGGAGACGAAAAAGTCAAAATCGCTCTTGAGACGATGGCCGGAAAAGGTTCAGAAATCGGGAAGACGTTCGAAGAAATTGCAGCAATCATTGCGGGTGTCACGCACAACGACCGTCTGTCCGTCTGTCTCGATACGTGTCACGTCCATGATGCCGGTTATGACCTGATCCATGACCTCGACGGAGTCTTGGAATCATTTGACCGGATTGTTGGCATCAATCGTCTCGGTGTGATTCATGTCAACGACTCGAAAAATATCCGCGGCGCTAAAAAAGACCGCCACGAAAATATCGGGTTTGGTGAAATCGGTTTTGATCCGTTGCATCGGATTGTCCATCACCGAGATTTAGCACACTTACCAAAAATTCTCGAAACACCTTATATCGGACTGGATCCGAAAAAGAAAGTCGCACCGTATCGTGAAGAGATTGCCATGTTACGTTCCGGAAACTTTGATGCCGAGTGGCGTTTGCCGCTGATCGGTACATCCATTTAAACGAGAGAGGTGTCTGCCGCGTGTGCCATCTATTAGTCATTGAAGAATCTGAATTTGCCTTACGTCAAGCGGTCGTCTTATATTACGAAACGAAAGAACCGTTTTATTTACCGGCGGAGCTAGCAGAAGGGGAAGAAGTCTTTTTGGCGACGAAAAATGGAATCGTTGCGTATGCCGAAGTTTTGTTCAGTGAATACACAACACGACCGGCAGATCCTCATTGGTTAACAGAAGCGGATGAACAAGAACGCACGTATGCGTGCCTGGATTTAATCAGCGTGGATTTACGACATCCACTGTTAGGATCGCCTTTAGCGGGATTACAGGTAAATCCCGGACAAACGGACCTTAAAGTCAGACAACGGTTGGTGGAAGCCTGGCAAGCCGGTCATTTTGAATCAGATGTGACAACGATTGATCAAGCAAAAAATCGCCGGATGGAACGTTTTCGCGAGCGAAATCATCTTGAGCCGCTAAAGGCGTGTTGTGAGATGTGTGGAAACACACAACGATCGATTCTCGAATGGCATGAGTATCACGGACACTTCAAGACACTTTGCCCGACGTGTCATCGGCTCGCGCATCAAGGAATTGAAAAAAGGGAAGACGTTGCCGCAACGTCAGATCATGCCTTACCTGAACAGTAAGTGCCTCAGTGGGTTTTCCTGAGGTGCTTACTGTTTTTTAGAGAGCGTCTCCATGATATAATCAAGACTGATAATTATTATCAGTGAAAATGGAGTAACTGGGGGAAAAGGCATGACTGATTTAGCAATGATTCCGATTGGTAAACCTGTAGTGATGACAGATTTAAATAAAATAGAAGACCGACTCCGGAGACGACTGCTTGCTCTCGGATTTTATGAAGGATGTCCCGTCGTCATCAGAAGACGAGCTAGCTTTCAGGGTCCTTTGACAATAGAACAACGGGACCATCACCAAATGATTGCGATTCGCAAAAGTGATGCGAAAAACATCGGGGTGTTCTTACCATGACACAAAAAATCGCATTACTCGGAAATCCGAATACCGGTAAAACCTCCTTGTTTAACCGTTTGACCGGGTCATATGCCCATGTCGGAAACTGGTCCGGTGTGACGGTCGATAAAAAAGTCGGGAAATTACATGGAAACCGTGGACAATTGATTGATTTGCCCGGTGTCTATGACTTAGATCCGTTATCTGCAGATGAAGCCGTCGTGGCACGTTTCTTGATGGAAGAGTCGTTTGACGGCATGATCAACATCATTGATGCGTCACAGTTGGAACGGAATTTGCAATTGACGGCTCAACTTTTGGAAATTGGAAAGCCGATTCAAATCGGGCTGAATATGATGGATGTCGCCCGTACTCGCGGTACGACGATTGATGCTGAAGCACTAGCGAAGGAACTCGGTGTCGATGTGTTTCCGATTGTCGCGCGGACGGGAGACGGCTGTGAAGTTTTGCTGTCATCGATTCCTGAAGCGGCAAAAAAATATACGCCGTTACGAATTGATTACGGACAGAAAACGGAACAGGCGATTACGGCGATCATCGAAATCGCCGATTTACAAGAACAGGAACGCTGGATGGCTGTTCAGTATTTAGCGGGAAATCGTGTCTTCGTAGAATATTTGGAGAAGAAATCCCCTCGAATCATCGAAGTGCGAAAAGAACTGGAACGTCAGCTTGGGCGATTCATCCATGCTCATATTACAGAGTGTCGGCGAAACTGGGCCGTTGCGATTCGTGCCGGTTCGGTCGTCGAAGAGAAATCAGACCGTAAGACATGGACGGACCGGATTGACGCCGTCGTCACCCATCCGATTCTCGGATTGCCGATTTTCTTTGCTGTTCTATACGTGCTGTTTCATGTGACATTTAACTGGATGGGGGCCCCGCTCTCTGATTTATTGGGAGCGTTTATCGAAGGACCGATTTCGACGGGAGTCGTCTTTGTTCTGACACAACTTGGTGCATCCGGATTCATTCAGGACTTGTTGATTGATGGTGTCATCGCAGGTGTCGGGGGTGTCCTGGTCTTCGTTCCGCAAATCTTTGTTCTGTTTTTCTTTATCTCGTTTTTGGAAGACTCGGGCTACATGGCGCGTGTCGCCATCGTCATGGACCGTTTCATGCAGATGGTCGGATTGAACGGGAAAAGTTTTATCCCGATGATCATTGGATTCGGGTGTAATGTTCCCGGTATCATGGCAGCACGGTCTGTAGAAGAAGAACGTGAACGACTCGTGACGATATTCATTTCACCGTTCATGTCATGTTCGGCTCGTTTGCCGATTTATGCCGTGTTCGCCGGAAGTTTTTTTGCAAGTAATCAAGCGATGATTGTTTTGTCACTTTATATTCTGGGAATCGTTTTAGCCTTGCTTGCAGCAAAAGTATTTTCGAAGGTTCTGGCAGCTGAAGAAGCGACCAGCTTGTTTTTAGTGGAACAACCGCCGTACCGTGTGCCGCAAGGATTGACACTATGGCGCAGCACGTGGCAAAAAGGAAAAGGATTTGTCCGTAAAGCAGGAACATTCATTTTTGGAGGATCAGTCGTCATCTGGTTGCTCGCTTATACCGGTCCGGGTGGTTTTAACGTTAATATGAATGACAGCTTTCTTGCGATGATCGGTGGTCTGATTGCTATGTTACTGATTCCGCTTGGATTCGGAACATGGCAGGCAGGAGCTGCTTTGATTACAGGGTTCCTGGCAAAAGAAGTAGTGGTTTCGACGATGGCGATTATTTATGCCGTCAACGAATCGGAACTCGGCCGGCAGTTGGCCGGTCAGTTCACACCGCTCAGTGCCTATAGTTTTATGGCATTCGTTTTGCTTTATGTACCGTGTCTTGCGACGGTAGCCGTCATCCGTCGGGAAGTCGGCAGCGCAAAATGGACGTGGATTGCCAGTCTGTATGGCTTATTTGTTGCTTACGGTATTTCATTTTTGATTTATCAAACGGGGCACGCACTCGGGTTTTCATAAAGGGAGGAAAGCAGGATGCATGGAATTGATATTTTAATTGGTCTGCTTGTCTTTGGATATGCCGGTTTCTCATTAATCCGTTTCACGAAAAAAGCGAAAAAAGGCAAATGTGCGACGTGTGAAGTGGAACCGACGTGTCAAACCGCATGCGATGATGTCAATTGGGACAAAGTCATTGCCGAAGCATTAAAGAAATAAAAAAAGCGTTTTTCTTCTCTTGCCGAGAAGGAAAACGCTCTTTTTATAGATATCAGATAAATCCATTCATTAAAACGGCCAACGATCCGCAAGGAATAAAAATACCTTCATTCCGAGAAAGACACCAAAAATCCCGACGATCGCCGGAAAAACAGGTGGAGCGGGGATTGGTAATTTAAGAGCGGTAAAGACAACACCACAGATGATACCAGCTAGCAATGATAATAAAATTTGTTGAAGCATGAGGTCCAGTCCTTTCTTCATATGAAAAAACGCTTACAAGATTATTATATGAAGATGTCTGACGTTAAACAACGATTATTTTTTACTAGTAGTCGGGTCAAAGGTGATCTTTTCTTCCGCACGTTCGACCGGTGTCCATTTTTGCTCAAGCGGATGTTCAAAGGACGGTTTTGCTTTTAGCTTCCCATTCGTATAAAGCTGAATGAGAATTTGTGATTCACATTCCTGTTTACCTTTTGTTACGTAATGATAGTTACCGGAGTCGTCTTGTTCCCGTGCTTTGACGTTGTCCGCCATCGTTAATGCCAAACAATCCTTGATATAGTTTTTCTGTTCTTCATCCGCGATAGGGAAAAGGATTTCAATCCGTTTCCGCATATTGCGTGTCATCCAGTCGGCACTGGAACAATAAATCAAATCATCGCCGTTATGATGGAAGTAAAAGATACGGGAATGTTCCAAATAACGATCGACAACGGACGTGACCCGGATATTTTCCGAGACGCCTTTGATTTGAGGACGAAGGCAACAGACGCCACGTACAATCAATTCAATTCTGACCCCGGCCCGAGATGCTTGATACAGTTTCACGATAATGTCTTTTTCCGTCAAACTGTTCATTTTAGCAACGATTCGACCGTTACCGTGTTTTTTATGATATTTGATTTCTTCATCAATCAAGGATAAAAATTTCTCGAGCATCGAGTTCGGTGACGTATGAAGGGCATTCCATTCAGGTTGCTCCCCATAACCGGATAACCAGTTAAAGAAATTTGTCGCATCTTCTGCAATTTGTTCCTTTGCCGTCAAAAGACCGATATCAGTGTACAGTTTAGCCGTAGAGTCATTGTAATTACCTGTTCCGAGATGGACGAACCGCTGAATCCGGCCTTCCTGTAATCGGACGATTAATGTGATTTTGGAATGGGTCTTTAAATCGCTATAACCGTAAATGACGTGAGCACCTGCTTTTTCCAACTGTTTCGCCCACTCGATATTTTTGGCTTCGTCAAACCGTGCTTTCAATTCGACGAGGACAGTGACCTGTTTCCCGTTTTCTGCAGCAGTCTTCAATGCTTTAATAATCGGAGAATCTCCTGATACGCGGTACAGCGTTTGTTTGATTGCCAAGACATTGGGATCATTGGCGGCTTGAACAATCAGGCGGACGATTGGATCAAACGTATGGTAAGGGTGGTGCAACAAATAATCCTGTTGCAGAATTTGATCAAATAGGTTTTTGGACTTCTCCAGTGCCGGCGGTTCGACAGGCATGATTGTCTGATAAATCAAATGGTCATACTCGACACCGATCTGGCTGTAAAAAGCGAAAGCGAATGTCAAATCGATCGGACCATCGACAGCATAGATGTCCCGGTCCTGTAGGTCGAGGACATCACGTAACATATTGAGCAAGTTCGTATTGATGGCATTCTTCTGGATCTCAAGCCGGATTCCGACTCCCCAGCGCCGTTTCTTCAATTCTTTTTCAATCAACTTCAATAAATCATGCGTTCCTTCTTCATGGAATGGTAAATCCGCGTTCCGTGTAATTCGAAACGGCATCGCAGACAGGACGTGATATCCTTTGAACAAAGAATCGATAAAGGAAATGATGACATCTTCGAGTAAGATCACAGCGGTTGTTTCTTCATCATCGACGGGTAAATCGACGAAACGCGGGAGGACGGCCGGAACCTGAACAAGCGCCAGATTCCGTTTGGAACCGTCTTCCGCTTCGAGAGCCGTTGCGATATTCAATGATTTGGAAGACAGCATCGGGAATGGTCGATACGCATCGACGGCGACCGGCGTCAGAACCGGAAAAACCTGTTCTCTGAAAAAGGCTTTGACATATTCTGACTGCATTTCATTTAACTCGTCATGCTTCAGAAAAGAGATACCTTCGGCCTTTAATGCTTGAGTGACATCTTTAAAGGCTTCGTATTGTTGATCGACAAGCTCTTTTGTTTTCGTCGCGATGGCACGTAACTGTTGTTTCGGTGTCAGCTGTTGTTTATTTTCCGGTTTATTGAATCCTGCCAGTACCTCATCCTTTAATCCACCGACACGAACCATATAAAATTCATCCAAATTGGAACTGAAGATACCTAAAAACTTAAATCGTTCCATCAAGGGATTTCGTGTATCGGTCACTTCGCCTAAGACACGTTCATTAAATTGTAACCAGCTGATTTCCCGGTTGTTAAAAAACTCAGGGGAGTCTATCTTCACGTAAGGCCGCCTCCTTTATTGTCAAACTGAATGGACCGGTCAATGATACGCTCCAGATGTTTTTTTTGTTTTTCTGCTTTTTCGACTTCGAAACCATAATCATGATCACCGGTATCGAGAATGATCCGAAGAACTTTTTTGTCTTTTTCAAGTGCGATTTCAAGACTGTCGACGGCGCGGCGTTCTGTCACATCAAGTGCTTCTGTCAGTTTGAGAATTGATCCGAGTAAGTCAAACCGTTCGATTGATTTATCCGTAAACCAGTCCTTAAACGGTTTTAAGAGTTGCTGCATCCGTTTCGAAGAAGAATAGGAACTGACGAGTGCCAGAGCTAACCGGTCTTTATGCGTCATTCCTTTTAAATCGGTATTGGTCAAAAGGTAAAATGTTTGGTTGGAACGGGTATCCGGATTGATGTACTGTCCGCAGTAAAGTAAGCGGCTGGCGGAATCGAGTAATCGTAAGTCAGCCGCCCGGTTCGGAATGATATCGAGTGTGACCAGTTGCCGGTAAATTGATTTAGCGATCGTTCCGAGATAGTTCATCCGGTCACGGTTGACTTTGTAATCACTTTCCAGCTGGTACAGACTTTCTTCGCGTACATTCTCGATCCGCCGCTGTTCCTGTTCGTGTAAATCATATTCGTAGACAAGGCCTTCCCGTAACCCGTAATTACTCATCACGAACTGTTCTGCCTCGATATGTAGTGCCAGTTCATGAATTGCGATTAATGCAGGTAAGAAGATGTCAACCCGGTCCTTAGATAATCCTTCGACTTTCATTAACTGTTTAGGGGCTTTGTCTTTGAGCTCATCAATCAATTTCCCCAACTCTTTCGATCGGACTTGGTATTGGTGGATACCATGCAGAGGATAGTCGAGTGTAGATTGATGAATGCGGACAAAGTTTCGAGCCGATCCGCCGACACCGATTAAAGGAAGTTTTTTGTTTTTCAACCATGGAATTTCATCGAATTGTTCCCGCAAGAATTTAATCAGCTTCTTTTGTTCACCAAATGTCATGGTCTCTCCGGAAAGGAATTGCCGCGTCAGTGTGACCGCACCAAAAGGAAAACTGTGATAGGCAATCATTTCCCGGTTCTCAATTAACGTGACTTCCATGGAGCCGCCACCGATGTCGACAGAATACCCGTCGGTTAGGAAAGTAGAGTTGATGATGGCGAAATAGCCGTAATAAGCTTCCTGCTCATCGGACAGCACCCGCATCGTAAAGGGTGTCTCCTGTTCGACAGCATGAACGATGTCCTGCCGGTTACTTGCATTCCGGATCGCGGCTGTCGCCACACAAATCGTTTCTTCGACATGATGCGTAATACCGATTTCGTGAAAACGCTGCAGTGTTTCACAGAGCAAGCGGATTCCGACAGAATCGAGAGCACCTTCCGCATCAATATGAGCGGAGAGTCGAGCGACGACCTTGACGTTGATTTTTTCAATATATCGACCGGAATCGATTGGATGGAAAATGACATACCGGATCGAGTTGGAACCGATATCGATGACTGCTAACTCATTTTTCAAAACAAAACCGCCCCCTTTGAGTACTCAATCCATCTTTTCCCGAATCGGGGATTCTGAAAACGACAGCTTGTATCCTTTTATTGTACCTTGTGCATCTCCGGAAAACCGTCTATTCACAAAAAAGTTACATCGGTTGCAACGCAGGGGGGCTGGCGCTATAATAAGACAGTTGATAAGACGTAATTATTCCGTTTTAACACGAGACGGAAGGAGAGAATAGACATGACCGAACCAATTACAGAACCAATTATTGAAATCAAACAACTGACATATGATTATCCGGACCGGCGCGTTTTAAACGAAGTGACGTTTAATGTGCAACAAGGACAATTTCTCGCCATCGTCGGTGAAAATGGCTCCGGGAAATCGACGTTGATCAAGTGTATGCTCGGCTTATTAAAACCGAAGGGAACGATCCGGTTGTTTGGGCAAGATCAAGCGGCCTTCAGTGACTGGTGGCGCATCAGTTATGTTTCACAAAAAGCGGCATCGTTTAATTCAGGGTTTCCGGTCACGGTCGCTGAAGTCGTCGAGATGGGGCTGTATGCGAAAAAAGGATTATTTCGGCGCGTGACAAAACAGGATCGCCAAAAAGTAAGGACGGCGCTTGAAACCGTCGGTATGTGGGATCGGCGTGATTCGAAAGTCGGTGACTTATCCGGCGGTCAGCAACAGCGGGTCTTTATCGCCCGTGCGCTCGTTAATGATCCAGATCTGATGATACTGGATGAACCGACGGTCGGAGTCGATCAGCGGTACGTCAAAGAGTTTTATGAAATCCTGGAAGAACTGCGGCGTGATAACAAACGGACGTTTGTTCTTGTGACACATGATATCCACTTTGTCAGCAAGCTGGTGACGGATGTGATTCATCTCGTCGACGGACGGCTCGGTTGTAATTGTGGTATTAAAGAATACTGGGAACTGGATGAACAGACGATTCGGTCCTTGTATCCGGTTCCGGGGCGTGTACTGATACACGAAGGGGAGGTCGTCCAGTGATTGAAGCATTCATGACATTGAAGTTTCTGCAATATGCACTTGTCGCGGCTGTCCTGATCGGTTTTACGGCTCCGTTGATCGGTTCATTTGTCGTCGTCCGGCGGATGAGTTTAATTGCGGATGCGTTATCACACGTCACCCTGGCCGGAATTGCCCTCAGCCTGCTAATATCCGGGATGGTGGCGAGTCTTGCTGATTTGAATCCGCTTTACCTCGGGATCGTGACATCGGTCATCGCGGCGTTGACGATTGATTGGCTTCGCGCGAAGTATAAACATTTTCAAGAGCTTGCCATTCCGATCATCATGGCGACGGGGATGGGACTCGGTGCGATTTTTATCAGCCTGGCAAACGGCTTTTCGATGGACCTTGTGTCCTTTTTATTCGGAACGGTCTCCGCTGTCACCTTGACGGATGTCTATACGATTTTGATTGTCACAGGTGTCGTCATTTTATTTGTAATTGCCTTTTATAAAGAGTTATTATTCTTATCATTTGACGAGGAACAGGCACGCGTTTCCGGAATTCGTCTTCGGTTGGTGCATATTCTGTTTATGATCGTTGTTGCTTTGGTAATTGCGATTAGTATGCGGGTCGTCGGGATTTTGCTGGTATCCAGTTTGATCACCTTACCGGTTGCGGCAGCACTTCGACTTGCCAAAAGTTTTAAAGCGACGATTTTTTATGCCATCGTGTTTGGAGAAGTGGCAACAGTTGCCGGCTTGATTCTGGCGTATCAATTTGATTTAGCGCCGGGCGGTATGATTGTCATGCTGGCGGTCGCAGAACTTATTCTCATTATGGTGATTGAACGGTTTTGGATCGGAGGGAAATTGCATGAAAAAAAACATCGAACAAGCGCGTGAACGGATGAAGGCATCCGGTTTCAAAATGACGCCCAAACGTCTCGATTTATTGGCCTACCTGTTTGAAGCCAACCGTTATGTCAGTGCGCGGGAAGTGGCGGAGGAGTTGCGTGTATCGCATCCTTCACTCAGCTACGATACGATTTACCGGAATTTAAATGATTTTGCGGCAATCGATATTTTGGAGACGACGGAACTCGACGGGGAAATGAAATTTCGAGCCGCCTGTCAGTCGGGTCATCATCACCATCACCTGATCTGCCGGACATGCGGCAAGACGGAGACACTAGATGTCTGTCCGATGGAATGGGTTTCGCCGATTAAGGACTCTGGTTTTGAGGTCGAGGATCATAAGTTTGAAATTTACGGACGCTGTGCCGCTTGTCAGAAATAAGCGAGATGCGTTTGAAGAGTGTAACGAAAGCGACAACTGATAAAGGAGAGGGGCGGATCGCATCCGGCCCTCTCTTTTTGCTGAAAATCTCTTGATTCGTCCCGGCTTGAAATGAAACAAAACGGGAATAGGACGAACAGAGGTGATGAAAATGATTTATGATGCACAAGAAGCTCGCCAAATTGATGAATGGGCAAAGACATCCGGTTTACCGCTGGAAGTATTAATGGAACGAGCGGGTAGTGAAATCGCAAAGCGAATCAAGAACAGGCATACGAGGGAAGAGCGGATTCTGGTGATGTGCGGGACAGGAAATAATGGGGGAGACGGTTACGTGATTGGCCGTGAACTCGTCCGGGACGGGTACGACGTGACGATGCATGCGCCGTTCGGCGAGGTGAAAACCGCGACGGCTCATCTGCATCAGCACTATGCAGAAAACTTCGGTCTCGCAACGGAGGCAGTCTGCGGACAATACGACGTAATCGTCGATGGTATCTTTGGAACCGGATTTGACGGATCCCGACTGACGAAATCGATCCATGATGTATTTGACTGGGTCCGTGAACAAAAACAACAAGGAGCAAAATTATACGCGATCGATATACCGAGCGGCATTCCGTCCGATCAAACGAACGGGTTTTCCGGACAAGCGATCCGGGCTGATGTGACTTTTTCACTTCATGCCTTTAAGCGATCCGCCTTCTTGTTGAAGACGGCTCCGTTCTTTGGGAAGCTGGAGAAGATCGATTTGGGATTGCCGGCTTTTGGGGGATGGCAACTGATGTCCGAATCGATTGCGCCGTTATTGACCCGTGATCCGTACGGTCATAAAGGGACATACGGAACGGCACTGTTGATTGGCGGAAGCGAGACGATGCCCGGTTCGATTCAACTGGCTGCCCGCGCAGCATTACGATCTGGAGTCGGGAAATTACAAGTTGCAACGGTTCCGACAGCACAAGTCGGACTCATCATGAACGCACCGGAAGCGATGGTTCTCAATCAGACAACGACAGCCATTCAAGAGATGCTCGATCAGGTGAATGTCGCGGGAATCGGCCCCGGATTGACTTCAGATTCGATTTCCGATTGGATCGAGCTCTTATTTGCACAAGACATTCCGGTAGTTCTTGATGCCGGGGCATTGATTCGCGACAGCTATCCGGAACGGAAGGCGGAGATTGTCGTCACGCCACATATCGGAGAATTTGCACGGATGACGAAACGGACTGTCCGGGAAATCCAGGATGACTTATTCGGACAGGCAAGCGAATATGCGGTCTTGCATCAAGTGATCGTCGTCTTGAAAGCCCATGTGATTCTCATTGCAACACCAGAGGGCAGTGGTTACGTGATCAACGGAGCATCCAGCGGGTTGGCGAAAGGAGGCAGTGGCGATACGCTGTTTGGTATCCTCACAAGTCTGCTTGGTCAAAAAGAATACTTTAAACACATCCCGGTTGAACAGTTGATTGCACTTGGTGCATCCTGGTACGCCCAAGCATCCAAGCAGGTCGAACAACAGCTTCATCCAAGCAGTATCGTGGCGACAGATGTGATTGATCAACTTGGACGAGTAAAGAACTGAGCAAAGAGGTCTATTTCTTCAATTATAAAGAAGTAGATCTCTTTTGTTAAAAGAATAATTGCTGGCAGAGGAAGAGCAGGAGTATGATGAAGTGATGCCGAATGGCTAAACAGTCTAATCTTAAGAAAGGAGGAGACAGATGCCCGTTAAAACAGTAGATGAGATTGTCCGTAATCAACAGCGTTGGATCGGAAATTTTGCGTTGTTCTTAATGAGCGTCGGCGCCCTGATTTTTTTAGGGACGACGGATCATACCATTCGAAATGCCTATTTAAATCAGTTGACGACTGTGGCTGTTTTGCTTTCTATTGGAATCATAACCTTTTTGATCAGCCGCAGTCGGTTGACAGCTCATCATAAATCACACTTTCTGTCCGTCATGTTACTGAGTATTCCGTTCGCTTCCATCAGTATGTTACCTTATGCCTCAGTCACCGTCTGGGCCAGTTGTTTTTTATTTTTAATGATCGCCTTGATTGCCTATGACCGGATCATGATTTGGTATGCCGTTGTCCTCATCGTCGCGACGAACGTATTCATCATGGTGCGCTCAGATACGATTCTTGTGGAGATTGATCCGACAGATCATTACGCGAGGCTTGGGATGATCGGGATTGCCATCTGTATCGCTTTGATCATCAATCATCTGCATCTTCGTAATCTCAGTCGCCTGCAACAACTGGCAGATCAATTGCATGAGTCGGCCCGCCACGATTTACAGACGCAACTGCTTAATGTCCGCGGACTGGAAGAACGATTTCTGCATGTGGATCAGAAGAATCTGTTACTGGTCGGTGTTCATCTGGAAAACTACCATGAACTCGCACGATATTTTGGAGAGGAAATTCAGCAACAGGTCTTAATTGATTGTATCGAACGTCTGAAAACATTATTACCTCCTTATTTGACGATCGTGCGAGTTGAAGGCGGAACGCTGATGGTCGTCATGGAGAAACCGCCCGGCGTATCGTGTGAGGAGGAAATGACACGTCTCAGTCAGCGTATGTCTGCTCCGTACCAGGTCGAAAACCATCAAATTTATGTTAATCTCTATATTGTCATCGATGACGGGGAAGTCGATCAACTCAGTATGACAAAACGGATTCACCAGATCACCTCTGCCTTTCCGGAAAGTATCCGGGATTCGGCAAAAGTGATGTGCCTGAATCAAGAATGGCGCAAAGAACAATCGCTTCGCGTTGAAGCCGCCAAAGCATTGTCGCGAGCGGATGTAAATCATGATTTTTACCTGGTCTACCAATTGCAGTATGATTCCAATCAGGACCGTTTCATTGGATTAGAGGCCTTGATTCGCTGGAATACGACCATTCCGGGAGCAGAACGTCCGACGGTTTTCATTCCAATCGCAGAAAAGAGTGACTTGATCATCCGGTTGGGCGAGTGGGTTTTCGAAGAAGGATGTAAAACAAGAAAACGGCTGATTGGTCTCGTTCCGGAAGAGTTTAGTCTGTCGGTCAACGTATCTCCGCGGCAATTGACGGATGAGTCGTTTATGCCGTTTATTGAGCGGATGCTGCTGAAATACAGTTTGAAGCCGAAGCAGATTAAAATTGAAATTACTGAAAGCCAGTCTTTGGATTTTGAAAGCCAACCGATTCTCCGGGCATTACGCCGGATTAAGACATTGGATTTCCCGGTCTCATTGGATGATTTCGGGACAGGACATGCTTCGTATCATGTTCTGGAACGGTTATTGCCGCTTCGTCAGCTTAAAGTACCAAAACAATTCATTGAACAAGTCGAAGAGTCTGAAAAAAGACAGTCGATTTTAGAGTCGATTTTTCAGTTGAGTCAATCGATGCATGTGGAATGTATCGTCGAAGGGGTTGAGACGGGAGAAGAGGTACAAATTGCAAAAGACATCGGAATTCATTTATTCCAAGGTTATTTTTTTGCAAAACCGGTTCTGCTCGAAGAAATCATCTGTTTACTGGAAACTAAAAAAGCGGAAACGACAGAATAATGTCGTTTCCGCTTTTATTGTTTCAGCGAATTGGGGCAAATTTATGAATTTGTTGAACGGCCTCATTCCAGGAAGAGACACGGACGATATTTTCAGGGACGGGACGACGATTATAAGGCGCATCAAACAAAATGACGGGAATCGATGTGTCTTCTGCAATTTGAATCGCATTTTCGAGACGGTCCTCCATGAAGAGATCAAGTGACAAATCACGGACGACTTGGACTTTGTCGTGTGAGCCGGTCATGATCAGCGAATCGAGCGGTAACTCATGCTGTTTAATCCATTCTTCCGTTACGGGACGAACGATTTCTGACCGGGCCGTCACGTAATGGAGATCATATTGTTTTCTTAAATCCCACAGGTGCTGTTTGACAAGTTCTTGCGGGATGGATTCACGGTAGATGCCGAGTTCATGACCCGATTTGACCATGAATTCCCAAAACTCGATTTGCTGCATATCCGTATAGGTATGAAGTTCGTATTCAGAGGCCATCTCAAAATCAATCGATGTTCCGAGATATTTGTTCATATAGTTAAAGCACGAAGAAGGATGAGTGATTGTTCCATCAATATCAATTCCGATTTTCACTTACATCACCAACATTCTATAAATTTTCTGCCACTAGTATAACATAATCGAAATGCGGAGACGAAAAAAAGAGCCGCTCCGGGAAGAGGGCTCTTTTGACTTAAGCTTGGCTTGCTTTTGCGGCTTCTTTTTCCGCTTCTTTTTCAAGAACGATCGCATCGATTTCTTTTTTCAATTCTTCGACCATCGTTGCTTCCGGAACTTTACGAATGATTTCCCCGTGACGGAATAACAATCCTTCGTTACGGGCACCGGCAATTCCGATATCGGCTTCACGGGCTTCCCCGGGACCGTTGACGGCACAACCGAGAACTGCAACTTTAATGTTAACTTGAATTTTATCGATATAATCTTCGATTTCTGCTGCAATCGCCATTAAATCGATTTCAATCCGTCCGCATGTCGGGCACGAAATCAATGTTGCTGCGTTAGCAGCAAGACCAAATGATTTCAAGACTTCTTTTGCAACTTTGACTTCTTCGACCGGATCGGCAGAAAGAGAGACACGGACTGTATTCCCGATACCGCGTGATAGAATCGCTCCGAGACCGGCAGCTGATTTTAAAGAACCTGTCCGTAAAGGACCAGATTCCGTGATTCCGACGTGCAACGGATAATCAAACGACTCGGAAGCGAGTTGATATGCTTCAAGCGCTAATTGAACGTCAGATGCTTTCAAGGAAACGATGATATCGTGGAAATCGAGATCCTCAAGAATCTTAATGTGGTGCAAAGCACTTTCGACCATCCCACGAGCTGTCGGATAACCATATTTCTCAAGAATGTGTTTTTCAAGTGAACCGGCGTTAACACCAATTCGAATTGGAATGTTTTTCGCCTTTGCTGCGGTAACGACCGCTTCGACTTTCTCGCGGCGTCCGATGTTACCCGGGTTGATTCGGATTTTATCAACACCCGCCTCAATTGCCATGAGCGCAAGTTTATAGTTGAAATGAATATCTACGACAAGCGGGATGTTGATCCGGCTCTTGATTTCTGCAAGTGCTAGCGCATCACGTTCTTCTGGACAAGCAACGCGGACGATTTGGCATCCTGCTTCTTCAAGGCGTAAAATTTCAGCGACAGTCGCTTCGACGTCGTGTGTTTTTGTTGTCGTCATACTTTGGATGATGACTTCATTATTTCCACCAATGACAAGGTCCCCAACACGAACGGGACGAGTCTTAGAGCGATGGACCATTTTCGGCATATCGAAAATCTCCTTTTGTGGCATAACGCCAGATTGTTTGTGACTACTTGTACTATCATATCGAACTATTCCCTAAAAATCGAGAAACAAGAACGAAAATTGAACATTTACAATTGTTTAACACGAATAGTGGAAAGTCAATCCGTCGCCGGATGGACGTTTTTTTCCTTCAACAGATTCATCCATCTAGTTTCAAGAAGACGGACGGGATGATTTTTTCTTTAGTCGGGCAAGCAGGAGCGGGGTTAACGAATAAATCAAGTGCCCGGCAATGATGAAGACAACTCCTAAAGTCGGATAGCCGAACTGATACAGGAAAACACCGATTGGAAAGGTCCAGATGTTTGCGGCGACCGTATAAGGAAATACTTGGCGAAACGCCCATGGTCTTGGCAAAATCCACTGAATGAACCAGCGATTCAGATAGGAAACGGATAACAGGTACAACAAAATCGCGATTGCGATAAAAATGAAGTGCAGGATAAACCAAATGATGAACGGAATCGACTGCTGGAGAAAGATGCTGTCAATGATTGTTGACCACAAGGAAATCCATGCTAATCCACAAAAATAAAGGGAGACATCAGCGAGACGAGTCTTTAAAAAACCGCGATTTGGAACTAAGGTAGTTTGTAAGTAATTAAGTAGTTGACTTAAAAAATGCAATTCAATCACTCTTTCTTCTGTTTTATAACAAAAAATAAATTAGTTATAAACCCTTTTTTTAAAGGGTTTATCTGTTTTGGTACAGATTAATAAAACCTTAACAATCGAATGTGTGAAAAACTATTTACAAGTTCATCAGACCTTTACATAATAGGGGGGTTGAAACAATGAATTCTTAACAACAAATCAATTCCACTTTTTATATGAGGAGATGACAAGATGAACTATGATTTACAGGAAATGATTTTCACCTTTATCGGTGGACTCGGTATTTTCCTATTCGGTATTAAGTATATGGGAGATGGTCTTCAAAAAACAGCGGGAGACCGGTTACGGTACATTTTAGATAAATATACCTCCAACCCGTTTCTCGGGATTTTAGCGGGTATCGTCGTTACGGTCTTGATCCAGTCATCATCCGGAACAACTGTCATCGTCGTCGGTCTGGTCAGCGCCGGATTAATGAACCTGCGTCAAGCCATCGGTGTCGTCATGGGGGCGAACATCGGAACGACCATCACTGCCTTTATCATCGGCTTTAACGTGAAGGAAGCGGCACTCCCGGCGATTGCGCTCGGAGCGTTCTTGATTTTCTTCTTCAATAAAGAACGGATTCAATACATCGGTCAAATCTTCTTTGGTTTCGGGGCGCTCTTTTATGGATTGACGCTCATGGGAGACGGAATGGCACCGCTTGAATCAAGCGAATGGTTCCGTGATTTGACGGTATCGATGTCGGATAGCCCTTTGCTCGGTGTTTTTGTCGGAACGGTCTTTACTATGTTGGTCCAATCATCCTCTGCGACGATCGGGATATTACAAGAATTGTATGACGGCGGAATGATCGATATCAAAGCGGCATTGCCGGTCTTGTTCGGTGATAATATCGGGACGACAATCACAGCAGTCCTTGCGGCACTCGGGGCTTCGATTGCGGCAAAACGGACAGCCGCCGCACACGTCATCTTTAACATCGTCGGGACAGTCATCTTCTTGCTGGCTTTACCGCTGTTCTCAAGTTTCATAACGTGGATCACAGGTGCACTTGATTTGGAACCGAAAATGCAGATTGCCTTTGCCCACGGAACGTTTAACGTCGTCAATACGCTGATTCAATGCTGGTTCATCGCGCAAATCGCATGGCTCGTCCAAAAAGTCGTCCCTGGAACGGATACGACCGTCGATTCAAAACCGCGCCACCTCGATCAAAATATCCTGAACCAGTCGTCGTCACTTGCGTTAAGCCAGGCGAAACTGGAAGTGTTGCGGATGGGAGAATTCTCGAAAGACGCACTTGAAAAAGCACATCGTTATACGCAATCACACGATAAAAAGGATGTTTCGGATGCCGGTCAGATTGAGTATGCGATCAACCATCTGAATACGGAAGTGACAAGCTACCTTGTTAAAGTCGCCGCGCATGACTTGTCCGAGCGGGAATCGAATGATCATTCCCTGCTCATGCATGCCGTCAACGATTTTGAACGGATCGGGGATCATGTCGAAAACGTCATCGAGTTGGTCGATTTCCAGATCGTTAACCGGATTACGTTTACTGAAAAAGCGAAAAAAGAATTGGATGAAATGTATATCCTGACGCAAAAAATCGTTGAGACCGCCATTAAAGCAGTCGAACTGGATGATGTTTCATTGGCACGCCGAGTGCTTGAACTGGAAGGGAAACTCGATTCACTGGAACGTTCCTTCCGCAAGCATCATGTCTTACGGGTGAATGCAGGCGAATGTACAGGTCAAGCCGGTATGATTTTTGTTGACTTGCTGTCGAACCTGGAACGGATCGGGGATCATGCCGTTAACATTACGGATTTGGTGCTTGAACAACGTTCCGGAACGGCATGAAAGAAAATATGAGAGAAGAGGAATTTCTGAAAAGAAATTCCTCTTTGTTTTTTTAAGATAATTTATTGACATTTCAGATCGATTTTAGTAATCTGATATTAGTTGTTTTTAACCATCATGGCGGTGTAGCTCAGCTGGCTAGAGCGTACGGTTCATACCCGTGAGGTCGTGGGTTCGACTCCCTCCACCGCTACTATTACTTAAGGACCCTTAGCTCAGCTGGTTAGAGCTGACGGCTCATAACCGTCCGGTCGCAGGTTCGAGTCCTGCAGGGTCCATTGTATAAACGTACACTCTTTTTTTAGGGTGTGCGTTTATTTTTGGTTGCTTGGGGAATATTAAAGATATTGTAATAATGTTAATACAATAATATTCATACTATGGCAATTTAAGGGAGAGCGAAGAGAGATGGAACGTAACCATACGATGATGCAGTTTTTTGAGTGGCATGTAGAGAATGATGGGAAGCATTGGCAACGCTTGAAAGAGAGAGCGCCGGAACTGCGTGCTGCAGGCATCACATCTGTTTGGATTCCACCAGCGTCAAAGGGACAATCAGATGAAGATACAGGGTATGGCATTTACGATGTCTATGATTTAGGAGAGTTCGACCAAAAAGGAACAGTCCGCACGAAGTACGGAACAAAAGACGAGTTGATCGAAGCCATTCAAGTCGCACATGAAAATGATATCGCCGTTTACGCCGATGTCGTCATGAACCATAAAGCGGCAGCCGATGAGCTCGAAACGATTAACGTCGTGGAAGTACATCCGGAAGACCGTTCGAAAGAAATTTCAGAAGAGTTTGAAATCGAGGCCTGGACGAAGTTTACGTTCCCGGGACGAAACGGTAAATACTCGGATTTCATCTGGACACATGAATTCTTTAATGGAACAGATTTTGATGCACGGGAAGAAAAAACGGGTGTCTTTAAGATTTCCGGTAAAAATAAAGATTGGAACGATCAAGTCGACAACGAATTTGGGAACTATGATTATCTGATGTTCGCTAACATCGATTACAATCATCCGGAAGTCCGACAAGAAATGATCAACTGGGGAAACTGGTTTAAAGAAACAATCAATTGCCAAGGTTTCCGTTTGGATGCCATCAAACACATCAACTATGAATTCGTCAACGAGTTCGCGAAGTCGATGATCGGAGACGATCCGGACGGTTTTTATATGGTCGGCGAATTTTGGAAGTCGGACTTAGATGACTGCCGCCAGTTCTTAGACAGTGTCGATTATACGATTGATTTGTTTGATGTGCCGCTTCACTATAAATTCCATGAAGCGTCGCAACAAGGACAGGATTTTGATTTGACGACGTTGTTTGCGGATACACTCGTCGAATCCCACCCGACGAATGCCGTGACATTTGTTGATAATCATGATTCCCAACCGGGCGAATCGCTTGAGTCGTGGATCGATGACTGGTTCAAACAGCATGCATATGCCTCTGTTTTATTACGCAAAGACGGTTATCCATGTGTCTTCTACGGAGATTACTATGGTGTGCAAGGACCGCATCCGGTCGAAGGTAAAAAAGAGATGATCGATGCGTTGTTGTATACGCGTTACCATAAAGCATACGGTGAACAGGAAGACTATCTGGATGATGCACATTGCGTCGGCTGGGTGCGTCGCGGTGTCGAAGAATTCCCGAACTCAGGATGTGCCGTCTTGCTCTCAAATGCGGATATGTGTGAAAAACGGATGTTTGTCGGCGAAACACGTGCCGGAGAAGAGTGGTTCGATTATACAAATCACCAAGAAGAGCCTGTTGTGATTGATGAAGAAGGTTTCGGTGTTTTCCCGGTTCCAGGTGGCGGTGTCTCGGTATTCGCCCCGCGTGACGAACAGTAATTTCTGAGGGTCATTGCTTGCGCCTGACCAACTATTTTTGCTAGTCTTAAAGAGTACTGAAATTCCGAAAATAGGATAAAGGGGGACATGAAAATGTCAAAATTTGAATTACCAGAACTCGGCTACGCTTATGATGCGCTGGAGCCACATATCGATGCTCGTACGATGGAGATTCACCACTCTAAACACCACAATACGTATGTCACTAACGTGAATGCAGTACTTGAAGGGTCAGAGCACGAAGGGAAATCACTTGAAGAATTACTTCAAAACCTGGATTCACTTCCTGCAAACATTCAAACAGCTGTCCGTAACAATGGTGGCGGTCACTGGAACCACTCGTTCTTCTGGAAACTCTTGAAAAAGAACGATGGAGCAACTCCAACTGGAGAGCTTGCTTCAGCAATCGACGAATCATTCGGTTCGTTTGATACGTTCAAAGATGAGTTTACAAAAGCAGCAACAACACGTTTCGGTTCAGGCTGGGCGTGGCTTATCGTTGACGGCGGCAAATTAGCAGTCGTTTCAACACCAAACCAAGACACACCAGTCATGGAAGGGAAAACGCCGATTCTTGGACTTGATGTTTGGGAACATGCGTATTACCTCAACTATCAAAACCGTCGTCCGGATTACATCAACGCATTCTTCAACGTCGTTGACTGGGATCACGTGGCAAAACTTTACGCTGACGCAAAATAATCGTGAGATTAAACATCGGTTCCTGTTCTGGGAATCGATGTTTTTTTTAATGCGGAAAATGATGGGATAGGTTGTTATGGAAAGTTTCCTTCTATATAATGAAACAAGATGACTTTTTGAACGATAGGGGAGTACGCCATGGCGAAACGAATCACGGTGAAGGGAAAACGGCGGAATCATCTGCCGCTTCGCCTTAACTTAATGTTTTTTGTAGTATTTTTATTGTTTGCGATTTTAATCTTTCGCTTAGGTGTCGTCCAGATTGTGAATGGTGAAAAGATTTCACGGGAAGTCCAGAAGACGGAAATGATCGCATCGAAATATGAAGTTCCGCGCGGAAAGATTTATGACCGGGACGGAAGGTTGTTGGTCGATACGATTTCGAAATATTCAATTGTCTACCGTCGTTCCCAAAATACGAAAGTCGACGAACGGATTGAAATCGCCTCTCGTCTTGCGGCGATTATCAATCTTCCGAAAGACGATTGGAAAGTAACGGAACGCGACATGAAAGATTACTGGGTAGCCGTCAACGGTGAAGAATCAGATCGACGCTATAAGCAGGCGGTAGAAAAACGTTATCCAGATGCGGAAAAGCAGAACAAGCTGTCGATTTCGGAACAGGATCAAATCCGTCTCGATACGATTACGAAAAAAGATATCGACTTTGATGATAAGACGATGGAAATCATCGCTATCAAACACAACATGGAAGTCGGTTATGCGCTTGACCCGCAGCTCGTTAAATTAGGAGCGAGCGCCAAGGAAATGGCGATTATCGATGAGAACCTTGAAGATTTAAAGGGTGTATCGGTAGAGCCGTTTTATGAACGTTCTTATCCGTATGAAGGAACGCTGCGGAACATCTTCGGGAAGTACTCAAAAATTCCCGCTGAACAGCAGGCGGAGTTTAAAGCAAAAGGATACAGTTTAAATGACCGGGTCGGAACGTCATTCCTTGAACAGCAGTATGAAGACCTGCTCCGCGGGAAACCGGCATACGATGTCTATGAAACGTTTAACGGTGAACCGGTCGGTGAGCCGAACCGGGAAGAAGGCGAGTCCGGAAAAGACCTCGTCTTAACGGTTGATGCAGAATACAACAAACAAGTTGATCAAATCCTGCAGCAGGCGATCAAGATGGGCCGCGGCATGGGAAGCGGTTATCTGAAAGAAGGATATGCCGTTGTCATGAATCCGAAAACCGGTGAGATTTTGGCCATGTCCGGTCAAAAGCTCGATACGGCAACCAATAAATTCAGTGATGTTGCGATCAATAACGTGTTGACTTCCCTGCAAATCGGTTCGACGATTAAAGGGGCAACGGTCGCGATGGGACTTGAAGAAGGCGTTATCCGTCAAAACGAAGTCATCAATGATGCACCGATCACGATTGGTGGTACGAAAAAAGGATCGTATGTGAATATGGGACCGATTACGGACTTAACGGCACTAGAGCGTTCGTCAAACGTCTACATGTTTAACATTGCGATGCGGATGGCAAAATATCCGAGTAACGGTGTCGCCGGTGCAAGCGTCGATGCGGCGGCAGCGATTATGCAGAATTATTACAGTCAGTTTGGTCTCGGTGTGACGACAGGCATCGATTTGCCATACGAAGCCAAAGGGGTACAAGGGACGCCGGACCGTGTCACACTCTTGATGGACCGAGTGATTGGTCAGTATGATGCTTTTACACCGCTTCAAGTGGCGCAGTATGTTTCGACACTCGCAAACGGCGGATACCGGGTGCAACCGCACTTCTTAAAAGAAGTCTTGGCTTCGAACTCGATTGAAGACGAAACGAAAAAAGTCGATTACAGCTTTAAAACGAACTATTTAAACCGGATTGAAGTCAGTCAAGCGAACATTGATCATGTCCGCGAAGGATTCCACCGCGTTGTCAAAGGGGAACGCGGGACAGCCAAAATCATCGCCCAAACCGGCATTGATGCGGCAGCGAAAACGGGAACGGCTCAGGTCAGTGTATACGGCGAAGACGGCATTGCGCTTCGGGACGGCAGCGGACAACCGGTTCGTTCATTAAACTCGAACTTGGTCGGCTGGGCACCGTACGACAATCCGGAGATGGCATGGGCCGTGTTCCTTCCATATATGGAGCAGGAAACCGTCAACTCGAAAATTGGTCATGATTTAGTGAAAGCGTACTTTAATGTGAAAGACGTTCCATGGCAGACTAAGCCAAATTAACTAGTGAAGCGAAGGTGAGGAAACTCATCTTCGCTTTTTTTGTATGGATTGACCTGTTTTTCTAATGGAGTTGAGTTTGTAAACGCGGAAATACACGACTTTACAATTCTTTTACGTTGGATTCATTTTGGTTTAATAGTTCATCGGTAGTATAAGTCTTGTAAGGAAAACGGATATAAAGTCGTAGCGTGACCAGCGACATACTTCGAGGAGGAAAATTAATCATGTCTTGGATGAAAAAAACAGCACTTATCACAACGGTAGCTTCAATCGCAGTAGTCGGTGCGGCATGCGGTAATGACAAAGGCGGCTCTTCAAGTTCTTCAGATCTTTCAGGAAAGATCGCTATTGATGGATCTTCAACAGTCTTCCCAATCATGGAAGCTGTTGGTGAAGAATATTCGATCGAACAACCAGACGTTGATGTCACGGTCGGAGTATCCGGTACTGGCGGCGGATTCAAACGTTTTGTCGTTGGTGAAACAGACCTTTCAAACGCCTCGCGTGAAATTAAAGAAGAAGAAGCAGCAGAAGCTGAAAAAAATAGCATTGAATACACAAAATTAGCTCTTGCTTACGACGGATTAACAGTCGCAATCAGTAAAGAGAACACATGGGTCAAAGAAATGACACTCGACCAGTTAGAGAAAATCTGGTTGGATCCGAATGTGAAGACATGGAAAGATGTCGATTCTTCTTATCCAGCAGAACCAATCAAATTCTTCAGCCCGGGTAAAGATTCCGGAACATTTGATTTTTTCTCAGAAAAAGTTCTTGAGAAAAAAGATATGCGTAAAGATGTTCAGCTTTCAGAAGATGACAACGTCCTTGTCAAAGGAGTCGAAGGAACAAAAGGTGCGATTGGTTACTTCGGATACGCTTATTACGCGGAAAACAAAGATAAGTTAAAAGAAGTACCGCTTTCGGCTGAAGGAAAAGACGCAGTCGATCCAACACCGGAAACGATCAAAGATCTTTCTTACCCGCTGTCACGTGAAATTTATACGTACGTCAACAACAAGTCGTTGAAAGACAAAAAACAAGTCGCGGACTTCGTTAAATTCACAAATGAAAATGCTGGAGACTTATCAGAAGAAGTCGGTTATATCAAAATGCCGCAAGATCGTTACGATGAAAACACAAAAGCCATCGAAGATGCAATGAAATAACCATCATTACACGAGGACGGCCCGAAAAAAGGGGGATTTCCCTTTTTTGGGGCCACGTTCTTATGTAGGTATGATGAAGTAGGGAGCGAAGAAGGGTGAATCCATCATCAAACAAATCGGTTCGCGAGCTGATCCAAAAGAACCGACAACAAAAATTTAGTATGAAAAACATCATGGAACGTATTATGCCGATCGTATTGTTTCTCTGTGCGTTCGTATCCGTCGTTACGACCATCGGCATCATTCTCACGTTAGTTATTGAAACAGAACACTTCTTTGAAGTTGTTTCGTTTAAAGAATTCTTCGGCAGCACAAGCTGGTACCCGCTGAACTCTCAACCGGAGTACGGAATTTGGCCGCTTGTCGTCGGAACACTTGAAATTACCGTGATTGCGATGCTAGTTGCCGTGCCGATCGGACTCACTTCTGCGATTTATTTGAGTGAGTATGCATCAGAACGCGCCCGTCGTGTTCTTAAACCGATTCTTGAAGTCTTAGCAGGCGTTCCGACAATCGTTTTCGGATTCTTCGCCTTGACGTTTGTCACACCGTTACTCGTAAAACTTATTCCGGGTCTTGCGATTTATAACGCATTAAGTCCGGGAATCGTTGTCGGAATCATGATCATCCCGATGATTGCGTCGATTTCAGAGGATGCAATGAGTTCTGTTCCGAAAAAAATTCGTGACGGTGCGCTTGCACTCGGTTCCACACGTCTCGAAGTTGCTTTAAAAGTCGTAGTTCCGGCAGCACTTTCCGGAATCATTGCCTCAATCGTTCTCGGTATGTCCCGTGCAATCGGTGAAACGATGATCGTGACGATTGCAGGTGGATCAAACCCAACGGCTGCAGTAAATCCGTTAGAGCCGGTACAGACGATGACGGCTTATATCGTTCAAGTTGCACTCGGTGACGCCGGTTATGGCACGATTGAATATTACAGTATCTACGCTGTCGGTACGTTGTTGTTCGTCTTTACTCTATTGATGAACTTACTCGCGAACTGGATCACGCGTCGTTTCAGAGAGGAGTACTAAGATGGCCTTACCAGAAAAACAACCTGTACAGAAAAAGTTTATTGATCCTGCTGCTGTGAAAAAATCAATCAGCCAGCGTCTTGTCGTAAACAATGTCACGAAAGTCGTATTCTTAATTGGACTGTTATTCGGTTTAGTCGTACTTGGTATTCTGCTCTTTGGTGTCATTCGTGACGGAGCGGCCTGGTTATCACTCGACTTCCTACAAAATGCACCATCCCGCCGGCCGGATCGTGCCGGAATCTATCCTGCGCTGATGGGATCGATTTTCCTAATGCTCCTGATCATTCCGATGATTTTCATCTTGGGTGTCGGAGCAGCGATTTATTTGGAAGAATATGCGAAAAAAGGCCGCATGACATCGTTCATCGAAGTCAATATCTCAAACTTGGCGGGTGTTCCGTCGATTGTTTTCGGATTACTCGGCTTAACCTTTTTTGTCCGGAACATGGGCTTCGGCTCGACGTTGATCGCCGGAGCATTAACGCTTGCGCTGATGAGCTTGCCGGTCGTCATCGTTTCATCGCAAGAAGCAATTCGTGCGGTGCCGCAAGCGATGCGTCATGCGTCACTCGCCCTCGGAGCCTCGAAATGGCAAACGACGTTTAAAGTCGTTTTACCGGCGTCGCTTCCGGGCGTCATCACGGGAATCATCCTTGCCGTCTCGCGTGCCATCGGAGAAACGGCACCACTCATCATGGTCGGAGCTGCCATCTTCATCGCCCGTGCACCGGAAGGGATTTTCTCAGAGTTTACAGCGTTACCGATTCAAATCTACAACTGGACAAGCCGTCCGCAAGCTGACTTCCAAGGTCTGGCTGCTGCCGGAATCATCATCCTGATGGTCATCCTCTTGACGATGAATTCACTGGCGATTTGGATCCGCAACCGTTTTTCAAAACGATACTAATCACACCTATATAACGAATTACGTTCTGAATCATGAAGGAGGAACACAGATGATGGATACGAAGCTGACGACAAAACCAGCCAAAGAAGGGGCAAAAACAATGAATCAACCAGTAGCTGCGCGACAAAGTGTATACCGTGTCAATGATTTGAACCTATGGTACGGTGATGATCATGCTTTGAAAGATGTTAATCTGGACATTAAACAAAATGAAGTGACGGCCATCATCGGACCGTCAGGATGCGGGAAATCGACGTTCATCAAAACGTTGAACCGAATGGTCGAACTCGTTCCGATCGTACGGACGAACGGTGTCATCGAATACCACGGCCGTAATATCTTTGATAAGGATTACGAAGTCGAAGAATTGCGGACATCGGTCGGAATGGTCTTCCAGCAACCAAACCCGTTCCCAAAATCGATTTATGACAACATCGCATACGGACCGCGTGTCCACGGTGTCAAAAATAAAAAAATCCTGGATGAGATTGTTGAACGCAGTTTACGCGGGGCAGCGATTTGGGATGAGGTCAAAGACCGCTTGAACGAAAACGCCTATGGACTGTCAGGCGGACAACAACAACGTCTCTGTATCGCCCGTTGCCTGGCAATCGAACCCGATGTCATCTTGATGGATGAGCCGACATCTGCACTTGATCCGATCTCAACGTTGAAAGTCGAAGAATTGGTACAGGAATTGAAAAAAGATTATTCGATCATCATTGTGACGCATAACATGCAACAAGCAGCACGTGTCTCGGATAAAACAGCATTCTTCTTGAACGGTGAAGTCGTTGAATTTGACCAAACGGATCGTATTTTCTCAAATCCGAGTGACAAACGGACAGAAGACTATATTTCAGGACGATTCGGATAACAAGGAGGAACTTTTCAATGGCAGCGAACCGGACGATTTTTGGAGAAAACCTGGCAGTACTTGATCAAAAAGTATTTTTATTGGCCCGAAAGACAATGCAACAGATCGCAACGACGGCAGAAGCCCTCGAAAAATATGATCGTGAGATTGCGCTTAAAGTCATCGAAAATGATAATGAACTTGATGCACTCGAACTGGAGATCAACGATGATGCAATTTTACTGATTGCGAAACAACAGCCGGTCGCCACCGATTTACGACGGTTGGTCACAGCAATGAAAATCGCGAGCGACTTGGAGCGGATCGCGGATTACGCGGGTAACATTTCTAAAGCCGTCTTGCGTGTCGAGACGTTCCCTTACGTCATTGACATCTCGTTATTAAAAGAAGCGTTTGAAACGTTACTCGACATGACGGAAACCGCGATTGTCGCCTACCGTGACGGTGACATCGAAAAAGCAAAAGCCCTGTCCGATCTCGATAACATCATTGATGACACGACGTACAAAGCATTGCGGCAATATATGCGGCATATGTCCCTGCAACCGGTTGTCGTTGATGAAATCATGCAATTTACGAATATTTGCCGGTACATCGAACGGATGGGTGACCATTTAACGAACGTCGGCGAGCATTTGATTTACATGGCAAAAGGAAAGCACTATGATTTAAATAGCTAAGTACAGTAGGCTGGAGGGAAATCCTCGGCCTACTTTTTTTGTAAAGGATTTTGAAACAAGTTTGTAGAATAAGAAAGAAGTGAATAAAGAGAAAGAGGTGATAGGTAATGCTTGAAAAAATCATAAAATTAAAAGAACAAGGACTAACAATCAAACAAATTGCGGAAAAGATCGAATCGACAGAAGGTAAGGTCAAATATGCCTGGAGTAAATACCGGAAGTCATTAACGGAAAATAAAGCAGTTTCAACAGAGTCGACTCCGGTCGCTAAACCTAAAAAGAAGAAGGCAGGCGTAACCGTGAGTGCTCCGAAACAAAATGAAATCGTACCTGCATTAACAGCTGTCCCTTCATTAGAGCGGGATGCGTTTGGAATGGCGACTCATTATGAAGATGACATCATCCATGCAATCGTCCAATCTCCGACAGCGGTCTATGTCTACTGGGAATTGTCTGAATTGTCCCGAAAGATGCTTGAGACACATTACCATGCATCGTTCGACTCGTTCCGGAAAGAAATGCGCATCATTGATGTGACGTTGCGGGATTATGAAAAAGGTGAAGTCAACCGTTCTTATCAATTTGAACTGCCGGAAATGACGAATACATGGTTTGTCCGTCCGTTGATGCCAAATACTACATACATCATCGAATGGGGCATTCAAACAATCGACGGTGATTTTCTTCCTGTTCTCCGGTCAAAACCGGTCGAGACACCACGTGACGAGCCTGTCGTAGACGGACGTTTTTCAGAAGTCGTCGCGCGCTGGCAGTATGGAGAAGTCGAGCAGCCGGAATGGGTGGAAGTATTACGTCCATACTCCTATTTTGATCGGATTCGCTGAAGAAAATAGATAGACAGCAGAAGGAGAGGAAGAACAGACATGCGCAAAGGTTATTTTTCACTTGTTTTACATGCCCATTTACCATACATCCGACATCAGGAAGCCCATCGTCTAGAAGAGAGATGGATGTACGAAGCCATTTCAGAAACATATATTCCATTACTATGGGAAATTGACCGCTTGGAGCGTCCGCTTGGCTGGACGATCAGTATCTCTCCACCGGTCATCGAGATGTTGGCAGACTCGCTCATTCAAGATCGTTATGTGGAGCATCTGGACGATACGTTACGATTGATTGAACAGGAGTTACAACGCGAGTTGGTGAACGAGGAACGTGATGCCTTACTCTTTTACAAAGAACGCTATCATGATTTAAAAGTGACGTTCGAGCACTGGGGGCGTAACTTAAACCATGCTTTCCGCCATTACAAGGAACAAGGTTATCTCGAATTGATGACTTGTACCGCGACACACGGATTCAGTCCGCACATGCTGTCGGAACAAGCGGCACGTTCTGAAATTCAGACAGGGTTAAACTGTTTTGAACGCCATTACGGTTATCGTCCGACCGGTCTATGGATGCCGGAATGTGCATATACGCCGGGTCTTGATAAAATCATGTACGAAGAAGGTATCCGTTACACGTTCGTTGACGAACATTCGATCCTGAATGCCGATCCTACGCCGAAACACGGTATCGGAGCACCGGTTTATTCGCCGCATGGTGTCGCTTTATTCCCGCGTGATCAAATCATCTCGGGCCGGATCTGGAGTTCAGTCATCGGTTATCCGGGACACCCGGATTACCGTGAGTTTTATCGTGATCTCGCCTATGACCGGGAATGGGATCAAATTGCTGAATTCATGCATCCGGAAGGACTCCGTTACGACACGGGCTTAAAACTTCACCGGGTAACGGGCGAGTCGGACCAAAAAGAATATTATGTCCGTGATTGGGCCTGGAAACGGACGGATGTCCATGCGAACGATTTTGCGGAAGCACTTGCGAACCATTTAGATGAGCAGAGCGGACAAGATTTCCCGCCGTTCCTCGTCACGGCACCATTCGATGCCGAGTTATTCGGACATTGGTGGTTCGAGGGGCCGGACTTCCTCGGAAAAACGATGGAACGATTCGAAGACTACGGCATCGAGTCGATTTCTCCGGCGATGTTCTTAGAACGTCACTTCCAGGATATTGAAACGGTTCACATTGCCATGGGAACATGGGGACGTAAAGGTTATGCCGACGTCTGGATCAATGAGCGGAATGATTGGATGATCCGTCACCTGCATCAACTTGAAAAACGGTTGGCAGGTGTCGTTGCCCGTAATCGTCATCAAGATCAGCTGACGGTGAAAGCCAAACGCCAATTGATTCGGGAGTATCTGCTTGCCGTTTCGAGTGACTGGCCGTTTATTCTTGACGGACAGACGACAGCACAGTATGCAGCGAACCGCTTCCGTGAACACATCAAACGTTTTGAAGAGACGGAACGCCGCCTTGATGCACAAGAGCTGACACTGGATTGGTTGGAAGAACGGTATGCAGAATACCCGTTCCTCGCCGATACAGACATTGAACCGGATGTCTTCTTGACGCCGCACGATTACTACGTGGCGGTTCAACGGGAAGCATCATGGAACAGTGAGGCCGTTTTACTTGTGACCACTCAATATGATGATCCGAATCGTCCGGTTGCAGAATACGCAAAACGATTAGCTGCATCCGGTGAAAATGTGTACGTCATCACATCAGGCGCGACGGGCTATCGACATGAGGATGGTATCCATGTCTATTCTGTCGAAGTTAATGGTCTACCGCTCGTTCAGACGTATAATCAATTGGCCGGCTTAAATTTGGCAGTCTTGCGTCAAGCGCAGGCGTTGAATAAAATCGTCGAGTTCCGTCTTGTCCATAACTTTAATATGGAGACGGCTTCAGCAGCCCAATCGTTTGCGGAAATGAACGGATTGCCACTTGTAAGCAACGTGTATGACTTGGAAAGCGAACGTTCTCCGTCAGGAACAGGCGGACTGGTCGTAGCAATCAAACGACTGGAAGGCGAAGCATTACGTCATTCGGACGTCATTTATCTCGAACGAGAAGAAGCGAGAAACGGGATCGAACAGGATTATCATGTCGCAAAAGAACTGCGTACATTCCAGGTGGACCTTGAAAATCCATACCAGCATATAATGAATCCAAAAAAGAACGGATGAACAGTTGCAATTCACTTCCTTTCTTGGTACGATACTTGAGTATGCTTAACCTTATGTAAAGCAAAAATACTTGATACATCGAGAGCTAGATAGGAGGGAATCCCATGCGCGTTAAAATTACTTTGGCTTGCACTGAAACTGGTGACCGTACTTATATCACTAAGAAGAACAAGCGTAACAACCCAGAGCGTCTTGAGTTGAAGAAATACAACCCACGTCTCCGTAAGCACACACTTCACCGTGAAGTAAAATAATTGAGATGGAAGCCGTCACCTTGTGTGATGGCTTTTTTGTTGAATAAGGGGGATTGGCAGAATGGAAAAGCAGGAAATCCGGCGATGGATCACCGATCAGTTAAACCGGTTGGAAAACCGGGAACAAAAGCAACAGCAGATTTATGATCAGTTATTTGAATTACCGGAGTGGAAAAATGCTCAATCGATTGCTGTCACACTGTCGTTTCGTAATGAATGTGCGACGGATCCGATTGTTTTAAAAGCCTGGCAACTCGGAAAACAGGTAGTCATTCCGAAAGTCATACAACAGGAAATGAAATTTTTTGAATACGTACCGAACAGTCCGTTAATTGAAACGAAGATGGGTATTCGTGAACCGGATGACCAGGCGAACGAGCAATCTTTGCGTTCAGTCGATCTTTGTCTTGTTCCTGGACGGGCTTTCACACGTGCAGGATACCGCATCGGATGGGGCGGCGGTTTTTATGACCGGGCATTAACTGACTACCCGGGGCATACGGTAGCGGTTACGTTTGACTGTCAGCTCGTTTCTGATTTTGAGGTGGAACCGTTTGATCAACCGGTCCAAAAAATCGTAACCGAGTCTAAGGTCATCGTATGTCGGTAATATACGGTGTCGTATTTTGTTTGCTGCTCGGATATATCGGTTACCGGTTTCGTCTATTGACCGTCAGCGGCAGTCTCTTTACGGTGGTCGTCGGTTCGCTTGTCCTTGCTGGTTTCGGATACCCCGGACTTGTCATGTTAATGCTCTTTTTTGGCAGTTCCAGTTTGTTATCGAAACTCGGGAAACGAAGAAAACAATCAGTGGATCAAATTGTCGAAAAAGATGGACCGCGTGACGGCTGGCAGGTTCTTGCAAATGGAGGCATCGCAGCATTAGCTTCCATAGGATTCAGTTGGACAGAACACACGTCGTTTCTCGTCTTATTTTTGGTTGTCCTTGCAGCATCCAATGCGGACACATGGGCTTCTGAAATCGGTCCGTTATCAAAAAAAGATCCTTTCCTGTTTACGGGACGGCGTGTACCGGCCGGGACGAGCGGTGCCGTTTCGTTTCTTGGGACATCGGCAACGATCGTCGGCGCCCTATTTATTGCGACAGCGGGAGACCTGTTGTTTGATTTACCAACGGGGACGTGGCTATTGATCGCAGCAGGCGGCATCATAGGTAGTCTGCTTGATACCGTATTCGGGGGGACGGTCCAGCGGAAATTCCGGTGTGTCGTCTGTTCGAAAGAAACGGAGAAACGCCGGCACCACAACCAACCGACCCTTTATTTAAAAGGGTGGAAATGGCTCGGGAATGACGCCGTCAACTTTTTATCGAGTACGTTAGCCGGAATGATTGGTTTTATAGGGCATCGAATGTGGTAACTTGAAATGGAAGATGTCACTTTTCCTTATGTTAGGATATTATTGACACAATTTAGACAAGATGTGAACGATTTCATTAATTCCTAAACTTTGTGAAAGATGTTACAATCTAATTGTGAGGTAGTTAACAAACTTTTAAATTACCTATCAGAAAGGTGGATATAAAGGATGGAATTACATGCGAAAGTGACACGTGTAGCGTTAATTGGGGCGGGGGCTGTCGGTTCAAGCTTTGCTTATCAGATGTCAACGGCAGGATTGTGTGAAGAATTGGTTATCATCGACGTAAATAAAGCCAAAGCGGAAGGCGAAGCGATGGATTTAAATCACGGAACACCATTCAGCTCTTCTCCGATGCGGATCTGGGCAGGGGATTATTCAGACTGCAAAGAAGCGGAAGTGATCGTCATCACAGCAGGCGCGCCACAAAAACCGGGTGAAACCCGACTCGATCTTGTTGCTAAAAATGCGTTAATCATGAAAGAAATGGTGCGTCAAATCATGGAGTCCGGTTTTGATGGCATCATCGTCGTTGCCTCTAATCCGGTTGACATCATGGCCCACTTAGCTTGGAAATATTCCGGTCTTCCGAAATCCCGTGTCTTTGGCTCAGGAACGGTTCTGGATACGGCACGTTTACGCCAAATGCTCGGTGAATACTTCCACATCGATTCCCGTAATGCCCATGCGTATATTCTCGGTGAGCACGGGGACACCGAATTTGCAGCCTGGAGCAATTCCCGGATCTATGGTAAAACGATTGATGAATTGTTAGCGGAAGATGACCGATACTCGCAAGCGGATCTTGATCAGATTTATATCAATGTCCGCGATGCAGCCTATCATATCATCGAACGAAAAGGTGCGACGTATTATGCAATCGGACTTGGACTCGTTCGAATCGTCCGGGCGATTCTTGGAAATGAGAACTGTCTTTTGACGGTCGGTGCGCACGTCGACGGTCAGTATGGAATTTCCGGGATTCATATCGGCGTCCCGGCAATCATCAACCGGCAAGGGGTCCGGGAAATCATTGAAGTTTCTTTAACGGAAGAAGAATTGAAAAAATTCCATCACTCAGCAGAAGTGTTACGGCAAACGATGGAACCTGTCCTTCACTGAGGTGAAGACGCCATCTGCTGCGATCCATCTGCTTGAAGTAAAAAGACCATTCCTTTTTAATCAGTGAACTGCTCCCCGTCAAGTAGACAGGCGAAATAATAAAAATCTTTTAAACGGCTTGAGCTCTGAATTCCAGCGGACTCAAGCCGTTTA
>NZ_JACSMV010000054.1:0-242 GCF_018618835.1 Exiguobacterium sp. s145 | reverse complement strand
GGTGGGGTAGATGATTGGGGTGAAGTCGTAACAAGGTAGCCGTATCGGAAGGTGCGGCTGGATCACCTCCTTTCTAAGGAAAACGTCCCGTACGGGACATGCCCATCGTTCAGTTTTGAGAGCTCGTCTCTCAACGTCTCGATAGAGACACTTGCACCTTGAAAACTGAAGACATCAACAAGACATCAAACTTTTTATAACCATGTCATTAGACGTGTGTTCTTAGAATACCAAAATGCTAG
>NZ_JACSMV010000053.1:0-279 GCF_018618835.1 Exiguobacterium sp. s145 | reverse complement strand
GGTGCACTTTTCGGGAAGTAGCTCAGCTTGGTAGAGCACTTGGTTTGGGACCAAGGGGTCGCAGGTTCGAATCCTGTCTTCCCGACCATCTTCAATTTAATCCCTTAATGGGGCCTTAGCTCAGCTGGGAGAGCGCCTGCCTTGCACGCAGGAGGTCAGCGGTTCGATCCCGCTAGGCTCCACCATTTTTATGACGAACTTTGAAAACTGAACGATGAGGCAAAAAACGTATCTTCGGATACAAACAATGAATGAAGCGCAAGCTTCGTCAACGTGACT
>NZ_JACSMV010000052.1:0-343 GCF_018618835.1 Exiguobacterium sp. s145 | reverse complement strand
GGGACATGCCCATCGTTCAGTTTTGAGAGTCCGATCTCTCAATTGAACATCCCATTTTGAATGGGCCTATAGCTCAGCTGGTTAGAGCGCACGCCTGATAAGCGTGAGGTCGGTGGTTCGAGTCCACTTAGGCCCACCATTCATTTTTATAGCCCATGGGGCCTTAGCTCAGCTGGGAGAGCGCCTGCCTTGCACGCAGGAGGTCAGCGGTTCGATCCCGCTAGGCTCCATTTGTCTTTTCTTAACGGAGAAGGCACTCGCACCTTGAAAACTGAAGACATCAACAAGACATCAAACTTTTTATAACCATGTCATTAGACGTGTGTTCTTAGAATACCAAAAT
>NZ_JACSMV010000051.1:0-427 GCF_018618835.1 Exiguobacterium sp. s145 | reverse complement strand
ATCCTCGCCAAGAAGCATGAGAAGATTGTAAATCAACGTCAAGATTTTCTTCATAAGCTGTCGAAACGGATCGTTGACGAGAACCAAGTCATCGTCGTCGAGACACTGAAGTCGAAGAACATGATGAAGAACCATACGATCGCCAAATCGATCGGAGACGTCAGTTGGTATGAGTTCGTCCGGCAGTTGGCCTATAAATGCACCTTCTACGGACGAACACTGATCAAAGCGGACCAATGGTACGCCTCAACCCAAATCTGTTCTTCTTGCGGAAGGAAAGGTGAGAAGAAAACGTTGGATGTGCGCGAGTGGACATGTACTTGCGGTGCGCATCATGATCGAGATATCAACGCAAGTATCAACTTGTTGCTGTTAGCAGACTGAAACCCCTTCAGGGTGGGAACCACCCGATGAGCTTGGTCAATAA
>NZ_JACSMV010000006.1:0-110944 GCF_018618835.1 Exiguobacterium sp. s145 | reverse complement strand
AATTAGGCTACCTGACACCGAAAAAATACGGTGTACTGGCAGCCTAATCAAGGTGTTTTATATGTGTCTCATATTGCTAGGTCAGTCTAGAAGAAGTGCTTTTTATTGACCCTTTTTAACTGCTTTTGACTTCACGAACCGTCCCGACAAGACGATATAGAAACATAATGACAAGTTAGGGAGGACGATGTGTTGCGACGTTTATCACCAGTCTCCATCGTAGAAGCATTCCGAAAACGCTCCTACTACAAAACGTTCTCATGGATGATTTCAGTTATTGGTCTGTTAGCGTTGTTGATCGCGACGCAACAACTGGTAAAGAATCTGGAAGAAGGATATCAGTTCAAACGCTCAAGCGAGATGATGGATATTTTTGAACGACTCAATCAGGTTGAACGGGATGTGACGAATGAGTATTACCTCACCTTAAGTGAAACGACGGGAGATGCCGTTGCGACACGGACCGAGACGTGGCAACAAACGAAAACGGAACTGACGGCACTTGGCCGGCAGATCAAGCAGCTCCGGATGGAAGGACCTGCTCAAAAAGAACTCCTGTCTGAAATCAACCGGCTGCAGACCGGCGGATATCAGTCGGAGCATCAATTTTTTCAGGCAGCGACTGCCTATAAAAGCGAAGTCCTGTTCAACCAACTGTATTTGAGCGGCAAGACCGGGACCTATTACACGTTTTTCTCGAATCTCTTTTTGATGCAGGAAGAGCTTGGCCGGGCGGGACAGTTTTTAGTGAGCATTAACCGGGAGAATCAATTGAACTCGATTGATCTGTTGCGCCTTCGTCAGACACGCCAGGAGCTGAACTCACGGAACAACGCTTTGATCCAGTCCTTTTACGCAACGATGCGGCCGGAAGATGAAGAGCTTCGCCGGGATATCTCGGTGATGAGCAATCAGATGTACGCCTATTTACGAATGATCGATGCGACCATCAATCAACCGGAACTGAAACAATACGGAACGATGGACGAAGTGGCAAAGCGGTATCAAACCAGTATGTACCGGTCGTTTGATCAAGGGATTGCCGATGTTCAGACCGAAATGACGGATCATGGAAATACGTTGATCCGAAATGCCTGGCTGATGTTCATTGCGACGTGCTGTGTGATTCTGCTTCTGCTTTGGCTGACCTTATCCCTGTTACGGGCATTCCGAAAGGACTTACATATTTTGCAGGCGGAAGCCGACTTTTTTGCGGAAGGTCCGAAACAGTCGCATCATCAGGTGCCGGAGTTAAATGACTTCCATCCGGTCGTTGAAGCGTTCCGGACGATGACGACGATCATTTCCGGATTACTCGATTATAACGATAAAAAAACGATGGAAATCAAACAGAAGAAAGCAGAAATCGAATCCTTATTTTCTCAAAATACGAATCCGATTGTTGCACTCTCCTCTGATTTTCAACTGCTCAGCGGAAATGACCGTTTCAAACAGTTGGCCCAGTCGTCTGAATTGATGACAATCGAGGAACTGATTCATCCGGCAGATTTAAACCGTGTCCGCCGGGCCCTCAACCGGGCAATCGACGGGTACAGCCAGACCATCCGTTGCCAGATGATTTTCAAGCAGGACATTCGGAACATGTTCGTCAACATCATTCATGTTCCTTCGAAAAACGGCAACGGAACGGCACTTTATCTGACCTGTCATGATGAGACCGATCAATTTAAGCGCGAAGAAAAGATCACGCAACTGGCCCTGTTTGATGTGCTGACCTCTTTGTTGAACCGGAACGGGTTTGAGCAAAAGATGGAGGAAGCCATCGCTGCGCCGCAACCGGGAGAACTGGTGACGATCGGCGTCCGGCAGTTCAGACGGATCAACGATATCTACGGACACAGTGCCGGTGATCAAATCCTAAAAGAACTGGCAAACCGCTTGCGTCACCATTTCATCGGGACAGGTTCAGCAGCCCGGATTGGCGGCGATGAGTTTGCCGTCCTGATTTTCCAACAGGAGATCGTTGATTACCGCGATCTGAAAACGATTTTGGAACGTCCTTACCGGATTGACGGTGAAAAAATCGATGTCAGTATCAGTATGAGTATGGTCCGTTATCCGGATGATGCGGTCGCGGTGACGTCGTTGCTGTCTTCCGTCGACATCGCGATGCAGCATGCGAAACGGGAACAGACCGGTGGACCGATCTGGTTTGAGTCCTGGATGAGTGAAGAATACCGGGAATCCGTCGTTCTCGAAGCCGAGTTGCGGGAAGCAATTGCCCGGAACGAACTGCAACTGTTTTATCAGCCGCAAGTCAATCTGAAAACCAAAACGGTCGACGGATGCGAAGCCTTGTTGCGCTGGTTCCATCCCGAGCGTGGGATGATCAGTCCGGCTGTCTTCATCCCGATTGCCGAACGGTCGATGCTGATTGAAGAAATCGGAATGTGGGTGGTCCAGGAATCCGTCAATCAGGTCAGACGATGGGAAGGGACACCGCTTGAGTCACTTCGTGTGTCCGCCAATCTATCCGTCAAAGAACTGGTCTCCGGCCGGATCGTCGAGTTGTTGACGGATGTCCGGGAACGTTACCCCGGGATTGAACAACGGATGGAGCTGGAAATTACCGAATCATTTGGTGTTTTTTCCGATACGCGCGTCTTTGATGCCTTGCAGACACTGCATCGACTCGGTTACCGGCTGGCGATTGACGACTTCGGAACCGGCTATTCCTCGCTGTCGTATTTGAGCCGTTTGCCGATTCAACGACTGAAGATTGACCGTTCGTTCATCAGTGGAACGGATGCCTGTTCAAATGCTCCGTTAATCGAGACAATCATCCGACTCGCCCATACGTTAAAGTATGATGTCGTGGCGGAAGGGATTGAACAGGCCGAACAGGGAGAGAACTTACGAAAGCTCGATTGTGAGTATGGTCAAGGGTTCTATTACTCTCGTCCGATTCCGGCTGATGAATTCGAAATCTGGTATGACCGTTATCAAGAAGATATTAAACAATCCGGATGATCCATTCATCCGATATCATCTGCATACGAAAAGTGACCGCTTCCCGGCTGGTGTCGGGAGCGGTCATTTTTCGTTTGAATGGAACCGTCTTTCAATTCTTTTGATGAAATCAGAAACTAAAAAAACGAACCGAAGGATTTCCCTGATCCGGGATCCATCGGTTCGTTTTTTGATGTTTTTTCCTGCGAATCAATCACACACGATCGAGTGCAAGATCATCCGTTTCGGATAAATAGGCCTTGATCGGTTCGACGGCTGTCCCGACCGTTCCAGGAGCGAACGGGGATTTCAGTCCGGCACGTTCGACGAGTGTCAGGAAGCTTTCCGACCCACCAGCCTTACAGAGTTCAAGATACGATTTCCAGGCAGCTTCCCGGTCTTGCTCCATCCAGGCATAGAACTGGAAGGCACAGACTTGCGCCAGCGTATAATCGATATAGTAGAACGGGCTGCCGAAGACGTGGCCCTGTTGATGCCACCAAGCGCCTGAATCAAGATAATCATTTTCTTCATAGTTCCGGTGCGGCAGATATTTCTTCTCAATATCACGCCATGCCGTCCGGCGTTCAGCCGGTGTCAGTTCCGGTTGATTGTAGATGACATGTTGGAACTCATCAATGGCGACTCCGTAAGGCAGGAACGTCACGCCGCCTGCAAGGTGACTGAACTTGTACTTGGCCGTCTGATCGCCGAAGAATTCTTCCATCCACGGATAAGCAAAGTATTCCATCGACATCGAGTGGATTTCACAGGCTTCATACGTCGGGAACCCGTATTCCGGCACGGTGAAGTGACGGCTTTCGTAGACCTGGAACGCGTGTCCGACTTCGTGTGTCAGGACATCGATGTCACCGGCCGTTCCGTTGAAGTTCGAGAAGATGAATGGGAGTTTTTCGTCCGCGATGTACGTGCAATAGCCGCCGCCTGCTTTACCCGGTTTCGCCGTCAAGTCGAGCGCGCCGCGTTCAAGCATGTATTCAAAGAACTCATTTGTCTCCGGTGACATATCACGGTACATCTTTTTCCCGCCTTCGATGATGAATGCTTCTTCGCCCTGCGGTGTCGCGTTGCCGGTTTTAAAAGCAAATCCTTCATCGTAATAGTAGAGGGAATCGACGCCGATCCGGCGCTGCTGGCGTTCTTTGAGAGATGTCGCAATCGGGACGATCGTCTCGAGAATTTGTTCACGGTAGTTTTCGACCATCGATTGGTCGTAATCGACACGCAACATCCGGGCATAGCCGAGCTCGACGAACGACGGGAAACCAAGTGTCTTCGCGATGTCGGTCCGGACATGGACGAGTTTATCGTAAATCGTATCGATGGCGTCACCGTGTTCTTTTAAATAGCCGTAGCGTGCTTCGGAAGCGGCTTTCCGGACAGTCCGGTCGGCTGACTGGAGATAGGGACCGAACTGGGACAAGTTCAATGTCTTGCCGTCGAATTCGATTTGCGCCGCCGACATCAGTTTCGTATATTCACTGGCCAGACGATTTTCTTCCTGGAGTTTCGGAATGATTTCGTCAGAGAATGTTTTCAGACTGGCTTCCGCAAGTAAGAAAAGCTGTTTGCCCCACGTCGATTCGAGCGAAGAACGGAGAGGATGAGTCGTCAGTGCCTGATAATAACTCGAGACGTATCCTTGGTAAACCGGACCGGCTTCGTCAAAGAAACCCTGTTCTGTTTCGTAGAAACCGTCACGTGTATCGATCGTATGACGGATCTCCACCAACTGACTGGCTGTTTCAAATTGATTTCTAAGGGTATTAATCTCAGAGATGGCATTGTTTGCTGTATCGACATCTGTTGCTTCACGCAAGCGATCGATAGCAGCATGCATAGAAGTTTCAAGGACGTTCAGGTCAGGACGGACATATGTAAGTTCTGAAAATGTTAACATGTAAGCGCCTCCTTGTGATTTCTAACTATTATCACACAAAAATACTTGCAAAACCAGAGTTACAAACGTATGCTTTTTGTGAGAACGTGAGCGAGTTTGCATTTAACTGGCTCCTATAAAAAAATCGAATCTTCTTTAAGAAGAAAACGATCGAGAAAGTAGAGGGATAGTATCATGGGATTCTTTAAAAAATTGTTTGGTGGTAATGACGCAGGAAACACAAAAATCGCTTCTGCCCTTACAGGTAAAATCGTCAGCATCGAGAACGTACCTGATCAAGTTTTCTCGCAAAAAATGATGGGTGACGGTATCGCAATCGAGCCGACGGAAGGTAAAGTCGTTTCACCAATCAACGCAACGGTCGAAACAATCTTCCCTACAAAACACGCAATTGGTCTTAAAGGCGAAGATGGTCTTGAGTTGTTGATCCACGTTGGATTAGACACAGTTAACCTTAAAGGTGAAGGCTTCACGGCACACGTTCAGTCTGGCGATAAAGTTAAAGCCGGTGACGTCCTCGTTGAGTTTGATCTCGAATTCATCCGTGCAAACGCACCATCTACAATCACACCAATCATTGTGACAAACCACGATCAATTTACACTTTCTGCAGTACCGGCTGAAGGAACATCTGTTGTCGCAGGCGAAACAGAACTCTTCAAAGCAACACATAAATAATCATGTAACGAATACGTCCCCTCGTCTTAGACGAAGGGGCTTTTTTGTCGTCTCCTACCCGAACTTACTATTTTGTAAGATGAATGAAAGTCTGACCGATTCTTTGAAAGACGGATTGCTCGGTATACTGACAGCAAGATCAAGAATACGGGAGGAAACACATCATGAAAGCCATCTTACACGCAGAACAGATCACGAAAGTCTACCATACGAAAAACGCACGGCACGAGGCGCTCCGACCGACGACACTGACGATTCACGACGCAGAGTTCGTCAGTATCATGGGACCGTCAGGCGCAGGGAAGTCGACCTTATTAAATTTGTTGTCGACCATTGACCAACCGACGGATGGGACAATTCATATCAATGGAGAAGACGTGACGGGGATGAAAGAAAAACAGTTGGCCCGGTTTCGGCGGGAACAGCTCGGATTTATTTTTCAGGACTTTAACCTGCTCGACACGATGACGGTCGAAGAAAACATTGCCTTACCGCTGGCGTTACAACACATGCCGAAAGCCGATATTCTCGTCCGGGTCACGTCCGTCGCCCGGGAGCTTGGAATTGAGGATCTGCTCGCAAAACGGCCGTCTGAACTGTCGGGAGGTCAAAAGCAACGGACAGCTGCTGCACGCGCCATCGTTCATCAGCCGTCACTGATCTTGGCGGATGAGCCGACCGGAGCACTCGACTCGAAATCAGCGACCGGTCTGCTTGAAGCCATGGTCGGCTTGAATGAACAGGGTGCAACGATTTTAATGGTGACCCACGATCCGGTGACCGCATCGTACGCGGAACGGGTGCTGTTCGTCAAAGACGGAGAATTGTTCCGGGAAATTCACCAGTTCGGGACACGCAAGGAGTTTTTCGAACAGATCATGGAAGTCCAACGTGAACTCGGAGGTGCGGTCCGTGAACTTGTTTAAATTAGCTTTCCGGAATTTAAAAAACATCCGGCAAAACATGATGTATCTCGGCGCAGTTACGTTCGCGATTTTGATTTATTATACGTTTTTAGCCATCCGTTCCAATGAGGCGATGTTACAAGCCAATGAACTATACGGGAAACTCGGGACGGTCTTTACCGGTTCAAGCGTCATCCTGGCTCTTTTTTCCGCCGTCTTCATCTGGTATTCGAGTGACTTTTTCCTGCGGCGCCGGAAACAGGAAATTGGTCTGTATGCGTTACTCGGTCTCGAACGTCAACAGATTGCCAAGTTGCTGTTTCTTGAGACGATGGGGTACGGACTGATCGGTCTAATGATCGGTGTTTTACTCGGAACGATTGCCTCAAAATACTTTGTCCAACTGTTGGCTTACGTCATGGGAATGACGATTGAAGCCGATTTCTCCATCAATGCCGGAGCAATCGGTCAGACGGTTGTCGTCTTTTTGACAATCTTCCTTGTGATTGCGCTCCGGTCAGCCCGGACGATTTATCGGTTTACCCTGATCGAGTTGTTTAAGGCGAAACAGCAGGTCGAAACGATTCCGAAAGTCCATCCGGTCCTGGCTCTTGTTTCCGTCCTGTTGATTGGTGTCGGGTATTATTTGACCGGGGAACCGTTGCTCGCACACTTTACGATTGTTGCGCCGGTCTTGATGCTCTGCATCATCGTCGGAACGTTCGGTACGATGAGCTATTTCACGATTTTTTTACTCCGTCTCCTCAGCAAACGTGGTCGCCATTATCGCGGTACGAACCTGATTTTACACGGACAGTTGCTGTCGCGGATTAAATCAAATGCCGTCATGTTGTCGACGATTACCGTCATCACGGCCGTCACCTTGACGACGGTCGGAACCGCGACGTCAATCTATTATTATATTGACCGGACAGTCGAGGAACAGATGCCGTACAGTTTATCGATTGCAAGCCAGCAACAGGCAGCCGAAAAATTAATTCGGTCATCCGACCAAACGATTGAATCGCGGACGATGGTCAACGTCAAAACGGTGAATCATCCATTGAAGGAGTTACCAAATCCGTTGTCGTTTACGATGTCCTATCAGACATTCGGATTTGACGGCGAGCCGGGACAGTTCAGCTACATCAGTTATTCCGACTATCAGAAGTTGGCCAAAAGCAACGGGAAGAAGCAGTTGCCGGAACCGGGAGCTGGTGAAGCAATCGTGCTTGAGACGTTCAAAGGGAACGATTTGCTGAAGGAATCGGTCAAGTCACCGGTGGGCGTGACGTTTAAAGACGATCACTCGTCCTTTCGGATTACCGGTGCGACGAATTTACCAATCACTCAACTCTATGCGAAAAAACGGCTGGCTTTTGCCGTTTCGGATGATGTCTTTGCCATGATGCCGGAAAAAGCAGCGATGCTGACAAACTATCAGTTCTCGAACGAACGTTCAGATGACGGACTGATCGACCGACTGGAGCAATTGTACGGCAAAAAAGCGGAGACGGAGATGGCCGCTTATTATCCGGTCTATGCCATGACGACAGCGACGACAGGTCTGCTTGCCTTTGCCGCCGGATTCCTCGGACTCGTCTTTTTACTGGCGACGGGATCCATCATCTACTTTAAGATGCTCGCAGAGGCGGAAGAATCGAAACAACGGTTTACGATCATCCAAAAAATCGGCGTTGATCAGCAAGAACAGACCGGTATCATCCGGCAATCAGTCGGATTCATGTTCGTCCTGCCGTATCTGCTCGGTCTTGTTCACAGCCTGTTTGCGATGCAGGTCCTGGAAAAGTTATTAAATTATGATTTACGGTTACCGATGTCGCTTGCAATCGGTTGTTATACCGTCGTTTATCTCGTGTACTATCTCGTCACGGTACGCGCATATCGACGGATTGTCATCTAATGTAAATGGACAGGAGACGATTAATCGTTTCCAGTCCATTTTTTGTTCGGTATCATGGAAGAAGAAGGAGTTGAATCTGCAGATGGAAACGATTTTATTGGTAGAAGACGATCAACAGATTGCACTGTTATTAAAAGAATTGTTGGAACGGTATGATTTTAACGTCATTCATGAAGATGGATTAGGAGACGTCGTCGCTCGATTTGAAGAAACGCAACCGGACGTCATCCTGCTTGATGTCAATTTACCGAAGTTTGACGGATTTTACTGGTGCCGCCAGCTCCGAATGAAGACGCGGGCACCGATTCTGTTCATCTCGGCCCGGGTCGGGGAGATGGATCAAGTCATGGCACTCGAATACGGCGCGGATGATTACATCGTCAAGCCGTTCCAGGGAGCCGTCGTCATCGCGAAAATCAAAAGTCAGATTCGACGCGCTTACGGGACATTGTCGCAGGAAAGTGACGAGCGGACGGTCAGTCGTGACGGACTGACGTTATATTTGGACCGGTATATCGTCGAGCACGAGGACCGATCGATCGAGCTGTCGAAAAAAGAAGGACTGATTTTAGAGATGTTGTTGACGGTGAGTCCGCGGATCGTCAGTCGGGGTGACTTGTTGGAACGGATTTGGGATGATGAAGCGTTCGTCGATGAAAATACCCTGAACGTCAACATCACCCGTGTCCGGAAACGGTTGGCGGAAATCGGCATCGGGGGTCTTGAGACGGTTCGGGGAGTCGGCTACAAATTGGTCCTCGACAAATGAGACTTTTCTTCAAACATGCGATTCCGGGGGTTCTGTTCTTCAGTGGGCAGATGGTAGCCTTGTTTCTTATCCTGTGGTTATACGATCTGTATCGTCCGGCAGCCTTTTTTTACATCGCGCTCTTAAATGCAATCGCCTTGCTGATTTATTTAAGTTACCGTTTCTTCAGTATGTTACCGTTGCTCAAACGATTGCAGACACCGATTGAGTCGGTTGCGGAACCGATCCGGGCCGACAGTGACGAACCGCTGGCAGCAGCCGTCGAGCACTTCTTGGAACGCCAACAGACCGTCTTTCGGAACAGCTTGTTTGCTGAACGACGGAAGGAAAAGGAACGGCACCGGTATGTCGACCAATGGATTCATCAAATGAAGACGCCGCTGTCGGTCATCGAGTTGATTCTGGAACATCCGGGCGAACAGTTCCAGGCGGACTTACGCCATGAAGTCGACCGGTTGCGGATTGGACTGGATCAGATGTTGTATTCGTCGCGTCTCGAAGCGATCGAGACGGACTTAAAGGCGGAACGGCTGAATCTGCGGACGTTAGTGACAGGCATCATCAATCAGGAAAAACGGCTGTTCGTCAAAAATAAAGTGTATCCGAAGCTTGAGCTTGCACCGGAGCTGTATATCTATACCGACTCCAAGTGGTTCCGTTTTGTGGTCCTGCAGTTGCTGACGAATGCTGTCAAATACACGGCCGGTCACGGACATGAAGTCTATATCCGTGCCGTCGAACAAGCGGGGAAAATCGTGCTGACGATTGAAGATGACGGCGTCGGTATACCGAAACGCGATCTGCCGCGTGTCTTTAACGCCTTCTTCACCGGGGAAAACGGCCGGCGTTACGGCGAATCAACCGGAATGGGATTGTACTTCGTCAGTCAGATTTGCCTGAAGCTCGGTCATACCATTGAACTCGACAGCACGGAAGGGGTCGGGACGACCTGTCGTCTGACGCTCGTAGGAGGGAAACAAGATGATTGAAGTCAAACAGTTAGGAAAAGTCTATCCCGGAAAAGTGACGGAACAGCCGTTGACCGACATCAATTTTCGTGTGGAAGAAGGGGAAATGGTCGCCGTCATGGGACCGTCCGGCAGCGGCAAGTCGACCTTGATCAATCTGCTTGCGACACTGGATCAGCCGAGCTGGGGATCGATTTTGATTCAAGGCATCGATACGGCGACGTTCAAACGGAAAGAAACGACCCGCTTCCGGCGCGAGACGCTCGGAATCATCTTTCAGGAGTTCAACCTGCTCGATTCGTTGACGGTAGCTGAGAACATGCTTGTTCCTTTGATGCTCAGCGGTAAAAAAACGAAGGAAGCCCGGGAAGAGATGCAGCATCTTGCAAAACGATTGCAGATTGATGAGTTGCTCGATAAACAAGTCGATGAAGTGTCCGGAGGGCAACGGCAACGGACAGCGATCGGGCGCGCCCTGATTCACGCACCGCGTCTGATGCTCGCCGACGAACCGACGGGGGCGCTCGATTTTCAGGCGACGAAACACGTTATGGAGTTGCTGGCGGAATTAAATGCAGCCGGTATGACGATGGTCATCGTCACCCATGATCCGACGGTTGCCTCGTATTGCAATCATGTTCTGTTCCTGAAGGACGGCAGCATTCAGACGGAACTGTTCCGGGATGAACCGCGCCGGGTCTTCTTTCAGCGTGTCATCGAGTCGCTCTCGTTATTAGGAGGGGATGAACATCACTTATCTGCAATACGCCCTACGTAACATCAGACGTTATCAACGTCTTTATTATGGCTATGCGTTAACGATCATCGTCGCGATGACGATTGCGACCAGTTACTGGAATCTCGTCGTCAGTGAATCGTTTCAGAACATCGCCAAAGTCCTGAGCCAATTGAATCAGGTCATTGAATTTACGATGATCTTTGTGTTCATTGCCGAAGTCATCATTCTGTTTTTCAGTATTTTATTCATCTATTCGACGACCTATACGATGCTCGAGCACCGGAAAAACGACTTACGGATCATGCGGACGCTTGGAAGCGGATTTTCACATTTTCTGAAATATTTTATGATTGAAATCCTGATTGTCGGCGGGCTCGCGATTATGGGCGGCATCACGCTCGGCGTTGTCCTGACGAAGCTGATGTTACTTTCGATTGAAAAAGTCATGTTCTTACCGCGCCTGACGATTGAGCTTTCCGTTCTTTCTTTTTTAGTATTGATTGCAGGAGCGATGTTGACGTTGTTGATTGCGACGGTCCTCGCGATTTATAGATTCCGTCCGGATCGGCCTGTCCGGACCCGTTCCCGGCTTCGTGTCCGGTTCGGTCTTGCGATGCAGGGAACGGCCGTACTGATCCTGTTTTACGGCTATTTCATGGCATTGACACAACAAGATATCTTTCTGTTCGTCTTTCCTTTCATCATCTTTGTCGGTTCGTTCTTTTTCTGCCGTCACGTCATCCCGATGGTGCTTAAACTGTACCGTCCGCGACGGTTGTCGTTACGAAAGTTAATCGTCTCGGAAATCGCGATTCAGTTAAAGACGAACAGTACGCTGGTCGCACTCGGGACAATCTTGACCTCCTGTGCTTTGACGGCCGTCGGTCTCGTCTTTATCTTTCAACTGATCGGATTTGATCTGTCGTCGAACAATCAATTCGGACTGGTCTATTACGAAGAAGCTGCCGTCCCGTCCGAACGTCTGGAAAAATTGGAACGGACGATGACGAAAACGTTTCCGGACAAATACCGGCAGGATGTCCGGCTCAAAGGAGTCAAGACCCGGTACATGATTCCGTTATCGGATTATAACGAACTGATGAAGCATCTGGGTCATGAGCAACGGACGCTGTTGACGGACAAACAGACGTTTATGATTCCGGCCCGTCCGGTTCAAGTCAAGGAAGTGACACCGACGATGCAAAAAGCAAAAGCCGGGATGAAGCAAGCCGGCTACCAGCTTGAACCGATGGCGGAACATCGTCTGCTATTCGGGTACAATGACCGGATTGAAACATTATTCGTCGTCAGTGACCGTGCTTTTATCACGATGGATCGTCCGGTATTCCATATCCGTGTCTTTGATACACCATCGTATGCCGATTACGGGACGGACCGCTGGACGCGTTGGATGTCGATTGTCCGGGAAATTCAATCCAAAGCAGAGCTCGGCAAAAACACTCCGGTTCCGTACCAGCTGATCAATGAGACGGAAGATAAACTGGACGGGATTCGCATCATCCGGCTGGTCTCGTTTGTTGTCATTCTGTTGACGGTCTGGCTGTTTGTCATCAATGCGAGCTTCCTGCACGTCTGGATGCAGATGACGGCAGAACGTGAACAAAAGCGGCTAAAGACATTGTCTGCGCTCGGTTTCAGTAAACGGAGCATCCGTCGTTTTCTGTTCATCAAATACGGTACGGTCTTGATGGTTCCGTACTTCATTTCGATTTTTCATGCCTGGTTGCTCTTTCAGGTCATCTTATCGAAAGAGGGACTGGAAATCGGACCGTTTCTTCCCTTATCCTTCACCTGGATTGGAATCGTCACCGGCTGTTATTTCATCAGTATCTTGCCATTATGGGTCCGCTATCCGCGGCATCTGATGAAAAAATCGTGCGAAAGTTCGATGTATCCGATACCCGATTCAAGGGTATGATAATAGCATAGCGAGGAGGGGTAATATGCTCGACCATTCACCTTACCGGGGATACGGTGACCGCATCCGAATCTTACGGGAACGCGCCGGAATCTCAATTGATCAGTTAGCGGATAATCTCGGGGTCGCCCCCTATTTCATCCGCCGGACGGAACTCAGCGAAGTCTATCCAACGAAAGCGTATATCGAATCTTTGGCGGAGGCCCTGCATATCGACTCCAGTTACTTGGCACGACACATCTGGACCGGGGAGTCCTTGAAGTTCGTCATGCAGGAAAAAACGCCGCTCGAAGAAATGCGATTGGCGTATGAACAGACGATGGGACAAGATGAAACGATGATTGAACAACAACTGGAAGAACGGATGCGCCTGTTCGATTTAATGTATGACGAAGACGTCAAGCGGATTGAACAGACGATGAGTGCGACGGAACAGCGGATTTTTCACGAATTGGTGGAAGCAGTCATGGAGGCGGGGGAATTGCAACGGGAAGACGCGACAGAGACGTTTGAACTGTTTGCCGACAAACTCCCGACGATGCTTCAACTCGACGAATACCTCAACCGTCTGACGGAAGAGACCGAGACGACGACAACCGATTGTTATACGGAGTTCAGCCGAAAAATCGACCGAACACGTTATCACCGCAAATGAACGACCGAAATCGATGTTCAGGCAAACAAAAAGAGGAAGACGGATCAAATGTCCGTTTTCCTCTTTTGTGTACACTGACGCTAAAGCCGGTGATATTTGTTTAGCGGTTAACGCTTTAACGCTGTGTCGCAGAACGTGGTGCCCGACGAGGTCTCTGTCGTCCTTTTTGGCGAGTTCGTCCAATCAAGAAGCCGATGATAGCATTTACGATGACGAGCACCCAGCCGACATAGCCGAAGTTTAAAGTCAGACTGCCGAGCATGGCTTGCCATTTTAAAATCATCATGAAGTCTCCCCGAAGAAGGAAACGAGCGATACAAACGAGTAAGACTGTCGTTCCACCGATAAAAACGCCGATCCAGCTTCCGAATAAACGCGAAGACCGAACCCGTACAGCGACGAAAGACCAATAAAATAAACTGACGATGAATGTCACTCCACCGTAAGCGAGGACCAGCTTCCATGTCTCACTTGCTTGCGGGAATTTCGTGAACATGACAAGGGACGAGACGATAGCGGCAGCTGTAAATAAAATCGCTGCCCAAAAACGAGACTGCATAACGTAATTCCTCCTCAAGGCTTTTTCTCACCTAACGATAGCGGAAACGGTTCGTCTTGTAAACTACTACTGGCGGCCGCCTAAAATACGGCGCAATTGCTTCAGCGGATTTGATCCGTAAAACAGGACGCCCCCGCGGTAGAATCGTGTTCCGACGAACAGGGCGAGTGCGATGCTGATCACCATCAGCATGAGTGATAACGCGACTTGCCAGACCGGGACTTCCGTCAGCATGACGCGTAGGAACATCAGCATCGGGGTAAAGAACGGCACGAATGACAGAATGACGACGGCCTGGTTCGTCGGTGCGTTCAAGCTGAAGATGGAGACTGTAAAGGCGGCGACGATCAACATGATGACCGGCAAGGTGACCTGTTGGGCATCTTCGACCCGGCTGACGAGCGAACCGAGTGCGGCGAGGAGCGTCGCATACAGCAGATAACCGAGCAGGAAAAAGACGAACAGGTAAACAATCGTCTTGACGCTCAGGGAATCAAGCGACAGCTGATCAAACAGGCTGCTGCTTTGGGCACTGTAATAGCCGACTCCGACGAGTAACGATAATTGAATCAGACTGACGGTGGCAATCGATGTGATCTTCGCCAGCATATGCTGAATCGGACTGGCAGCGGAAATCAACAACTCCATGACACGTGATGATTTCTCATTGGCGATTTCCGTCACGATCATGCCACCGTAGATCGCAATCGTAAAGTACATCAGGAACAGCAACACATAGACGAGAGCCGACGCGGCGAATAATTCGTCCTCACTCTTACCGCCGGTTGAGGTCAATTCCTGTTTCACGTCGATCGGAGCGGCAAGCGAAGCGAGCAATGCCGGATCGACGTCGGCGTCCGTAATGATCGTCTGGTCACGGACTTGTTTTAAAGCAGTCGACAGTTGTGTCTGCAACTCCTGTTCCGGACTGGCACTGATTAACGTCACCCGGTACGGATCGTCGGACAACAAGGCGACTGCGTCATACGTCCCTTTGTCGACGACTTGTCGTGCTTGCTTCAGGGAATAGTCTTTTTCGGTAATCTTTGTTTTGATGCCGACTTCTTTTAGAACCGGAACGATCGGAGCTTCAAGCGAGCTGACGACCGCGATTTTCGGATCGTCTCCCGAGAACCAGTCGATGATCCGCTCGATGTTGCTGAATCCGACAAGGAACACGACCATCAGGACGGTCGAAATCAGAAAACTTTTTGCCCGTAATTTTTGAAACAGACTGAAACGATACAATGTCAGGAATTTACGGTTCATAACGTTTTCCAACCTCCTCGATGAAGATGTCTTGCAGGGATAATTGATCCCATACGAATCGCTCGACATGGAATTCTTCTGTAATCAAATGACGGAGCAGCAAGTCGGCCGCCTCTTTTGACTCGACTTGTAAGCTGTGACCGGTTCCGTCCGATTCGACTTGAAGAATGCCCGGCAGTGCATCCCAAAGCAGGGCAGGCGCATCGGTCGTCAATAAAACACGTGTCTTGCCGTATCCTGCCTTGATCTCCGGAAGATACCCGGCGACAACCGGTTTCCCATGATCGAGAATGGCGACATGTTCACACAGTTCCTCGACATGATCCATCCGGTGGCTTGAGAAGACGATTGTCGTGCCTTCTGCCGTCAGTTTCCGGACCGCTTTTTTCAACTGTTCGACGTTGACGGGATCAAGTCCGCTGAACGGTTCGTCGAGGATCAATAAGTCGGGTTTATGTAGGACGGCAGAAATCAGTTGGATTTTTTGCTGATTTCCTTTTGATAATTGTTCGACCCGCATCTTTTCGTACTGCGGAATCTGGAAGTAGTTGAGCCATTCGAGTAAAGAGGCTTTGGCATCTTTTCGTTTCATGTCGCGGAGTTCAGCTAAAAAAATCAATTGTTCATCGACCCGGATTTTCGGATACAAGCCACGTTCCTCAGGAAGGTAACCGATTTTTGATAAAGGAATCGGTTGTCCTTTCCACGTGATCGACCCTTCTGTCGGTTGCAATAAACCGAGCAACATCCGAAACGTCGTTGTTTTTCCGGCTCCGTTCGCTCCAAGTAATCCGAAAATCTGTCCTTCCGGCACTTCGAATGATAAATCGTCGACCGCTGTGAACGACCCGAATCGTTTCGTGATGGCTTTAATTTCAAGCATGGAATCAGTCCTCCTTCATTCAGATAAAGTGCATGGTCCAGTTGAAGTATCTCTTATTCTTACGGGTAAATGGAAGAAAGGTTCCAAAAAAGAGATGTTTAAGCATAATGATTTACTTTTAGTAAATAAGTTACTATTATTGTGTTAAAGGAAATGAAAGAAGGGAGCGCGAACGAATATGAAAACGAAAGGCATTCATCACATTTCAGCAATCGTCGGTAATCCACAGGAAAATCTTGATTTTTACGGTACGACGCTTGGTCTGCGTTTCGTCAAGAAAACGGTCAACTTTGACGATCCTGGAACCTATCACTTTTATTTCGGCAATGAATCGGGTAAACCTGGAACGATCATCACTTTTTTCCCGTTTGAAGGCATGCAGCAGGGGAAAGTCGGAGCAGGTCAAGTCGGAACGACGGCATATGCGATTCCGACAGGCAGCTATGACTTTTGGAAAAACCGTTTAACGGAAAAGTTAGTGACGTTCGAAGAAGCAGAACGATTCGGAGAAAAGCAGCTTGTTTTCCAAGATCCGCACGGATTAAAGATTGAGTTGGTTGAACGAAGCAAAGGTCCGAACAGTCGCTTTGAAATCGACGGAATCTCGACGGATGTCGCGATCAAAGGATTTGCCGGTGCGACGTTGTTATCGCGTGATCCGGCTGATACAACACGTCTTTTAACGGAAGCATTCGGATTAACGATTGCGAAACGCTCCGAGACAATGGACCGCTATACAGCGGAAGGCGAGTTCGGCAATACCATCGATATTTTGCATACGAACGTACCGGTCGGCCGTCCGGGTGCCGGCACAGTCCACCATATTGCGTGGCGGGCCGACGACCAGACCCAACAACTGGACTGGATGAAACAAATCAATGCATTCGGATTGATGACGACGGAAGTGAAGGACCGTAATTACTTTACATCGATCTACTTCCACGACCGGGGGCGGATTCTGCATGAAATCGCAACGGACAATCCGGGATTTACGGTCGACGAAGCGTTTGAGCTGCTTGGAGAAGATTTGAAATTACCGGAACAGTTTGAAGCACACCGGGCGACGATCGAAGGACATGTCGCACCAATTACACTACCAAAGGGGAGACTTGTATGATTCATTTATTTGAACCGGCGAAACGACCGGGCGCACCGATTTTTCTTTTATTACACGGAACAGGCGGAACTGAACAGGATTTAGTCGGGCTCGTCCGACTCCTCGATCCGGAGGCCGGTTATCTGTCGGTCCGGGGCGAAGTGACAGAAAACGGGATGCCGCGGTTCTTTAAACGATTGGCGGAAGGTGTCTTTGATGAGGCAGACCTCGCTTTGCGGACAGCCCGTCTGATGGACTTCGTAAAAGAGACAAGCCATACGTCCGGCTTTTCCCTTCAAGACGTCATTCCGGTCGGTTATTCGAACGGTGCGAACATCGCGGCGAATATGATGTTCGAAGAACGGTTGTTTGAACAGGCGATCTTGTTGCATCCGATGGTACCGCGTCGCGGCGTGACGTTACCGGATTCGTCACAAGTTCGCGTCTTTATCGGAGCCGGAACCAATGATCCGATTTGCCCGGCTTCGGAGACGGAAGATTTAAAAGTGATTTTCGAACAGGCGGGAGCTACGGTCGATGTGACCTGGTCGAACCATGGTCATCAGCTCGTCATGCCGACGATTGAAGCAGCAGCAAGTTGGCTTGCCCAAAATTAATCATAGAAAAAGAGCATGGAATCCAGGAAGCGTGTCCTGATTTTCCATGCTCTTTTTCCATTCAAGCAGGATGGTCACTCTTAGGACGGGAATAGACGATGAGGATACCACGTTCGACAAGTTCGTTCGCAAGTGTCTCGATGGCTTCTGGTGAAGTTTTCGTTCGGGTAATGTGTCGATAGAGATGACGGAGTTCACGGCGCATCGGTTTACGGATCAACCACATGCTGTCGATGATGAGGCACCAAGTCACGACGGTTTCATGACCGATGTAAAACTGGGTTTGCCGATTGAGGTACCGGATCCACCATTCATCCCGGGCCATTTTTAACAGGACACCGGTAGTCAAGAGGACAGCCAACACAAGCGGAATGCTTTCGTAGATGGGGAGGCTCGCCAGTCGATCGCGAAGTCCGGTTACGAAACTGAGCATCGTCCATCCAATGAGACCGATGACGAACCAATAACTAAAGTTGACTATACTTCGTTGCTTCATCTGGAGTCGGGGTTTTAGGATTGGGGTTGACATCAGAATCACCTCCTCGTTAAAATATCGAATTTTCTGACAATTTATAGTTGTCCTTCTACTATAGTTACTTTTTCCCGAAACGTCCAGTCGTTAGACATAGAAAATGTGTTTCTTTCTTGACGAATTTCGTGTACGCTAAAAAAAGAAAGTGAACGGTTACATACAAGGGGGAGAAATGATGGATCAAGTCGTATGGATTGCAATCGGTATCGTCGCGATTGCTGTATTTTCAGCATCGAGCGTCGCCGCGTACATGGGTGTTAAAAACCAGGAAGACTGATGACACGGTGCCTGTCACCGCGTAGATGAACGTCGAAAAAAGGAGACTCCGTTTTTTACGGAGTCTCCTTTTTTCGACGTTCATTTGTTTTCCGTAATCTGAATCCGTTCCGCAAATGGTTTTAACGCATCACTCCATCGCAGGTAGCCGCCGCCGACCAGATGGAGTCCGTCGTACGTCATCCGGTTTTGAAGATAACCCTGTTGATTGGTCAACTCCGGACGTAAATCGACAAACGGAACACCGGCTGATTTGGCAAGCTGCTCGAGATTCCGGTTCAAGGCTTCGACGTCACGATTGACACGGACCGAATCGGAGTACTTGGGTGCGACGGGTAACGTGGACTGAATGACGACATCAATGTTATTTTTTCGCAGTGTCGTCACGATTGTCGTCATGTTTTCCGTGATCGTCGGAATCGGGGTGAAGTGCCGGATGTCGTTGATGCCGCCCATCAGGAAAACACGTTTCGGTTTCATCTCGACAATCAGGTCGAGGCGGGTCAGAAAGCCTTCCGTCGTATCACCGGGAATTCCGAAATTGACAATTGTCGGATCATTGAGCAGGATCCGCCAATCACCAAAATTCGTCATCGAGTCACCGAGCATGACAGAATTCGGTGATTTTGGGTATTGATAAGTATGGAAAAGACTATTCAAGCGGACGTAGTTCGGATTTTTCGTATATTGGAATGTCGTAATGGGCTGTGTGTTCGTCGCAGGAAAGGCCTGCTCGAATAACTCGATCGGTTTACGTCCGAGCAATAACGCGAGGAGGACGACGTTGGCGACGATCGAGAGAATGACTAGTGCTTTTTTCATAAAACAATCGTTCCTTTCGAGGGAGTATAAGGGGTAGTGTAACATGAATCGAAATCCGTGGTTTGATAATATCAAAGGATTCCTTGTCATTTTCGTAGTAATTGGTCACATGCTGACGGATTTACGGTTTGATTACGATGGAAAGTTACTCGAAACAGTGTACTTGGTCATTTATTCGTTTCACATGCCATTATTCATTATTTTAAGCGGCTATTTCTTCCGTGAAAACAAGTATTTACGTGTTATTCAACTGTTTGCCGTCTATTGTGTCTGGCAGATCTTGATTGGTTCATGGGCAACGTTTGGAGAAGGATTGCCGTTGTTGTCCGGACAAAATCTCGGGACACATCTGTTACGTCCCTACTGGGCACTCTGGTATTTATTCGTCATGGTCGTCTGGTATATCGTCACACCGTATGTCGTCCATTTACGCGGTTATGTCTGGTTCGGACTCGCCTTTGCTTTATTGTACGGCTTTGAACTCGAAAACACCGGATTTTTGGCTTTACGAAAATTGATCATGTTCTATCCTTACTTCCTGCTCGGGAACTACTTGTCGGAACACGAATTCATCCGGATTTTCGAAATGCCGAAAAGCTTTAAACGGCGGATGAACGTCCGGTTGATCGGCGGACTGGCTTTCGCAAGCGTCGTCGGCTTTCTTCTCTATGAAGCATGGCGCGATACACCGCAGGAAATCGTCGCCTTGGCAAATGCGTTCAAACATCGTTTCCCGTATGTCGAACAGTACGACAGTGATGCCTGGATCGGTGTGTTGAAACACAGTGTCATCTACTTCCTGTCGATTACGGCGTCGCTTGGCTTCATGATGCTCGTCCCGATGCGTCGTCTGCCGCTCGTCACGCGGGCAGGGGAACTCAGTTTATATGTCTACCTGTTGCACGTCTTCTTCGTCATGGCATGGCGGCAGTATGTAACGACAGCCTTCGTACCGCAAACCTGGCTCGCCCTGCTGATCGTCATCGGTGTCGCCTTGTTGATTGTCGGCGTCATCATTCATCCGTTGATTGTCCGTCTGATGCGTCCGTTAATCGAAATCGATATTCGTCCGATCGTCGAAGAACGACAAGACCTTTCAAAAAAAGGTTAAATGCTATACACTTTAAAGTAGAGCGATTAATAGATGAAGGGCGTGGAAAGTATGTCGTATAACTTAAACAATGCGGATGGTGTCGTCAACGTTTCTCAACAAGTGATTGAAGTGATTGCCGGGGTAGCGGTTCAGGAAACAGAAGGAATTGCTTTTACTCAGGACGATTCGAAGTTACAGGAAAAACAGATGGTCAAGCTCGTGAAGGTCGAAGACGAGGACGGTGCCATTACGGTCAGTCTTTCGGTTCATATCAAATACGGGATGTCGATTATCAAGACAGCAGGAAAAGTACAGGAACGGATTGCCCAAGACATGGAAAACATGTTGGCATTCCAGCCGAAAGCGGTCAATGTTCGTGTCATCGGTTTATTAAAAGGATAATCCAAAAGGGGCTTTTCGTCATTGACGAGAAGCCCCTTTTTTTGAAGGAATTATTCCGGCAGGTACCGTAAAGCCAAAGCATCACTCGGATGTGCCGTGTAGTCAAACAGCAGGCGGACCGCTTGTTCGCTTTGCGGAGACACGGTCACCGAGGCATGCCGGGTTACGGCGACCACCTGATCACCAAGCAACAACTCAAACGCAAGTGAGTCGAGTTCGAGCGTTTGTCCACTCGGATTGCGGACCAGTAAAATGGACTCGACGATCTGTTCCTGTTTGAAAATTGAGACCGGCAACAAGGACCAGCCGTCTGTCGGTGGAGCAGGATGAGAGAAAGCAATTTGACAAATCAGGCGTTGCTCCGAAGCAGTAAAGGAATCATCGATGACGAGATCCGTTAACTGTTCATTGGAGAAAACCAGTTCGAGCGGAGCATCAAGCGTCGACAACTCGACGAACTGCTCTTCCTCCGAAAACTCGAGCCAAAGCGGCAAAGTCGCTTTCGGAAGCAACACCGGTACCTCTTCAATCGTAAATGTCTTCCTTGCGACGAGCTGATCGCCTGACAGGACGAGGACAACCAGATCATTCAGCTGGAAAGAACGTTCAAGTGTATTTTGGAACAACGCAATCAGCTGCAACGGTTCCGTCTGCAATACTTGAAAGAGGTGGATAGCCAACTGATTCGGTCCGAGTTTCGGTAACTGATTGAGTGCGTACCGAAAAACATACTCGTCTTCTTTGACGATCGGCATATCCTCGGTAAAGTAAAGCGCGGGTTGAATGTCATCCTCAATCGACGGTTGCATGAAACAGTCCTCCTTGCAGAGTGGTTTCTTCCGGACGGCATAGTCCGGAAACGACTTGTTTTTCAAAACTGAAGATCGCATAACGGAAATAATCCATGCCTTCCCGTTCAAAAATCCGGACCGGCTGTTCTTGGCCGTAGCTGCGTAAATGAATCCCTTCCTTGAGGGAATTCATCGCCGTCAAATGACTTGTCCACTGTTCGTCGAGTGCCAGTAACATGAATCGTCGCGCCGTTTCTTCATCTTCGATAATCTGTAACGCCATTCGCTGGTCGACCGCAACAATGAGCGGTTCCAGTTGGTGTTTGATTGTTTCGATCGAGTCGGCCAGAGGCAGTTCGACCGGTTGATGCAACAATTGTTCCAGTTCCGTCGTCAATAATTCAATCGGCCATTCTTCCGGAACGAGGTCGTCCGTCAAATACTGATCGAGATAGGCGTGGACGGTCCGGGCGGCAAACGGCTGGACGAATTGGTCCAGTGTCGCCGAATCAACGATTTGATTGCGGAGACGATAGATGGCAAGACGTTGTTCACTGATGACTTCCTCGAGTTGGACGAGATCGTCACGGACGCTGCGGTTGACCGATTCGCAGGTTTCCTGCGCATAAGCCATCAGCTGCTGAGCTTCTTTTGCACTGATCGGACCGGTGACGGAACCGAGCTTCTTTTTGACGCGCTCTAACCGTTCACGGGCAAACCGTCGAGGCAGTTCATCTTCGAGCGACAGGTAGAAACGTGTCAGACCGGGATCTCCTTGACGTCCCGCCCGGCCACGCAACTGGTTATCGATCCGGACTGATTCGTGACGTTCCGTGCCGATGACGAACAGACCGCCTTGCGCTTTCGCCGCATCATCGAGCAGGATATCCGTTCCGCGTCCTGCCATGTTCGTCGCAATCGTCACCCGGCCGTGGCGGCCGGCGGACTCGATGATCCGAATTTCCTGGTCGACCGTTTTGGCGTTCAGAATCTCGTAAGGAATGTGCCGCTGATCGAGGACTTCTGCCACCTTTAAGGATTGTTCGATCGAAGTCGTTCCGATCAAGACCGGTTGCCCCGTCGAATGAGCTGTTTCGGTCGCTGCCGCAATCGCGCTGTATTTCTCAGGACTCGTCAAGAACAGGACATCCGCTTCATCGATTCGGATTTTCGGACGGTTCGGTGGAATCGATACCACATCCATCCGGTACGTCTTCAAAAATTCATCACGGGAAGTGGCGGCAGTCCCCGTCATTCCGCACACATGATGATAGAGACGGAAATAATGCTGGATCGTAATTTGCGCCGTCGTCCGATTTTCTTCGGTCACGCTGACGTGCTCCTTCGCTTCAAGCGCTTGATGGAGACCATCCGATAGACTGCGTCCTTCCATCAACCGGCCGGTGAATAAGTCGACGAGCGCAATCTTATCGTCCTTGACGATGTAATCGACGTCCCTTTGGAGAACGACATGAGCCCGCAGTGCCTGGATGACATAGTGGAACAGTACGGCATGTTCCGCTGCAAACAGCTGATCGATGCCGAAAGTCCGTTCGATTGTCTCGATGCCCTGATCCGTCAAGGCGACTGCCTTGATTTCTTCATCGAACGTATAATCGGCGTCTTCTGTAAAGTCTTTTACGACATGGCGGACCAACTGTTGTAAGCCTTCGTGAACGGTGTCCCGTTCCGCCATGATGAGGGGCGTTTTTGCTTCGTCGATCAAGACACTGTCGACTTCATCGATTAACGCGAAGCGGAGGGGGCGTTGCAGACGATCTTCCTGCCGCATGACCAAATGGTCCCGCAGATAGTCAAAGCCGAACTCTGTTCCGACTCCATATGTAATATCAGCGGCATAAGCCTGCTGTTTTTCTTCGAATGACAGTTCTGCTGAATTGATGCCGACCGTCAAACCTAAGAAACGATGGATCTGACCAATCTGTTCCGCATCACGCTGTGCGAGGTATTCGTTGACTGTGATGACATGGACCCCATGACCATGAAGGGCCTGGGTGAAACTCGCGAGTGACGCGACGAGTGTTTTTCCTTCACCTGTCGCCATTTCGGCGATATGTCCGGATAGAAGGGCGAGTCCGCCGATCAACTGGACATCGTAATGACGAAGACCGAGTGTCCGCTTGCTGGCTTCCCGGACAAGGGCAAAGGCCGTCACGGTGATCGCCTCGATTTTCTCACCGGCCTGGAGACGATTTTTTAAGGATGTTGTCAAAAGCTGCAGTTCTTCATCTGTCTTTTGTTCCATTTCTGCTTCTAGGCTGTTAATTAATAAAACGGTTTTTTCATAACGACGCATTCTGCGACTCTGTTCATCTATTAATTGTTTAACGCGCTGAAACATGATTGGTCACTCCTTCGGTTCGACTGTCAAACTCGCTTTTATTATAACAGTTAAAAATTGTAAAACGAATAGAAAAGAACGAAATAAGTAAAACATTCCCTTGAAATTGAGAACGGTTTCTTTTTAGAAAGGTAAACGATTTGGATTTGTTTTTTGATAACGCTTGCAAAGGGTAGGAGGAACAGGTAAAATAATTCTTGAGGCAAGTGCAATCGTTTGCGCAAATCATTCGATTTCTTGTCTTTCATGTACGATGGATGAAAGGATGGATGTCGGATGGCACCAACGATTGAAGCGGTCATTTTTGACTTGGACGGCGTAATTACCGATACAGCCGAGTATCATTATCTGGCTTGGAAACAACTGGGTGAGGAGTTGGACATTCCGTTCGACCGGGAGTTCAACGAAACACTGAAAGGCGTCAGTCGGACCGATTCACTGGAGCGGATTTTGATACTTGGCGGGAAGCAGGATGCTTTTACCGCTCAGGAAAAAGAAGCGCTCGCAACGAAAAAGAACGACCATTACGTCACGTTGATCCAACATATTTCAGAACAGGATCTTTTACCGGGAATCATTGCATTCCTGGATGAAATCCGTGCGACTGGGCTGAAAATCGGAATGGCGTCAGCTTCTAAAAATGCGTTGACTGTCGTTGAGGCACTTGGAGTCCGGCACTATTTTGATGACATCGTCGATGCGGCAACCGTCGCCCAGTCAAAACCACACCCTGAAGTGTTTTTACGGGCAGCAGAGGCGCTTGGCGTCGCACCTGAACGTTGCATCGGTGTAGAAGATGCAGCGGCAGGAATCACGGCCATTCACGCAGCGGGTATGTATGCTGTCGGAGTCGGTCCGGAAACGACGTTACATGAGGCAGACTATCGTGTCGATTCGACGGATTTGCTTTCCCTTGAGCAGATTCTAGCTAGTCGCTAATGAACATCCGCCATTCCCTGATGGCAGATGGTTTTATCTGATCAATCTCTTTTCATGTGAGTACAAAAGGACCGCTTCCCTGAGCGGTCCTTTTGTCGTATAAAAAACACTCGTTCCGACAAAAGGAATGAGCGTTTTTACAGTCATTAAACTTAACGTGTTGCTAAAATACTATTAGGAATTTCCTGTTTGAAATGAACAGAAGCCTTTTGTTGTATAGTATTAACTTTCCGTACTAAATGCACTAGCTTTTCTTCTAAGAAACTGAAGCGGACGAATATAAAATTATTGAATTTGTCGATTGTTAGATGTTTTTCGTAAATGATATGCCGTATGCAACCGATACTAATGAGGACGGAAAAGCGATGGTCACCAGAAGCAAAAGTACTAGCTTCATTGTGAGGATTTTAGTTAATTTGTCCATTAAATTTCCAGTCTCCTTTTAAGTAAAATGAATACGCAGAAAATCTTATATAGTCAATTAAGTATTTTTAAAATAGTTTAATTTATAATTTATCTGTTCCGTTCTATCTTCTTTCTGTTAATATGAAGTGTAGTCAAGTGACAACCAATGAGAGAAAAATATTACAGAATAATTAAATATATAATAAAATTATATATTAAAGAGGCAAATTGTAGCTTATTTTATTTCAAAAAACATACAATTGAAACATAATTGAAATATTTATGTTTGATTTAGGAAAGTAGGTTAACAAATGGGATCGAGTGAACATATCTACCGAGAACTGATGGAAATTGAAGAGGAATATCGCCGTCTGCAGCGGCGCGCTGAATATTTAATTGCAGAATTAAGTCGCGGAACAAGCGATTCGGCAAAAGAAGTCGCCGTGACACAGGAGCGTCCGCTCAAGCAACGCCGAGTCAACCAACGTTACCCACTGGAAGTTTATGTCCATCAAATCAGTGACTTGATGCGTGAACGCGAATCGATGTCAGCACGGGACATTCAAATGGAACTGGAACTTCGGTACCGTCACCAAATCAGCAACATCTATCAACTGATGGCGAAAGTGGAACAAGCAAATCCGGCAATTAAAAAAGTCGGACGCGGCATCTATACATATGATCCATCTGCAGAAGTCCCAATCTTCATGTGAGCCGCTCGTCGGCTCTTTTTTTTTATGATATAATTCGCGCAGGAGCGTGATGTTATTATGTTATGGACGGCGTCCATTGTCTGTTTTATCGCGGCCTTACTGATCACACCCGTCGTAAAACGCTTTGCGATTGCCGTCGGTGCCGTTGACAGTCCGGACGCGCGAAAGGTACACGTACGAATTATGCCGCGCTTGGGCGGACTTGCGATTTATATTGCATTTATGATTGGTTACTTTATTTTGCAACCTTCAAGCCCGTATGCGACACATATTCTGGTCGGAGGCTTTGTCGTGATTTTGACAGGCGCACTCGATGACCGTTTTCAATTAAATGCCCGCCTGAAACTGATGGGGCAGATCGTCGCGGCCGTAGTCGTCTTAAATGGCGGGATCCGGATCGAGTTCATCAATCTGCCGTTCGATCAACAGTTGTATCTTGGCTGGTGGAGTGTCCCGCTGACGTTTCTCTGGGTCATCGGCATCACGAATGCCGTCAATCTGATTGACGGATTGGACGGATTGGCGGCAGGGGTTTCGAGCATCGTCCTGCTGACGTTGATCAGCCTGGCCGTCATTCAGGGCAACGTCTACGTGACGATTGTCGCGATTCTTTTATTGATGAGTACGTTTGGTTTTCTGTTCCACAACTTTTATCCGGCGAAGATTTTCATGGGAGATACCGGTGCGTTATTCCTCGGGTACATGTTAGGTGTCTTGTCGTTGCTCGGTTTCAAGAACGTCACCTTGTTTTCACTTGCGGTACCGGTCATCCTGCTCGGTATCCCGATTTCCGATACGCTGTTTGCGATTGTGAGACGGGTATTACAGGGAAAACCGCCATTTGCACCGGATAAGGCTCATCTCCATCACCGGTTACTCGACCTTGGTTTTACGATGCGTCAGGCAGTGTTCGTCATTTACGGACTGTGTGCCGTCTTCGGGATGACAGCAGTCCTGTTTTCACAAACGACTTCGCTTGGAGCACTCGTTTCCTTGCTGATGTTACTACTCGTACTCGATATTTTAGTCGAATCGCTTGGATTACTGGGCGAGCGCTATCGACCGTTACTGAATTTGCTGGAACGAATGACATCAAAATGACCAATCAGCCGCTCAAAGAAATTTGGGCGGCTGATTTGGCGATAGGGGAGTCGAGATGAATCCGATTGAACGAACCGACCGAATTATCTATCTGGATGTATTGCGGGGATTCGCTTTATGCGGCATCCTCTTTGTTAATATGCCGAACTTTCTCGGCGAACGTTTCACGCGCGAAATGGGGAGCACCGATCAGCTGTTGCGTCTCCTGTTTGACCTGTTCATCCAAACAAAATTCTATACGTTGTTCAGCGTTTTATTCGGAGCCGGCTTCATTCTGTTCATCCACCGGTTACGGGTGAAGCGAAAATCACTGTGGATTTTCGTCCGCCGTTTACTCGCTTTATTTCTGTTCGGTCTCATCCATCTGCTGTTCTGGAGAGGAGATATCCTGCAGACCTATGCCCTGTGCGGTCTGATGCTGCTTGCGTTCGTTCAGACACGACCGTCGACGAAGCTGTGGGCCGCTCTCGCCTTACAGCTGTATGTCTTCTTTCGGTATCTGTCGATTTATCAATATGCCGAGTCCGTCGGCGACCGGTCGATTCCGGACCCGGATACGACGCTGCAATCGATCGTGGCGGCACATGACGTCACGGCATTCGTCATCTATCATGCGACCGTTCAATTGCCGCACGGCTTAACGAATTCTCTGGCAATCTGGCCGGAAATTCTTTCCCTGTTTTTAATCGGAGCCTACTTGATGGAACGATTCACGATCCGTCCGCCGGCGACCCGGACGATTCGTCTTGTGTTTGGTGCCAGTCTGTTGCTGTCGTTGCCGTTGCTCTATCCGATTGTTCAGATTCATCAAGGGCGTTTCCCGGACGGACTGGCCAATTACTTTTTCGTCTGGCTGTCGGGTCGTACGCTTACTGTCGCTTATGCGGCGGGAATTGCCTTACTCGTCCGATCAGGCCATCCGTTAAGGGGATTTCAAGTGTTGGGACGGATGGCGTTGACGAATTACCTCATGCAGACGGTCATCTTTACACTGGTGCTGTTCTTGACCGGACGGTACGGGACGATTCCGCTCTGGCAAGGTACGTTGCTCGTCATCGCGGTATTGGTTGTGCAAGTCATCTTCTCGAGCTGGTACTTGAAGCGGTATCGTCAAGGGCCGGTCGAGACTTTTTGGAGAACTGTCACATATGGACGGAAAAAATCACGAAACACCTGAATGGTCACAGAAAATTTACAAAGTTTTCGTATAATTCAGCGTGGAGGTGATCAGATGAACAGATGGATCGAAATTTTCATCGTCTCATTAAAACTTGGATTAACGTCATTTGGCGGACCTGTCGCCCATTTAGGGTATTTTTACGAGGAATATGTCAAACGAAGGAAGTGGATGGATGAGAAAGCATACGCCGATCTTGTCGCCCTTTGTCAATTTCTGCCCGGACCGGCTTCGAGTCAGGTCGGGATGGGAATTGGTCTTGTTCGGGGAGGCGTCGTCGGTGCGATCGTCTCATTCATCGGCTTTACGTTACCGTCGAGCATTTTGCTGATTCTGTTCGCAGTGCTCGCAACCGAATTCGATTTGACGGAAGCGGGCTTCATTCACGGTCTCAAGCTTGTTGCCGTCGCGATCGTTGCAGATGCCGTGCTCGGTATGGGGACAAAACTTGCCGTCGGTCCGAAACGGTTATTTTTGATGTTGCTGGCGTTGGCCGGTGTCTTGTTGCTCGCCCATCCGCTCGCGCAAGTCGGTGTCCTGCTGCTTGCAGCCGTGCTTGGATTATTTCTGTTTAAGGACGAACCGAAAAGTGGAGGAAGACTCGATATCCGTGTCCCGAAATGGCTCAGTATCAGTGCTTTGGTCCTGTTCATCGTCCTGCTTGTCGTAACATCGTTCCTTGCGGCGAATGCCGCGGGGAATCTTCAGCTGACGAGTATCATGTACAGTGCCGGTGCCCTCGTGTTTGGTGGTGGACATGTTGTCCTGCCGTTTTTACAGCAATCTCTGGTAGCGGACTTTTTGACAGGCGATAGTTTCCTGGCTGGTTATGCGGCAGCGCAAGCTGTTCCAGGGCCACTCTTTACGTTCGCGACGTATCTTGGGACGGTCGTGAACGGACTGATGGGCGGAATCCTGGCGACGCTCGCGATTTTCCTGCCCGGATTTTTACTTGTCCTCGGTGTCCTGCCGTTTTGGGACCGGGTCCGTAGCAACAAGTCGGTCGGCCGGATGCTGATTGGGGTCAATGCGGCAGTCGTCGGTATTCTGCTCGCTGCGTTATATGACCCGATCTTCACGTCGAGTGTCAAAACAGGAGTCGATTTTTTGATTGCTTTCGGACTGTTTTGTCTGCTGCGTTTCTACAAACAATCACCGCTCCGGATTGTGATCCTCGGTGCAGTGATGGGATCAATCATGGGCTGGTTCTGATTGATGTCAAACGTACGAGTATTTACAGCTAAAAGGGGGTGACGGATGTTGATATCCGTCACCCCCTTTTTCTATGATTTGTCACACATCAAGTACATCGTCACGTTCAAGTGTGACGAGGACGATTGCATCCCGTCTGACTTGATGAACAGGCTGGAATCCGAATTGGCGATACAAGGCGATAGCCGGTTCGTTTAATGCGGCCGTCGAAACGATACGAAGCGCTTGATGTTCCAAGGTATGCCGGATCAATTGCGTCGCGATGCCCTGACGAAAAGAATCCGGGGAGACGAGCAACCGGGTGATCGTTTCCCCTTCGACGGTCAAAGCGCCGACGAGCCGTTCGTCGAGACGCGTGATGTAACCGGCCGGTTGTTCTTCGTGAAGTGCTGCTTCCGATTGAAGAAGCGGCGGAAAGAAAGTGGCACCGATTAAATCAGCCTCGACACGGTACGCTTGTTGCTGGAGCCGGTGAAGTTCGGGATAATCAGTTGCTTTCAACGGTCGAATCATTGGAAACCTCCGGTGTAGTGGTCGAATCGTCGGCCGTCTCCGGCAAGTTCAACTGTTCCTTCAACGTCGTTTTCGCATCAGCGAGTGAACTTGGGTCAAGCTGATAATAGTAGGCACCGTTGATTTTTGTATCCGTTCCCTTTAAGTCAATCCGGTTGACGGTGTTCAAGGATTTGACGAACGGTTGTAGTTGGAACGCTTCCGTCAGGGACATGTTTGTCGTGAAATTATCACCGGTCGCATCCATCAACTTGTTCAGCTTTGTGATGGATCCAAAGGATGTCGATTGATCGATGATCGCTTGAACAACCTGTTGTTGGCGTTTCGTCCGTCCGATATCTCCTTCTGGATCTTCGTAACGCATCCGGGCATAGGCAAGAGCTTCCTCACCGTTTAAGCGTTGAAGACCGGGCTCGAGCTTGACGCCTCCTTTTTTATCGGAAGAGTTTAACGTATCGATTGGTAGTTTGACATCGACTTCAATGCCGCCGACAGCATCGACAATCGCAACGACACCATTGAAATTGATTGAACCGTAATAATCAATCGGGATATCAAGCAGCTTTTCGACGGTCTCAATCGTTGAATCAATGCCGCCGAACGCATAGGAATGATTGATTTTATCTTCGTACCCGACAGATGGGATCATGACGAGGGAATCACGAGGAATACTCAGTAAACTGACTTGTTTATCCGTTTTGTTGAATGTTGCGACAATCATCGTATCGGCACGTGAGGACGTATCACCCGGACGTTCATCCGTTCCGACGAGCAGGACGGAAAAATGATCTTTCGTTAAGTCGACGGCAGCAGCCCGTTTGTCTGATTTATCTCCACGTGACAGTTCGACCTCAGATTGTTTGGCGGTTTGAAACGTTTTGTTAGCGACATAGGCAAATGCAGCACCTCCAGCGATAAATACGACTAGAAAAATGGTGACGAACACTTTAAACCACGACCGCTTCGGTTTTGGTTTGGCAGAACGGGATCGTTTGGAATCATCCACGATTCATTACTCCTTACTTTACTGAATTATTAGAAAACTTTTAAATTCTTTACAATCAGTATAGCAGGTCAAGGTTGAATGTCACGTTCGACGTAGCGCGAATTGGTTTTCTCAAGCAGAGCCTGTCCGTTCGTCAAATTCGTCATCCACTCAAAAAAAGCAGGGACGGCGGTTTCTTCGACCCAGACATCGATTTTGACATGATCGAGATAATGAATCTGATCGATGATGTGTTCGGTTGCCCGTAACTCATTCTCCAGCTTTCCGAGCCATGTATAATCGACTGTGACTTCGACTAAATCGTGGGCAATCCGCTCCACGATGCCGACAGCGTTCAACCCTTCCGAGACACTCGAACCGTAAGCCCGGATCAAGCCGCCGCCGCCGAGCTTGATGCCGCCGAAGTAGCGGGTCACGACGACGACGGTATTGCGGAGATTCCGTTTTTTTAAGACTTCGAGCATCGGGACACCTGCCGTTCCGCTCGGTTCACCGTCATCGTTGGCTTTTTGAATCTCATTGTGTTCGCCGATGACGTAAGCGGAGCAATTATGATTGGCGTCCGAATGTTTTTTTTTGAGGCCGGCAATGAAGCGCTGTGCCTCTTCTTCCGAGGTGGCACGCGCCAAATATGTAATAAATCGTGACTTTTGGATAATGATTTCATGGAAACCGTTTTCTTTTACTGTATAATAATTAAATAATGTCATAATCAAAAATGTCCTCCTCGTTAACTAGTTCTTTCTAGCATAACGACGATTCGAGAGAGAGACAACCGTGGGGACTGGCAAGGAACGGAGGGAGTAGTATGACGAATGAGATGGGGGAGCGACTGTCCTTGAATGATATCGTACAGAACATCATTGGTGTCGTAGAAGAAAGCCGGGAAGAAATCGTCCGGATTACGGAAAGTTCGCGGGAACAGTATGCTGAAATCCAGCAGGAGTTACGGGAACTGAAGACACGCGTTCACGACTATATTAAAGAAGCTGAACGGCTAGAACGACATATTAAGGATTCGAAAGCGCGACTCGTCATCGTGAGCAAGAACTTCGACAACTACTCAGAACAAGACATCCGGACTGCTTATGAGACAGCCAACGCTCTCCAACTCGAATCGTTCATCAACCAACGCGATGAGATGAACTGCCGAAAGCGCCGGGACGAGCTGGAACGCCGTCTCGTTCAACTGGATGAAACGATTGAGCGTGCCGACATGCTGATCAGCCGGGTTTCGGTCGTACTGAATTTCCTGACGGACGACATGCAGGTCATGAATGAAAAGTACGAGAAAGCAATGCAAAAACAGGAGATGGGCTTAAAGGTCTTTCAATCGGCGGAGAATGAACGGCGCCGCCTGTCGAGGGATATGCATGACGGTCCGGCGCAGACGCTTGCACATGTGTTGATCCGCGCTGATTTAATTGAAAAGATTCACCAGCATAACGGTGCAGAAGCAGCCTTTGAAGAAATCCACCGTCTACGGAAATTGATCCGTGACGGACTCGCCGATATCCGCCGCATCATCTACGATTTACGTCCGATGACGCTTGACGATCTCGGATTCGTCCCGACACTGGAACGGTATTTACGGCATATGCAGGAAATTTCCAGCATTCCGATTCACTTTAATTATCTCGGAGGCGGGGAACGGATTGAATCGACCTATGAAGTCGCCGTCTTCCGAATTGTCCAGGAAGCGGTCCAAAATGCAGTTAAGCATTCCAAAGCAGGGGACATTCGTATTATCATAGAACAGTATCAACATTCGGTCCGGATCCACGTCAAGGATAACGGGATTGGATTTGACTTTGATTCGATTGTCGAATCGTGCGATGAGTCATTCGGACTGATCGGGATGCGGGAACGGATTGAATTGATAGACGGTGAGTTTGAAATTGAGACGCAGCCGGGTAAAGGGACAGTCATCAAGGTAAGGATTCCAGTTGAGGAATCCGGAGCGAGAGGAGAAACACTGTGAATAACGAGCAAGTAAAAGTAGTCATCATCGACGATCATCAGTTATTCCGGGAAGGCGTCAAACGGATTCTTGATTTTGAAGAAGAGTTCGTCGTCGTCGCGGAGGGCGAGAGTGGAGCAGACGTGATTCCACTCGTTGAAACACATCAGCCTGATATCGTCTTAATGGATATAAATATGCCGAAAGTCAATGGTGTCGAAGCGACAAAACGTTTGATGGAAGTTCATCCCGAAGTCCGGGTCATCATCCTGTCGATCCATGACGATGAAACCTATGTCATGCACGCGCTTGGCGCAGGTGCGGTCGGTTATCTCTTAAAAGAGATGGCGACGGATGAACTGGTCAATGCTATCCGGTCTGTGTACCGCGAAGGCGGATACGTTCACCCGAAAGTCACACCGAACTTGTTACAGGAATACCGTCGTCTGATGAAGATGAAGCAGACGATGTCTTCGCAACCGATTGAAAAACGTGTTGCCGAAGCACCGCTGCACGTGTTGACACGCCGGGAATGCGAAGTGTTGCAGCTACTTGCGGACGGTTTCTCGAACCGGGCAATCAGCGATACGTTGTTCATCAGTGAGAAGACCGTTAAAAACCACGTTTCCTCTATTTTACGTAAAATGAATGTGCCCGACCGGACCGGTGCTGTCGTCGAAGCGATTCGCCGCGGCTGGGTCGTCGTCGTTTAAGTACGGACGGAAGCCGATTCGGCTCCGTCTTTCTTTTTTTAAAACTTCAACCTGTGATATGATAAATAAGCGATTGTGACCTGTCAGAATACCTTATGTCACGACGGAACTCTTAAAAGCGAGGAAATTCACGAATGAGCCAAATTGTGATTTTAACGGATAGCACTGCCTATCTGCCAACTACCTATTGTGAAGAAAACAATGTCCACGTTGCACCGCTTAGTGTCATCTTCGACGGAGATGCGTATCGTGAAGGACTCGATATTTCCGTACCTGATTTTTATCAACGCATTCAGACAGGAAGTTTACCGACGACATCACAGCCGAACATCGGTGACCTTGTTGAATCGTTTGAACAGTTGCCGCAGGGGACGGATATCATCGGCATCACGCTATCGAGCGGAATCAGCGGGACGTACCAGGCACTACATACGATCAACATGATGGTCGAACACGTCGAGGTGCATCCGATTGATTCGCGGATCTCCTGTATGCCGCAGGCTTTCCTGGTCAAGGAAGCAGTTCGGATGCGTGACGCCGGCGCGACGGCACTTGAGATCGTCGCTCGTCTTGAAGCATTAAAGAATGTCATCCGTGCCTATTTCGTGGTCGATGACCTCGAACACCTGCACCGCGGCGGACGACTCAGCATGACGCAGGCCGTCGTCGGTTCTTTCCTTAAAATCAAACCGGTTCTTCATTTCGTCGACGGGAAAATCGTTCCGTTCGAAAAAATTCGGACGTTCAAACGGGCTGTCAAACGGATTGAAGAAATGATGGACGAGACGATTCAAGGAACCGGTGCCGGATATGTCATCGGAGTCATCCATGCGGAAGATTCATCGAAAGCGGAAGCAGAAATTGCCGTCCTGCAAGAACGGTTCCCGGACGCCCGGATGGAGATGAGTGTGTTCGGTCCGGTCATCGGAACCCATCTGGGACCCGGTGCGATCGGCATCACCTGGTATCAAGAAGCGTAATCCTGTGTTAGCCGCAGGGCTTATATGACACAACGGCGTATCTGTGAAAACAGATACGTCTTTTTTGTGTGGTTATTTGACAGCAGTGCAAGCAGCACGGGCAGGAAGTCCGTTCGTCTTGCCGAAAGTGAGGGGGAAGTCAGTCAAATGAAAGGAAGTGGCGTATGGATTTACGTGGACGATTGATTCCCGACTACCGGCTAGACAAACCGGTGGACCATCCCTTGGAATACCGTCCGGCTGTGACGTGGCGTTGCGAACGGTGCGGAAAGTTACCGACCCGGGGACCGTGTACATGCGGCAAACGCTGTTATTATTGCCGGCATTGTCTGATTTTCGGCAAATTGCGGACGTGCGACCGTCTCGTCACGGATCCGCGTCCGCTTGATCCCGTCCGTTCTGACTGTCATACAGAACTGAACTTGACAATCGATCAGCAGCGGATTGCCGAGGCCATCGTCCGGACGATCGATCAACGGAAACGGTTGCTCGTCCATGCCGTTTGCGGTGCCGGTAAAACACCGATGCTGTTTCCGGGAATCGAACGGGCACTCTCGACGAATCGTCGTGTTCTGATCACGGCACCGCGGGCAGATGTCGTCCGGGAATTGACGGGCCATTTGCGACGTGCGTTTCAACAGGCGACGATCGTCTCCTTGTTCGGAGGATCTGAAGACCGGCTTGGGCTCGGCGATATCACAATCAGCACGACCCACCAATTGATTCATTACCGGACCTGTTTTGACGTCGTCTTCATTGATGAGGTTGATGCCTTTCCGTACCGGTCCGACCGGACGTTACACCGGTATGTCCGGCAGGCGACGGCTCCGGGTGCTTCCCTGATTTTACTCAGCGCGACCCCGTCACTCCGCGATCGGCGGTTGCCGACGGTCCGCCTGATGCGGCGGTATCACGGTTTTCCGTTGCCGACACCCCGCATGCAGGTTCCTTACGGGAAACATGACGTCGTGAACTGGGTCCTGACGCATGCGGGTAAACCACGCCTGTTGTTCGTACCGCAAGTCGAGGCGCTTGAGACGTGGCAGACCTGTTTACAGCAGCAGGGCATCGCGTGTGAAACCGTCCACGCGGCCGATCCGGACCGGATTACGAAAGTCGCCCGGTTTCGCCAAACGACGGATGTGCTGTTGACGACGACGATTCTCGAGCGCGGGGTGACGTTGGTTGACGTTCAGGTCGCGGTTCTTGATGCCGATCAATCTTTCAGCAGTGCCGCCTTGATTCAAATCAGTGGACGCGTCGGCCGAAGCGCCGATTTTCCGGAAAGGGGATATCGTATTGTTTGCGAATGACCGGTCTGACACGATGTATCAAGCAATCGATCAGATTAAACGAGCGAACCGGGAGGGATTTCGATGAACTGTCAGCTGTGCGGCCAGGACTTTTTACCCAGTTGGATGTTATCCAATGTCTGGACTAGGCAAACCCTGTGTCCGACCTGTAAAATAGAATTTGTAAAAAGAGGGGAATGCGAGGATTGCGGGAAGCCGGGACAAGCGCTCTGTGCAGATTGTCAGGACTGGCGCGACCAGGGACGGCGATTGGTCACGCACCCGCTATTTCTTTATCAGACACAAGCAAAGGCGTTCATGAAACGGTATAAGTTTCTCGGGGACACGGCTTTGCTCGATGTGTTTAAAACAGAGCTCAAGAAGGTAAAAGTCAAACAGGACTGGATTGTCCCGATTCCGCTCAGTCCGGAGCGGTTGGGCGAACGCCGCTTCAATCAGGCGGAACTGATCGCCCGGACGATGCGGGGACGGGTCCGGCTTGTGCTGGAAAGGACGGACGGAGTCGCATTCAGTCATCAGACGAGGCACGAACGACTGGAACGGGACAATCCGTATCACGTCATTCAGCCGGTGACCGGAAAAACGATTTTGCTGGTCGATGACGTCTATACGACCGGAATCACCTTGCACCAAGCGGCTTCACGGCTTTATGAAGCCGGCGCCAAAGAAATTTCTGCGGTAACTTTATTTCGAAGTGTTTAAAAAATCTTCATTCCTGCCGATATTCAATATGAGGTGAAGGAAATGGATGTATTAAACTGCAAAACTTGCGGGAAGTTATTTGTTCGTCAATCTTCTGATCTGTGTGTCGATTGTATCAGAAAAGATCATACTGATTTTGAGAAGGTGCGTGAGTTCCTGCGAGAACGGCGAAAAGTCCGAACCTCACCTAAAGATGTTGAGATGGCTATCGGAGTAAAGAGAGAAACGGTCTTCCGTTACATTAAAGAAGGGCGATTGTTGATCTCTGAAATTTCTCAGATGGAGATCATGTGTGAGAGTTGCGGGAAGCCCTCCCGTGATGGCACGATTTGTGCCGAATGTCGCGAAAAATTGCGACGTGAACTCGCTCAAGCGATGCTTGATTCTTCTGCCCCTTCGAAACCGCGAACGTATCGAACTTGAATTAAGAATCTTGTAGTCTAGAAAGCAGGTGTTCACATGCGAATTGATTCTACGAAGTGGGTTAACATGCCTAAGACGTACGAAAAAAATCAAAAAGTAGAAGGAACAGAACCAACACGCACGAATCGGCCGGATGAAGTGACGATTTCAAGCGAAGCGCGGTTGCGCTTTAACGAAACGACGCCTTCACGGACCGAAAAAATCGAATCCCTTCGACAAGCCATTCAGGATGGAACCTATAAACCGGATGCGAAGAAAATCGCGGAACGTTTCTTGAACTTGTAAGAAGACTAACTTAAACAATAGAGGCGACTCGGGGCACGGATGCGCGGGTCGCTTTTTATATGAACGAACATAGACGGAGGAGGACAGGACGGATGGAACTCATCGATCAGCTGACGGCGGAACATGCCGCACTACTGGAACTAGCGGAAGAAAAAAAACAGGTCTTGATTCAAAATGATATGCCGCGTCTTTCGCAGCTCGTCAAGGAAGAACCGATTCATTTAAAACGAATCGAACAGTTGGAGCAGCAGCGTCTCGCTCAGATGGGGACGATGACGATGACGGAGTGGCTGCAAGCGCACCCGGAGGATGTCGATTCCATGCGTCGGTTGCTTCAAACGATTGGTCAGTTGAAGGTACTGAACGAGTTGAACGCTGACTTACTCACTCAATCGTTACACTATTTAAATTGGCATCTGGAATTGCTGATACCAGAAGCAGATGATTTTACATATGGTCAGTCCGCGCTTGATCGCGCACATTTCAATCGAAATGCTTAAGGAGGCAAATACATGGGTTCAACATTCATGGGGCTTGAAACCGGTCGTCGTGCACTGACGACGAATCAGTGGGCGCTCCAGTCGACCGGAAACAATATCGCCAATGCAGGAACGGCCGGCTTTTCACGGCAACGTCTTGTCATGGCGACGACAGAGCAATTGTCGATGGCAATCGGTACAGGTAAAATGGGACAAATCGGTACGGGTGTAAAAGGTGAACTCCTCGAACGTGTCCGCGATGTCATGCTCGATAAACAATATCGAGACGAGGCGACGAAGACATCTTACTATGGTACAAAAGAAGCCGCATTCGGTCGTATGGAAGATGTCATCAATGAACCATCCGATACAGGCTTGTCTAAAGCATTTGACGGGTTTTGGGAATCCCTTCAGACCTTATCAACGAATCCCCAGGATTCAGGTGCCCGGAGTGTCGTCCGTCAAAAAGCGGAGACATTGACACAAACGTTTAATTACATGGCGAAGGCACTTAATCAAGTACAAGGTGACCTGAAAAGTGAAATTGAGGTCTCGACTAAAAAAGTAAATGATCTGTCCAAAAAGATTCATAATATCAATGCTGAAATCCATACAGTCGAACCGCTTGGTGTGTTACCAAATGCACTTTATGATGAACGAGACCGTTATTTCGATGAACTCGCAGAGTACGTCGATTTTGAAAAAGTATCAGTCGACGGTGATGCGATTCAGCAAGGAACACTTGGGAATACGGTTAAAACGGCAGAAGGTCGGATTGATGTTCGAATCAAATTACCGAATGGTGACAAGTTGCTTGCAGTGGATTCAGATTTACCAAAAGCAGGAACGTTGACCTTTACAACAGATGACAATGGTCTCTATACAGGATTCAAAACAGATTCACAAACGATCTCATTTGACGCAGCCGGCGGTTTTTCATCAGGTCGATTAATTGGTCTGATTGAGATGTACGGACACGTTGAGGATGGTCAAGCAACGGGTGAGTATGTCAATATGCAGGGACACCTGGATGAGATGGCAGCAACGTTTGCGACAGCATTCAACGAAGCGCATGCGACGAATGTAAAAAAAGACAAAACAGCGGGTACAAGTGAATTTTTTGTTTCTTCCAACGGAGGAGTAATCACAGCAAAGTCGATTACGCTTGGAGCAGACATTAAAAAGAGCCTGGATAACATTGCTACCTCGACAGACGGAAACATCGGTGATAGTGCCGGTGCCTTGAAACTGGCCAATATGAAAACGGCAAACATTCGTTTTGAACGATCCGATACGACGACTACAATCGGTTCGTTTTATCAAAATGTCATTGGAGATATGGCAGTCGCGACGGATCAGGTCGCTCGGCTCGGTCAGAGTTCTGCCGTTTTGATGGAAAGTGCGGAACAGCGCCGTATGTCGGTTTCGGCTGTTTCAATCGATGAAGAGATGACGATGATGATTCAGTACCAACATGCATACAACGCGGCAGCGCGTAATATTACTACGGTTGATGAGATGCTTGATAAAATCATCAATGGTATGGGAATCGTAGGACGGTGATGACTAAATGCGCGTAACACAAACGATGCTGACGAAAACAAATATCGGACATCTCTCCGCCAGTTATCAAAAACTGAGTGCGATGCAGGAACAATTAATCAGTGGAAAAAAGATTCAGCGACCATCTGAAGATCCGGTCGTCGCCATGCAAGGGATTCGTTACCGGACAGAAGTGCGTGAAGTCGAACAGTTCAAAAAAAATGTCAATGAAGCGACAGGTTGGATGGACTTGACGGACTCGGCACTCAACGAAGTGACATCCGCCATGAGTCGGGTTCGCGAATTGACGACACAAGCTGCGACGGATACGTATGATGCTACGCAACGGAAAGTAATTCAGAGCGAAGTGGGTCAGTTGATTGAACATATCGGGACACTGGCGAACACGAAATATAATGAAAAAGCCATTTTTAATGGAACAAAGACGGATCAACCCTTCATTTCGATGGAAGGTCTGAAAGAATATTTAACGACACCGGGTAAGGCGGTTAATACCGTATTTACAGACGGTGATCCAACTCTAAAAGAAGAAGAAGTCATCCGTTATGAAATCTCTTCCGGAATTGAAGTACAAGTCAACGTTTCACCGACAAATGTATTTAGTCCGGAAACGTTCACGACGCTCAAAAAATTATACGATGCGCTTGGTGGGGTTTCAGACGCAGGTGCTGTTGATAGTTCAAATAATGGAGCCGAATTATCAGGGATGTTAAAAGATCTTGATAGTATGCTCAATCAGACGGTCGAAACGCGTGCTGACCTTGGGGCGCGGGTCAACCGACTTGAACTGAACGCATCTCGTCTAGAAGATCAAGAAATTATCGCAAAATCGGTCATGTCGGATAACGAAGACATCGAAGCCGAAAAAGTCATCATGGAACTGAAGTCGTATGAAACGTTACATCGTGCGGCACTCAGCGCGGGGGCGCGGATCATTCAGCCAACCTTGCTTGATTTCTTACGTTAAGAAGGAGATGACGGACGGTGAATCTGCCACATCTTGAGATGCGTCAAACGTCAGCGAAGATTGGAATCAACACCACCCGTGCGACACTTGAGCAACATCAGGCACCGGCGACATTATCGATTGAACAACCAAAAGGGAATCTGTCGATTGAAACCGTCGCAGCACGACTCGAAATTGATTCGACCCAAGCGATGATTGAAACGGGACGACTTCCAGCTTTTGAGTCAGTCCAGCGTTATGCAGAATATGGTCGTCAGATGGGGCAACAGGCAGTTGGCCGGGCAGCGTCTGAAGGCGATCAATTGATGCGAATCGAGCAAGGGGGAAATGCGGTATCCCGCGTCGCAAAATCGCGGGACACACCGCCTGCTGAAGTGACAACACTCGGCTTTTCGCCACGCAGTCTCGAACGCGTCAAAATCAATTATACACCGGCGGAAGTGCAACTCAATTACACAGCAGAACGACCGCGAATCGAGGTTCAGGTCAATCGACCGGAGTTGAATGTGACGGAAGGTACGGTCGACATTTATCTGCGGGAACAAAATCAACTGGATATGTGGCCGGTCGGCGGCATGTTCGATGGGGAAGGATAATCATATGCAAATCATGACTGATTTTTTTGGTCCGGTTCAAGTCGACGAAAGTGAAATCATCACGTTCGCTTCGGAAGTACCGGGTTTTCCGGAAGCACGACGCTTTATCCTCTTACCGTTCGGAGAAGGGATTCCTTTTTGGTCATTCCAATCGATTGACCAGCCGGAGTGTGCGTTTGTCGTGACGAATCCATTTTGGATTGATCCGGATTACGTGTTTGAATTACCGGAATCGGCGAAAGAGCAACTTGGGATTCAGGAAACGGCACAAGTCGCCGTCTATACGACAGTCACGTTACGTGAACCGTTCCAGGAATCGACGACGAACTTACGGGCACCATTCGTCATGGAGACGAAACGCCGTCAAGCGAAACAGATCATTCTCGATGAAACGTACGCGAATCGTCGGATGATCGGCAGTTTGACCGAAGTAGGTGGCCGCTGATGCTCGTCTTAAAACGAAAAACGGGAGAAGCGATTCAAATCGGGGATGATATTGAGTTGACGATTCTCGCAATCGAAGGGGATCAGGTCAAACTCGGTATCAACGCGCCCCGGCAAATCGATATCCACCGCAAAGAAATCTATCTCGCGATTCAGGATGAAAACGCGGAAGCTTCGCAAAGTACCGGTCTGATGAGCCAATTATTAAAACAACGGACAGATACATGACCAGGACGGGACGGACTTCAATGTCGGTCCTGTTTTTTCGTTCAACAAAAAAATGCTCATTTCTTTTGAATCGTGTATAGTAATGTAGAGAAAAGAAACCTTTTTGACTAAAGAGGGAGTGTAATGGATGAATGAGACGAAGCAGCTGAAGAAAGATGCGAATCGTGTATTAAAAGCGACGAGCCGGACCTTTTATATACCGATCAGCCGTCTGTCACAGAAACTACAGGAAGCCGTTGGTGCGGCTTACTTATGTATGCGGGCGATCGATGAAATCGAGGACCACGAAGAATTGCCGACCGGGGTCAAGACGACCTTACTCCGGGAAACGGCCTTAATGATGCGCGGGACGTTCGACGCGCACGCCTATCAGGTGATGATTGCAGATTATGCGGATCAGTTGCCGGAAGTCACGTTACGTCTTGCGGAATGGATTGCGTATTGTCCGGCCGGTATTCGGGCGAAAGTCCTCGACTCGACGGCCGAGATGGCGGAAGGGATGGCTACTTGGGCCGAACGGGACTGGACAGTCAAAACGGAAGCAGATCTTGACGAATACACGTATTACGTTGCGGGACTCGTCGGTGTCATGTTATCCGACATCTGGTACTGGAAAGCCGGTATCGTGACGGACAAGCAACAGGCAATCGGATTCGGACGGGGACTGCAGGCCGTCAACATCCTGCGCAATCAACAGGAGGACGCCGAACGCGGTGTCGGCTATTTCCCACCGGGGTGGACGACGGAGACGATGTTCGAGTATGCCCGGGAGAATCTGGCGGAAGCCGATGCATATCTCGCCTCAATTCCAAGAGAGACGACGATTTATGAGTTCTGCAAGATTCCGCTTGCACTCGCCCACGGAACACTGGATGCGCTCGCACGGGGAAAAGAAAAACTCAGCCGGCCGGAAGTCCTGAAAATTGTCGGGAGTGCTGTTCTAAAACGATAATGGATAGACAAAAGGAGACATTGTTCCTCGGAACAGTGCCTTCTTTTTTTAGCGGATATCTTCGAGATACGACAGGATTTTTTCTTCATAGGCTTTCCGGTCATGTTTGTACGACTGGACGTGCCCGCCGTTTTCCGTCACATACAATTCAGACCGCGGTGCCGCTTTTTGCAGCCGCATACTTTCCGTGACCGGAATCGCATCATCGTCCTTGCCGTGAATCATCAAGATCGGATAATCAATCCGGCGGATGGCTTCGAGCGGTTGGACGCGTTCCGGGTTCAGTCCCGTCAAAGGCGGTGTCACCTGGAGAATGATCGGCGTGAACGGGAAGTTCGGCAGACCGCTCCAGACCGGTAGATTCGTCGCAAGATAGTTCTTGAGATCACTGAACGGACTGTCAGCGATGACACCGGCGACTTCGGCTTTCGGTGCCGTGACGAGAGACGTTGCCGCGCCCATCGAGATGCCGTAGAGGACGACCGGTTCCGAGGCGCGTGATTTCGCGTAGCGGACGGCAGTCAATAAATCATCCTGCTCCTTTGCACCGACCGTAACACGTTTGCCTTCCGATTGACCGGAGCCGCGGAAATCAAACGTCAGGACGTTATAGCCGGCTTGATGGAACTTTTTGAACAACGGCAGGATCGGGACATCATTTTGCTCGCGGTTTTTTCCGTACCCATGGGCAAAAACGATTGTCAACTTGGCGTCTTCACTCGGAATCCACCAGCCGGATAAACGGGTCCGGTCTTTGTAAGAGCGGAACGAGACGTTTTCGTAAGCGAGACCTTCCGCCTTTTTCGGATTGGTCGCCAACGGTTCCCGGGGCGGCTCCGTCAAAGAAGAACCGACATAAGCAGAAATTCCGACAATGGCAATCAGGACTAAGACAATCAGTATAACCAGTCCGGCAATCAGTTTCTTGCGGTGTTTTTTCAACAGCGACACGGCGATTCTTCCTCTCTGCAGTAGGATACGTTAATGAATATCTTTTTTCTTGAAACGACCGCCATGGACATCATGGATGTTGCCGATCGCGATAAAGGCTTCCTCATCGAAGTCCCGGACGATTTCCTTCAGTTTCGTTTCTTCCAACCGGCTGATGACACAAAAGATGATTTTTTTGTCGTCGCCGGAAAAGGCACCTTCCCCGTTTAGGTACGTCATCGTCCGACCGAGCCGGTCCATGATGGCAAGACCAATCTCTTCATGATTTTCAGAAATAATCCAGACACTTTTCGACTGATCGAGTCCGTCGATAACGACATCAATCGTCTTGAAGGCGATGAAGTAGGTAATCAAGGAATACATGGCCCGGTCCCAGCCGAAGACGAAACCGGCAGCCCCTAAAATGAAGACGTTAAAAAACATGACGATTTCGCCGACGGAAAACGGGGTCGAACGGCTGAACGAGACAGCCAAAATTTCGGTCCCGTCGAGTGAGCCACTCGCCCGGATGACAATCCCGACACCGATTCCGAGAATCAACCCGCCGAAGACGGTTGCGAGGAGATCGACCCGTGTCATCGGACCGATGTCTTCCAGTAACTTCGTCGCAATTGCCATGACGGAAATGGCGTAAAGCGTCGACAAGGCAAATGTCTTCCCGATTTGTTTATAACCGAAAAAGATGAACGGGATGTTGAGAAAGAATAACCACAACGCGAGTGTTGAATCGGTCAGTTTCGATCCGATGATGGAAATACCGACAATTCCACCATCGATGATACTGTTCGGGACAAGGAATCCTTTGAGTCCGATGGCGAAAATCACGGCACCGATCGTCAGTAGCAGCAGGCGTCGCACCAGTTGCCATTTCGTCGAACGGCGGTGTCGTTTTGCCTGTTCAGCAGCGGGCATCGAACCCCTCCTTTTTTGTAGACACTTTTCATTACTATAACAAAAAAGCACTAAGGCACGCGAGAACGACCTTAGTGCTTATTTCACCCGTTGTAGCGTAAGGTTTGGAAAAATCGTAAGACGAGTTCCGCTTCCTGCGTCGTCGTATAGCGTCCGGCATATTGTCCGTTCTCAAAAGCAGTGACAGTCAGAGTACAGGAGACCAGCTGCAACCCTTCCGACAACCGGACTTCAAACGTCGCGGTTTGCAGCGGTAAGGGAGTATCAGTCGTAAAGTAGAGATGACGTGTACTCGTCCGGTGGGCTTGAATCTCGGAAAAACTAAAGTCGAATGTCTGATTTTGATGCTGCAGCATCTTGATCTTGCCTTTGACCGTAAAGCTCGGGACGTTATCCGACGCAAGCGAACAGGCTTCGATCGGATAGAGCACTTCCCGGATCAGAAAACTTTCCATGACGGCCGCGGACACCGGTCGGCTGAATAAATACCCTTGGATGTTCGGACATTCAAGAGCCCGGAACGTCTCGAGCTGTTGAATCGTCTCGATGCCTTCCGCAATGACGGCCAGATTAAACTCCTTCGCCATATAGAGAATACTTTTGACGATCGCTTGCGCTTTCGTGTCTTCCGCGATATGCGTTGCAAACTGGCGATCGATCTTGACGACATCAATCGGGTACCGTTGCAGGTAGACCATTGATGAATAGCCTTTTCCGAAATCATCGAGCGCAATCCGGACGCCGAGCCGGCTGACATGTTCCAGCGTCCGGCTGATGTTCGGATCATCCATGATCAATGCCGCTTCGGTGATTTCCAGTTCCAGCAGCCCGGCCGGCAAGTGATACGCAGCCAGTATCTGTTCAATCTGGTGTTCGAATCCGGGAATCAAAAACCGTTTCGGTGAGACGTTGACGGACACCGGAACGAGATCGGCACCGGCACTGGACCAGTCAAGCATTGCCTGGCATGCCGTCTCGACGACCCAGTCGCCGATTGCGATATGCAGAGCACTTTCCTCGGCAAGCGGGATGAAATCATTGGGCGGAATCCGTCCCCATTCCGGGTGTTGCCAGCGGATTAACGCTTCGAGACCAATGATTTTCCCGGTCCAGCTGTCGACTTTCGGTTGATACTCGAGAAACAGTTGCTTCCGTTCAATCGCGTAATGTAAATCCTGTTCGAGCCGGTAGCGGCGGTAATAATCGATATCCAAGTTTGAAGCGTAATGATGGACGGCACTTTGGTTTTCCCGCCGTGACCGTCGAAGCGCCGTATAAGAATGTTTCATCAATTCAATCGGATCGTCGCTGTCGTCCGGAAAACGACTGATGCCGATCGAAACACGGGTGAACAAGGCATAAGGATCAATCAAAATCGGTTCGACGGATAAAGACAACAACGTTTCCGCATAGGACGTGATATCGTCCTTGAGGCTCGACGGGACGAGCATCGCGTATTCGTCACCGCCAAGGTGTCCGAAAAAGACTTCGTCCGGTTTCGAACGATTGAGGAGGGCACTTGTCGCCTGAATCCACTGGTCACCGGAAGCATGACCAAACGCATTGTTAATATCCGAAATCCGGTTAAACGAAATCGATAAAATCGAAAATGCCGTGTTCGCCTGCATCCAGTCACGGATTGTCTCCGTCAACGACAGCCGGTTCGGCAGACCGGTGACCGAGTCATACATCGCCAGCTGTTGCAAGCGTTCCTCGTACTCTTTTTGAAGCGTAATGTCGTGCATGATGCTGTTCGTGTAGGCAATCGAACCGTCTAGCTGGAAGACCGGAATCTGCTGGTCCTCAATCCATTTCATACGCCTATCCGGGAACAACAGACGATACTGGATCGAACTTGCTTTACCAGACTGCAACTGTAAGATGAAGCGTTTCATTGCCGGTACGTCACGTGGATCGAGTCGCTCGAACAGCCAGTCCTGACTGAGGATCAGATCGTGCGGCAACTCTTCGAAAATCTGGAAAAATCCTTTGGAATGAAACAACAGACGTCCGGTTGATAAATCGATTTGCGAGATGGCGGCTTCGAGCGCTTCATAGATTTCACGCGTCTGTTCTCGTTCGAGTGCCAGTTCACGGCGCGCTTCGCTGACTTCTGACAAATCATAGAGAATCAGAGAAATCAATCCGGTCGGACCATCGCGTCGTAATGCCTTCAGGCGTAACAGTTGATATTCGTAGTCGGCATTCAGGACGGATACTTCCTGTTCGAACGTATCGATTTCTCCATCAAGCAGGCGGATCATCTGAAAACGGAGCGGATCAAAATCACGTGGATGGATACGTTGATGTAACTGTTCATTCGTAAAGGGTTGCACCGGATTGGACTCGATGCCTAAGTACTTGATTAACGAAGGTGAATACTCGATCGTCCGGCTCGCTGGATCGTAATGAAAGACGACCAGTTCCGGAATCTGTTCTGTCAGTTCCAGTTGTGACCGGATATGGACGACATCATCCTCCAACTGTTTTTCGCGTGTGATGTCGCGTGCAATCCCGTACACCCCAACGACATGCCCATCCTGTTCAATTGGCATGTTCGTGATTTTGAGCGTCAGCCGGTGTTGATCGGCATGCAGACCTTGTGCCGTATAGTGGACCGTCTCACCGGCCAGAGCCCGCTCGAAAAATGCCGTCACGGACGCATGTTGCTCCGGTGGATTGAAGACGGCGAAATGATTATATAAAGTTTCTTTCGAATAGCCGAGCATCCGTGGAAGCTGTTCGTTGAAATAGATGATTTCACCAAGGTGATTAAAGAAAAAGACAGCATCTGTACTTTGCTGAAAAAAAGGTTCCACACGTTCTGGGCGTGACAGCTCTAACCCGCCAATCAGCAGAGGGGATGTAGATGAACGACTCAGTCGTTGCATCGCGTCGAAAAAAGTCATAGACAAATCTCCTCACTCGAATTTTTTCTCTCACTCTTAGTATCGGAGTAAACGAAGATCAATTGCAATCAAAGTTCGAAGAATAGACTTTTTTTTCAAAAAAAGCGAATCATTTTTTGGAGAATGGGAGGAAGTGGAATGGAAAAGAAGGGGGTGGGACGGGAAGTCTGCTTTTTTCGCTCGCTTTTCTCGGGCGGAACGGAAGCCGCGGTCGTCGTGACCGTCGACCGGGTCTTCCTTGTTCCTGTCGGAAGCAGAGCTTCCTTTTCCCGTAGAAGTCGAGCTTCGAAAGCAGACTCAAATCATTCATTCAGAATGAGAACGTAAGAACGTAAAAGACAAAAAGACAAAAAGACAAAAAGACAAAAAGACAAAAAGACAAAAAGACAAAAAGACAAACCCCGCCGATGCCTGTTGAATGGCACATGTCGAAGTTTGTCCATGATTTACACATCAGATGGCAAGGTCAACCGAAGTGTCACTGGCATTTGGATCAGCTTGATCCGGACGGTCGGAACCGTTCATATCGGGACTGTGATGACGTCCCGGTCCGTGTCCGCCGCGCGGTCCTTGCTGTAAGTCATCGTAACTTGAGACCTCATCAGCCCGTTCCTGCATCCGTTCCTTGATGGTTGTTGCTTGTTTTTTCGTGATGTCACCACTTTTGACTTTCGCATCGATGGCTTTCGTTTGTTCGGCAAGGACAGCCTTTTCAAAATCAGCAAACGAAATCTTATTCGCTTCCGCGAATTCCGGTAATGGTTGGTTTGCCGCTTTGAATTTCGCCGCATCAAGATTCAATCGCTTCAGGATGGCAGATGTCGTATCACCGAAGACATCATGACCCGGTCCACCGTGTTCGCCTGGTCCGTGTTGACCGTGGTCCGGTAAGTCATCATAGCTGTTGGCATCGGAAAACTCTTCCGTCAGACGGGCTTTGATCTTGGTCGCTTGTTTTTTCGTCATCTTCCCGTCTTTGACGAATTGATCGAGTTGTGTCGTCTGCGCTGCAAGCAACGCTTTTTTGTAATCCGCGAATTTGATCGACTGGGCTTTCGCATAGGCGGCGAGCGATTGATTGGCCGCATCAAATTTATTTTGGCTGAGACCAAGTGCCTTTAAGACGTCGGCAATCAACGATTCGTTGAAGAATCCGCCTTTGTCACTGTGATGTCCTTTTGGCATCTGTTCTTTTAAATCGGCATAACTCGATACGCCACTAAAGCGTTCCGTATGATGTTTTAACATATCCGCTGCCTGCGACTTCGTTAAGTCACCTGATTTGACGAGGGAAGCGAGCTGTTCTTTTGCGGCGGCGAGTTCTGCCTTTTTATAGTCACTAAACGAAATTCCTTTTTGTTTGGCCAGGTCGGCGATCGATAAACCTTTTTCACGGTCGGCATCAACCTGTTTTTCCGTCAGATTTAATTTTTTTAGCAGTAACGTAAAGTCGAGTCGTTTCATCCCTTCAAAATGTGGACGTTCCGATTTCGTTTCTGTTGAGCTGTCGTCATTGGTTGCAGCGTAAGCAGAAGCTCCTCCTACTGTTAAGGCGCTGATTGTCAGTGCGGTGATCCATTGTTTTTTGAATTGCATGGGTGATCACTCCTTTCACCCTTTATGTTAGCGGGACATGCCTGGAAAGTTGTGAGGAAGTTGCAAGGAAATCGCAAAGAAACGTCAACCGCTTAAAAAAGACGGTACACTACAAGTGGAGGGATGAAGATGAACATTTTAGTGATTGAAGATGAACTGAAGCTGGCACAGGTGACGGAACGTTTCCTGCGTCATCACGGCTATACGGTCACGCTCGCGTCGTCACTTGCGGAGGCTAAAACCAAACTTGCGAACGCGTCGTTTGATGCTGCCCTCGTTGACGTCCGGCTACCGGATGGGGACGGTTGGTCGCTCGTCCCGGGAATCAAATCGACGGTTCCGGCTACGGTCGTCTTCATGCTGACATCACGCGGGGAAGCGGACGATCGGGTGTTTGGACTTGAACTCGGAGCGGATGACTATCTTGTCAAACCGATTGTCCTGAAGGAACTGATTATCCGGCTCGAGCGGGCGTTGAAGCAACGCTCGCCGGTCGGACTGAAGTTAGGTGACGTGACGATCGATGAGAAGGCGCGCCGTGTCCAAAATGGGCCGGACACTGTTAATCTCGCGAAAATGGAGTTCGAACTGTTGGTTTACTTCTTTGAGCATCTTGGGCAAGCGTTGACGCGGGATCAAATTCTCGATGAAGTCTGGGGCTATACGTTCGGCGGTGATACGCGGACGGTCGATACGCACGTCAAACAATTGCGCGATAAACTGCCGACGATTAAACAACAGCTGAAGACGGTTCACCGGGTCGGCTATCGGTTGGAGGCGATCGAATGAGCAAGCTGATGCGTAAGTTTTTGCTGGCCGTCCTGGCGCCGTTATTAATTATGGGTGTACTCAGCTTCAGTCTGACGGCGTTTCTTGTCAACCGCTTTGCGGAAGATGAACGGTACAGTCAACTGACGCGGGAAGCGAACATCATCAAGGAGGCACTGGCGGAAGGGCGTCCGGTTCCTCGGGAAATCCAAGGATTCATCACGCGTGACGGCGTGACGGAACAAATCGGAGGACGGGGCCGGCAAGTCGTTGAACTTCCGATTTTGAATGACCTGCAGCAACAAGACAGTATCGAAGTCCAGGGGAACCGGCTATTGACGTATCAGTTGAGGAGCGGAGATACGGTCATCACGACAATCCGTGAAGCCCCGCTCGCAAGCAGTGCGTTGGACGGCGTCTATCTGGCGATTGGTGTAGCGTTACTTGCCGCCTTACTGCTGGCAACCGGACTGGCTTATTACATGGGCCGGCAATTCATTCGGCCGATCATGGAGCTTCGGATGGTCGCCAAACAGATTGGCGACGGACGAAAAGACGTCCTCTTACCGGACCGACCGAACGATGAGGTCGGGGATCTGATTCATGCCGTTGATGAGATGCAGGAACAGCTTGTCCAAAAAGAAGTATTGCAGAAATCGTTTATTGCCGGAATCACCCACGATTTGCGGACGCCGCTCGCCATCATCCGTAATGAGACGGAAGCTTTGGCGGCCGGTGTCATTCCGGTCGACGAACTGCCGGACGTCACAACCAGCATCATCGAAGAAACGGATCGGCTCGGTCTGCTGATTGATGAGACGTTGGTCTATTCGAAACTAGCCGGCGGCATGATGCCGCTGCAACGGACGGAGGTGGCGGTGGATCAATTAGTCGAAGAAACGGTCGAACGCTTACGGTCGACCTTCCTCAAAGACGGTCTACGGTTGACGGTCGAGACAGAACCGGTTTCGTATTCGCTTGATCGGCGGATGTTCGAACGGGTACTCGTCAACTTCCTGATGAACGCCAATGTCGCTGCCCCGGTCGGAAGCGAGGTGTTAGTCCGGCTGACAGCAACCGAGTTGATGGTAGAGGATGCTGGAACCGGTGTCGCAGAAAACGACCGGTCAACGATCTGGGATTTGTATGTCAAACAGACCGGCGGCTCCGGTCATGGTCTCGGCCTTGCGATCAGCCGGTTGATTCTCGACAGTCACGGTTTAGCGTACGGTGTCCGGGATAGTTCACTTGGCGGTGCCTGTTTTTATATTCAATTCAAATAATCTGTGCAAAAAAAGTCCCGTCTTTCACCGGAGTGAAGAGCGGGACTTATCAGTTATTCGGAATCGTTAGCTTGAACGAGACTTGGCTTAACGAGCGTATAGAACTCATCGCTCATCCCGACGCGGCTGCCCATCTGGCAAGCGAGTTCGAGTGTCTCCTGGTAGAATTTCGCGACCAGATTGTGGTTTTTGATATGCATGTCTTTCATCGCTTTTTCGACACCCAGGACGACTTTAGCGATTTGATCATCAGCGTCATTGCGGACAGGAACGACGTTTTCCGGAAGATCCACTTCCTTGTCGTGTCCGTTAAAGCGGAACGATGCCCCGAAGCCGAGGTGCTCGAGGAAGAAGTGCGGTAACAATTTACCGGCGAAGAACTGGTGCCACTCGGATTCTTTCATCGTATCCATATCACGTTTGAACGATGTCGTTGCGAGTGCGTAGCGGTCATGTGTATCTTTCATGAACTTCTCGAGGATTGGTACCTGCATCGCAAACGAATTCTTCAGCAGATTATCGAGCTGTTCTTGCGTTAATAGTTCTTGTTCAGCCATCAGTTTAACCCCATTTCGTTTCGTTAGTTCTATCGTAAGAAATTTAGACAATTCCGTCAAATCTTTTTCAAGAATAGAGTTTACCTATTTCACAAAAGGGAATTCATTTACTATCGAAGAGTTAAGGGGGAGTTAGCATGAAACGAGTGGCAATGACAGGGGTATTAATCGGAGCATGTCTAATTCCAGTGACGGCTTTCGGTGCAAGTAACGTGACGTACAAAACAGGCACGATTCAAAACAAGGACTTCGGCTACTCCGTCAAGGCGACGACCGCCTTACAGACAGCGATCAAGCAGGACAAAGTCGATGTCGTCAAAAACAAAACGGTCAAGACGAAATACGGTACCGTGACACGCAGCGGAACGTTTTCGCTCTACTATAAAGTAAAGGGCAAAGATCAAATGCTCGTGAACTTGAACTTTGAACCGAAAAAATTAACGAAAAAACAATTTGAGAAACAAGTCGGATTCGGCACCTATCTCGGGACAAAAGGCAATAAAACATACTACTATGTCCAACCGACCGAAGCGGTCAAAGGGGCAGAAGGAAAACAAAAGATTGCCGATTTAATCACACGTGACGTTCCGGCGATGATGAAGACATTCAAATTAAAATGAGGAAACTGCAAGGAGCACCAGCTTTTGCTAGTGCTTCTTTTGATGGTCCGATATAGTAAAGGTTGAGGTGAAGTGAAATGGAATGGACAGTAACAGAAGTCAAACAAACAACAGAAGTATTGCAACTGGAGAAGTGTGTCAACGATCACGACGGGATTGAACTGAAAGTCGCGGCGGATTGGGTCGGACAAAACGATTTCGCGGTCTACGAAGACACGAAGTTGGTCGGATACCTGCAGGCCTTTGCCTATTTGCCGACCGAATGGGAAATCAATGTCTTCGTCGATCCGGATTACCGGAAACAGGGTGTCTTCACGCAACTCGTCGAAGCAGCGAAAGAGGCAGCCCGTCCGCAAGGTGTCGAAGCGTTTACGTTCGTCATCGATGATGCCAGTGAATCGGGTCAAGCGGTTCTTGGTCGGCTCGGTGCCGAGTACCGGATGACGGAATACAACATGGTCCTGAAAAAAGCGCAATTGTTCTTAAAGGCGGACCCGGATTTCGAACTGCGGGAAGCGACAGCGGACGATCGTCCGTTCGTCGTTGAGACACTTGGTTCATCATTCGGCAACACGGCGGATGAAGCAGAATCGATCTATCAGGCGATCGAGTCAGACGATCGTGTCACGTATATCGGTGTCGCAAACGGCAAACCGGTCGGTGTCATTCGCGCGTATCTCGCGTCTGACACGCAGGCGAGCATTCATGCCTTTGCCGTTCGTCCGGAAGCACAGGGCAACGGATTCGGCAAGAAAATGCTGAAGCTGATGGTCCAGGCGATGTTCCGGACCGGTCGGACACAACTCGAGCTCGACGTCGAGACAGACAACGCACGGGCGCTTGATCTCTACAAAGACGCCGGGTTCGTCGTCGGACGCGGTTATCAGTTCCACGTGCTCGGTTTATAATTGTTTTGCAGAAAGTCCACGCGAGTGGGCTTTTTTTGTGGAATCGTATTAAAAAATTAGACCTCAGTTCTTCTCATGCTAAAAGTTTCCGTTCGTCCGTTGGCTTGCTTTCCTCGGGCGGAACGCAAGCCGCGATTGTCCTCTTCGGCCTGTTCCTGACGGAAGCGATAAGCCCTTCCTTTTCCCGCAGGAGTCGCGCCCGGACGCCGGAAACTTTTACATGAAAAATTTGTTGAGATACGGTGAAACGATAACATAAAAAACAAGTTCACATTCTAAAAGAAATCTGAAACCTTCTCTCCATTTTGTCGTATACTACACATATGGAAAAAAAGAGGAGGCGACGTTATGGCATGTCAGAAAGAATCATTGCGGACGTTGAAGTGGGTATCGGGCGGTTTAGAGGCAGTGCTTGGAATTCCGATTTTAGGTGGATTGATTGTTTTTGGAACAGGTTACAATGCACTTTGGTTGATGCTCGCGTTTCATATCGTCGTCGTCGTTTTGACGGCGCGTGCCGGTCGGGTCTCAAAAGGGAACATCGTCGGAATCGTCGCATCGACGGTCGGCGTCATTCCGTTCGTCGGGATGCTGTTGCATATGGCAGCCGCAATCACGATTTTACTGGATGCGGCATTCGGAAGCCGGGTTCTCACGCGGACACATGTGGAACGCGTCGAACCGATCCGTCCGCGTCCGGTCCGAAAAGAACAGGAACGCAAAGAAGACCATCCGTTCTAAGTTTTTTTCGTTGACAGGACAAAACAAGCCGTGTAAAGTAAACAACAAGTTAAGCCATATCAAACAAATCAACGACGCGGAGTAAGTACCGTCAACACTGCCGACAAAGCGAGTCAGGAAAGGTGAGAGCCTGACGCGGTAAGCTGATCAGGGAATGGACCGCTGAGAGCCTGTTGAACGATTCAGTAGACAGGACGGTTGCCCCCGTTACCGGGCTAGCTGGTTGTTGGACCAGCGACAAGAGGAGATTTTTAATCTCAACTAGAGGTGGCACCGCGCGGATACAGGCGTCCTCTATGCATCAGCTTTTGCTATGCATAGAGGGCGTCTTTTGTTTTACGTCAAGGAACGCCGAATCATCCAACGCACATTATCTTTAGGAGGAATTTTTGATGAAAAAGACATTGATCGCGGCGGCAAGTACGGCGTTCCTGCTTGCAGGATGCTCCACAACGGATACGGAAAAAGCAGCACCTAATAAAAACGAAAAGAAAGTTTTGCACACGATGGAAAGTTATGACCTTCTGTCGGTCGACCCGGCAGATGCCATCACGTCAAACATCTTCAACCAAATTTACGAAGGACTCTACCGCTTTGATGCCAAGAACGAACTCGTACCGGCAGCGGCGAAGTCGCATAGCGTGTCGGAAGACGGAAAAGTTTATACGTTTAAGCTCGACCCGAACGCCAAATGGTCGGACGGCAAGCCGGTCACAGCGGAAAACTTCCGGTATGCGTATGAGCGTGTCATCGAGACGAACTCACCGTTCGCGTACCTGCTTGAGCCGGTTAAGGAAACAAAGGTCATTGACGATCAGACGTTACAGATTGAACTGAAACGCCCGACACCGTACTTCCTCAGCATGACGACGTTTGGCACGTACATGCCAGTCCGGGAAGATATCGTCAAAGCACAAGGTGAGAAGTTCGGAACCGATCCGAAGACAAACGTCTACAACGGACCGTTTACGTTCAAAAAATATCAGGCTGAGCAAGGCTATACGCTCGCGAAAAATGCGGACTACGCGGACCGAAAAAACGTTAAGATTGACGAAGTCGACGTCAAAATCATCAAGGATCCAATGCTTGCGATCAACCTGTTTGAGACAGGCGAGCTTGATGTCGCACCACTCAACTCGGAAAACGTCGTCACGTACAAAAATAAAAAAGAGTACAACGCGTTCAGTGACTCACGGATGTTCTTCATCCGGATGAATCAAAAAACGGATGCGCTGAAAGATCAGAAGACGCGTCAGGCGATTGACGCGGCATACGATAAAAAAGCACTGACGGAAACGTTACTTGGTAACGGTTCATTGCCGGCGGATTACATCGTCCCACAAGAACTCGATCCGAACTATGACAAGACCCGTCAGATTGAATCTTCGTTTGATGCGGCACAAGCGAAACAAGTCCTCGCTGATCAAAACCTTGAGTTGACGATGATCATTGAAGATGACGATGTCTCGAAGAAAATCGGTGAGTACATCCAAGGTTCGCTGAAGCAACAAAACGTCGATGTGAAACTGTTGTCCCTCCCGAAAAAAGAACGGTTGGCACGTGAAGGACGAGGGGATTACGACTTGTCACTCGCGAGCTGGGCTCCGGATTATCAAGATGCAACAACGTACTTGAACCTCTTCATGACAGGGAATCCGTTTAACATGATGGACTACTCGAACAAGAAGTACGATGGTCTCTTGAAACAGGCGGAAAACGAACTTGATCAAGATAAACGTTTAGAACTGTTAAGCAAAGCAGAAACGATGTTGCTTGACGATCAAGCGATTTCACCAGTTTACCAACGGAAAAATGCCTTCCTCCAAAATACGGAAGTCAAAAACCTGACCCGTCACAATGTTGGAACAGATATCTCGTATAAATATGTCGAGATTGACCGCAAGTAACGAATTGACCTTACAGATACCCAAGTAACCTTCTTTCTATAGAAATGTTGCTTGGGTATTTTTTGCGTAGTTGCATTTGTGACAAAAGCACGAGAAGGAAGAACTGTAAAATCAGGTCAATCCTATTAAAGCGTTCTCAGAATTGACCGATAAAGAAGGTGATGAGATTTGAAACAGGAAAGGGAGTTTCGAAGATGAGTAAGCTACGGAAAAATTTAAAGATGCGTTTGTTTGTTTGGGTCTTGGCGATTTCAGTCATTACGGGTGGGATTTCAGCACAGTTGACGTTGTTCTTAAACCGGGGACTTAATGTCGCTGACGGACCGTCGATTTGGTTAGGCGCCGGGATTGGGTTAGTTTTATCCGTCATCGGTTCGGCATTGATCCAATTGATTCTCCGTCAACCAATCAAAGCGATTGAAAAGGCGACGGAAACGGCGCGTGAAGTCGCAAACGGTAACTTTAACGTTGATTTTGAAGAAGCGAAACGCGGCGACGAAGTCGATCAACTGATGCATGAACTTGAAGTCATGGTCTTACATATCCGCAAACAAGCGACACAGATGGGCAGTTCAAGTGACAAATTGACCGCGTCAGCGCAAGAGATTGCAGCGGCTGTCCAAGAAGGCAATGCATCAGGTGAAAGCATCCGTTCAGCGATGGCAGAATTGTCAACAAAGATGAATGAGAACGTTGATCAAGCTTACTTATCGATGGACGCGCTCGGCGCCGTCAAACGGACGATGGATGAAGTGGCAAAAGAGATGAACGAAGCGTTGAAATCGGCGACGGTCATGCAGACGGAAGCGGAGAACGGGAAGACGCTGGCGACAGATTCTGTCGAAGCGATGCATATGATTTCAAGTAAGATGGAACAATCAGCGACATTGAACAGTCGACTGACCGGCATGACAGGTGAAATCTCGCGGATTACCGATGTCATCAGTGATATCTCGGCCCAAACGAACTTACTCAGTCTGAATGCCTCGATTGAAGCGGCGCGGGCTGGTGATGCTGGACGTGGATTTGCTGTCGTCGCAGCGGAAGTCAAAAAACTCGCTGAACAGACCGCAACGTCGGCAAAAGAAATCACGGATTTAATTTCCGGTGTCAAACGTCTCGTCAATGATACAGCGAACGCGATGACGGACGTTCAAAAAGAAGTGGCAACCGGTGTCGGTCTCGTCGAACAAGCCGGTTCTTCATTCGAAGAGATTCACCAGTCGACAGAAAGTGTTTATTCGCGTGTTCAGTCGGTCGATCAACTCGTCATCAAGTCAGATAAAGAAATCGATCAGGTTGGTTTAACGACTGCGAATATCCTCGCGATGGTCGAAGAAGCATCGAAACATGCGGAACAGGTCTTGCAGGCATCAAGCCATCAAGCGGCTTCACTTGGTGAGGTCAATGGCGCGATGGAAGAGTTGGTTGCAGTCGCGGAACAACTACAGGAAGAGACAGGCGCGACGCGTCTGTAAATCAGAAATCGTAGACGGAAGTAGCGTCTGCGATTTTTGTTTGAACTTTTTTATTTTTTTTGAGAGAAATTGTTAAACATTTCGGTACGGCGACGATATATAGAGTGGAAGCAGTCATCGACTACAACCACCGCGCTACTCTTGGGCCGGCCAGGGGGCGCATCTCGGCGAAGACGGATCTTCAAAGAGACAAAAAAAATATTCCTATGGAGGGAAACTTAAAATGATTATCAATCACAACATTACAGCTCTTAACACACACAACAAACTTTCGAGCGCTTCTGCAGCTCAAAGTAAATCAATGGAGAAACTCGCTTCAGGTCTTCGCATCAATAAAGCGGGCGATGATGCAGCTGGTCTTGCAATTTCCGAGAAAATGCGCGGACAAGTTCGTGGACTTGATCAAGCATCAAAAAACTCACAAGATGGTATTTCAATGATTCAAACAGCTGAAGGTGCATTAAACGAAACACATGACATCCTTCAACGGATGCGTGAATTAGCAGTTCAATCAGGAAACGATACAAACACTGACTCAGATCGTGGTGAACTACAAAAAGAAGTTGACCAATTGGCTTCTGAAATTACACGTATCTCTAACAATACAGAATTCAATACAAAAAAACTTCTTGATGGCGGGATTAAATCTGGAAACATTAGTGATGTAAAGTTCCATATCGGAGCTAATAAAGATCAAAATCTATCTGTTGAAATCAATGCAATGGATGCAAAAACGCTTGGCGTAACAAGAGATGTAGCAGTAGGAACTGTATCTTCTGCGACAAACGTTACTGGCGCTAAGTTTTCTGGTAATTTAGGGACTGGAGTTGTTGACGGAGCATCAATTGCAGTTACTGCAGCTGTTCAAGCTCAAGGATCAATTGCTACTACAACCGCAGCTGGTTTTACATTTAACACTGCTGATAACTCAGATTCATTGAATGGTTATACGATAACAGTTAGCAATACAGCTTCAGCTTCAGCGGCAACTGCAACAGTTGATAAAACTAATAAAACTATTGCACTACAAGTAAATGATACTTCTACTACTGAAACAACAGCTGCTACTGTAAATACTGCATTAAATGCTGCTCTAACGACAGCGGGAATTACTGATGTACGATTTGCAGCAACAGGAAGTGCAACAACTGGGTCAGGAACTGGTACAGGTACGTTAACTGGAGGAACTCAAGATACTGTACGATTAACAGCAACAAGTGGTGCGACAGTTGAAACTGTAGATGTTAAAGGAAATGCTAAATCAGCTAAGTTTACTGACGTAAGTAAATTTAACGGTGTTGAGCTTCAACTTAACGGAAACTTAAGCTCAGGTACAGGTACGGCAACTACCTCTACTGCTGCCACGATTGCTATTGATAAAAATTCTTCTACTAGTGCAGCTTTTGCAAATAGTGCTTTGAGTAATAAAGCTGAAGTAGCTGGTGGAATTGATATTTCTTCTCAATCTACAGCTAACGCTGCTGTTGAAAAGATTAATACTGCAATTGAAACAGTTTCAGCAGAACGCTCAAAATTAGGTGCTTCACAAAACCGTCTCGAGCACACAATCAACAACCTTAAAACATCTTCTGAAAACCTAACAGCTGCGGAATCACGTATCCGTGACGTTGACATGGCTAAAGAAATGATGAACCAAACAAAGAACTCGATTCTTGCGCAAGCTGCACAAGCAATGTTGGCTCAATCGAATCAAACACCCCAAGGCGTGCTTCAACTCCTTCGGTAATTTGATTCCACCGGGCGTCTGATCGGGTAACTGATCAGAGCATGACTGGGTGAATTGCTGGAACTCCTTTAGAGCCTTGATGTACGACAACGTGGCTGGAAACGGCGAGCGTGACCGTTCTGAAAAACGTCAAGGATTGGACAATCAGCAGCCAAGCACCTGTAGGGAAACCTTGGTGAAGGTTCAACGACTAGGATAGACGACCTAATGGACATGTCTGATGGTTATGAAATCCGTACTCCGTAAACGGCGGGGGAAGTGCCCAGCTCCTAGTAAACCTAGGATGAAGATATAGTCTTATCATTAGCGAAAGCTAATGCGCGTAGCAAGCGAACCAACAGCCGCAAGGCGTTCTCCAATTACTCCGTTAATCGTAATTGGTCGTATAGCTTATTTAAAGGTCATGGACTCGTTCCATGGCCTTTTTCTATTGAATTTTAAAACAGGTATTACAAGTTATCCGATTATGCCGATATACTACATAGAGAAGAAAAAGGAGTGTTTGTCCATGAATTCCATCAATACGGAAATCCGGCTTCACCTGCCTGAAAATGTCTTACCGTACGAAGCGACCCGCAATGTCTTCGTCGAAGCGAATCAACAGGATTTGGCACAGGATGGCATTGTCATTTTGCCGACGCCACAACATATCACGAAACTTGAAACGGCCATCGAAAAAGCGAATGTTCAGCTCGAAGCACAACGAACAGGACTAAAGTTTGTCAAACATGAAAAATTGAATGAATTTTATATTCAGGTCGTCGATGCGGAGAACCACGTCGTTCAAGAAATACCAAGTAAAAAAGAACTCGATTTTTTTGCCGCTTTTATGGAATTTAATCAATTAATCGATAAACGGATTTAAAGGAAAGGACTGATTGGATGGCAGGGATACGTCTTAGTGGTCTCGCGAGTGGAATTGATACGGAAACGATGATCAAACAATTGATGCAGGCAGAACGCGCGCCGGTCGATCGGCTTTCGCAAAAGAAACAAACCTTAACATGGCAACGCGATGCCTACCGTGAAATGAACCGGGGGCTTCTTGATTTACGAACGGCAGCAAGTGATATGCTTTTATCAAAAAATTATACGTCGAAGACAGCGACAAGCTCGGATGCTTCAAAAGTTTCGGTGACAGCGAATCCGGCAGCGACAGCAGGGAGCGTCACCATTGACAGCGTGACGCAACTCGCATCGGCCTCTTCGCTTGTCATTTCACGCCATGCTTCCGCGACAGGAGCAATTTCCAGTCAGACGAAACTGGATGCGAGTGGTTTAGTCGCAAAAGACGGTTCCGGGAACATGAAACTGGAGTTAGCAACCTATCAGGTGGACGGAACGGCTGGAACGCCGGTGACGATGGAGTTTGATGGAACGGCAACGATCGGTGACCTTGTATCGAAAATTAACAGTGATAAATCACTTGGTTTAAGTGCCGTCTTCAATGATATTACCGGAAAATTGGTTCTGACACGTCAAAGTACGGGAAAACTCGCTGCATCCAACGAAATTTCATGGACCGATAAAAATACACCGGTTGCTGGTACAGAACCTGTCAAGACAGCAGTCGAAGGTAAGAACGCCATCTACAGCATCGGTGGAACCGCGCTGGAACAAAAAACGAATACTTTTGCACAAAACGGTCTGGCGATTACGTTGAACGCAACGTCCACAATAGCGACTACCCTTAATACAAAACTCGATACGCAAGCGAATTTTGATTCGATTAAAAAATTCGTCGATAAGTATAATGAGATGGTTGATAAAATGAACAAAAAAGTCCGGGAAGAAAAATATCGTGATTTTCAGCCGTTGACAGATGCTCAGCGCAAAGATCTAAGTGAAGACGAAGTCAAGAAGTGGGAAGAGAAGGCGATAAGCGGAGTCTTGAAAAACGACAGTTTTCTGCGTGACGGGATAAACTCATTCCGTAGTGCCATCTCGGCGAAAATTGATACCGGCTATTCGTATACATCAGGAACAGATACGATTCAGTTACAATACATGTCGCAAATCGGTATTACTTCCACCAGCGACTTCCGTGATGGTGGGAAATTGAAGTTGGACGAAGCGAAGCTCAAGAAAATGCTTGAAGAACAGCCTGAAGGCGTCTATAAGTTGTTTACTGCGGATGCTCCGGAAACAGTAACTAATCCCTATGGTTCTGTTACGAAAAACACGGGACTCGATGGATTCGTTCGTCAAATTCAAAGCTTCGCTACAACGATGCGTGATAAAATTTCGAAAGTTGCCGGACTCGACGGTGCTGTTGCGACGACGTATCGTCTTGGAAAAACGTTGGCGGATCTCGATAAAAGCATGTTGACATGGAATGATAAACTTAAAACAAAAGAAGACAGTTATTATCGCCGATTCGCAGCGATGGAAAAAGCGATGAGCCAGGCGAATAGTCAATCAGCTACGCTCTCGAACTATCTTACTCAAGGATAAGGAGGATCAGTTATGAATCCATACGCTACTTACCAAACGAACTCAGTCACGACCGCTCTACCACAGGATTTGACGCTGATGCTCTACGAAGGACTAATCAAGTTTACGATGCTTGCGAAACGTAACATTGAGAGCGGATTAATTCAGGAAAAAAATACGAATATTCAAAAGGCACAGGCAATTGTCATGGAACTCCAACTGACGCTTAACCAGTCGATTGCTTTGTCAAAAGACTTAAATAATCTCTATGACTACATGCAGGGCCGTCTGATTGATGCCAACGTAAAAAACGATGTTGTCGCGATTGACGAAGTGATCGGTTTTGCGGAAGAATTCCGGGAAACATGGAAAGAAGCGATGAAGCTCGCGCGTCAACGATGAGTCCGCTTGATCCGCTCCGTCTGAAGACGAAACATCTGATGGAGTTGTTGGAGCAAACTCCGGAGGAAGACGTCTATGACGAGTGGCTAGTGAAGGTTCAGAACCTATTGAATGAACGGGAAGCGTTCATTGCCGCCCATTCGAACTTGCTGGCCGGTGCCAATCAAGCCGTCATTCAGGAGCTTGTCGCCGACAGTCGAAAAATCGACTTGAAATTATCGTCAGAAACCGCTAAATTAGGGGTACAAATCAATCAATTGCGTCAGACGAAAACAAGTCGTAAATCGTATATCGATCCTTATGAAGAAGTCGAAGGCAGTTTTTCACCGTATTTTGATTCTCGTCAGTAACTTTCTATGCTTAGGGAGGGATCGCGCGTGACAAAACGTGAAGATAAGAAACGAAAGGTCGTTAAACCATTTTATCGCTCCGACGGCTCGTACGATCAGTTCATCGAACCGGATGTTGAGTCAGAATCCTGGGAAGAGGTGGAACGGCCGATTTCTGATTTACCGGATGCGTATGAAGAAGAAAAATATCGGCGCGAGTCGTTGTAACGAAAAGGACTTTCCATCACGGGAAGTCCTTTTTCATTTAAAGCGATAAGCATTTTTCTCATGCTGTTTGACATTATACATCGCTTCGTCGGCCAGGATTAATAGCAGGCTCGTCGTCGCTCCATCCTCCGGATAACGAGCAATCCCGATCGACGGTGTAATCGACATCTCAATTCCTTGAAACCAAAATGGTTGGTTGAGCCGATCAATCAAATTTTCTGTATAGCGAATTGTCTCTGTTTTGGACCGAAGTAAGAAGACAATGAATTCGTCACCACCGAGCCGTGCTGCGACTTCGTCGTTCTGAAGACGAAGTCGAAGTCGATTGGCGGTCTCTTGGAGGACGTAATCCCCCGCATCATGTCCATATTGATCGTTGACCTGTTTGAAACCATCCAAATCGATGAATAGCAAAGAACCGTCATCTAGTCGCGTCAATTTTTTTTCCAGTTGTTCTTCGAAGTAACGTCGGTTCGGCAGTCGCGTCAAAGCATCGTGGTAGCCGAGGCTCTCGAGCCATTTTTCCTGTTCAATCGTCTCCGTGATATCGGACAGTAAGACGTAAACGTAAGAGTGACCAGGAACGGGAATCAACGTTGTATCGTAAGTCAGTTTATCTTCTTGTAAAAGTAGTTTACGGCTGGACGTGAGACCTGCCACTTCAAGCCGTAGCTGATTTAACAACTGATTCGGTAAGTCTTGTCCGAAGCGTGCTGTGGCTTCCGGATTCATCGCGTGCAGTGTACCTGAACGATTAATTTGAAGAATCATCTCCGGGTGGTCGAGGAACAATCGTCGGTATTCTTCTTTTCGTAATTCGAGTAGTGACGTTTGTTCTTTGACATGCTGGGCAAGGTCCAGTTCGACAATCGCGTGTTCCTGAAACAATTGCTGATTGAGGTGTTCAGAGAAGAATTGACGAATCAAAAATAATGAAAAAAGAACTGTAACCGCTAAAAGATAAACGATATCGGGTACTTCGAAAAAGGTAATCCAGATCAGCAAGAGGGCAAGACTGATATAGGAAAGATAGGGACGGGACAACGTCCGTTGACTGGATTCGACGGATGGTACGTTCCGAAAATACTCGATCAAGCCAGCTAAACCGATTGGATAAAGCGGTAAAAAGAAGACGGCGATTTCGAGTTGATCACGGACAAGAAACGTATAGTAGCCAAAGTTCGTAACACAAAACAGGAAGACCGCCTGAAGCAATAAACGATGCCGTATCGTATCCCGCAGTCTAGTCGTATAAAGGATTAAAAAAGCGAATAAAAGCGCCAAAAAACAGAAGGCATAGATTGTCATTGCCAACAGTTCAAGAGATGTCCGAGCAAATGCTGGTAGATTTTGCAGAATCAGTACGTAACCTAAGGCAAGCGACATCCCGAACAAGATGAAGCCATCGAGATACAGCAAACGATTTTGCTGGAACGACGACCAGTCAATCAGCCGGAACAGGACAAGCGCCGTCATGAATAAAAAGAGCGTCAACGTGACGTTCGCCAGTGCATCCGACCAGACGGGATGAAACCGGCTCGGCAATACAGCCAACACGAAGTTGATGACAAGACCAAGCCAAAACAGCAGCACGGCCTGACCGATCAACCGGTACGGATGATGTGGTCGGGGCTTAAGAAATTGAACATACGCGAAGCGAGCACAGTAACTTAAGCCGATCAATGTACTGACCCCAGCAAGTATGGGCGTTACAGTCGAAGTGAATGTCAAAAATAAGACGGTATAAACCGTCAGTACATACAGATTGAGGATAGAAGTCCTGACCATACGTTCGTCTCCTTTCCAAAAGATATTCTGCTGTTTTGTTTCGTCATTAAGAAAGAAAACCCCTGTTTCGTCCAGTAAATCAAAGACGAACAGGGTGGAAGTCAAATCACATGATTTTCGCGGTACAGTTCCCAGTGGTCCCGGGCATCTTTTTTAATCCGATCAGATACTGTCTTACTTTGGAAGATAACGCTGTACCATTGTTTTGCATTTTCTGTATCGTCCAAAACAGCATAAAGATCACCAATCCGTAATAGCAGGACATCATGCGGAATACCTGTCCGGATTGCATCTGTATATTCCAAATAAAGTGTTTCATATTTTTTGACGGATCGTCCGATCCAGATCAGTTCCTGCTCGTTATTTTCTAATAGCCGGTACATCCAAGAAATGCGGACGCCGAGCATTGCTTGGATACTATCTTTTTGAAGTGTGACTTGTGCCATATATAAAGACAGTTTATATAGATAAAGTGCTTGTTTGGTCGAGCGTTTGGTCACTGCGAACGGTAAAACTGGAAGTGAAGGCAAAATTTCAGTCAATGTTTCCCGGACATCAGGACGTAGCTTTTCAAAGGACTCGTGAAAAATGAAGTGGCACTGTTTACATTGAACAGGTTCGTAATAATAGACGTTTGGACCTTGATAATGAATAAAACCATCAAAGTCGGTCCGTTCAGTCCGAATATGGCGGCTTAAAACGCGTTGTGTCTCTGTTTCTTTGAGACAATAAGGGCAACGACATTTTTTAAGATAAAGATCAGGCATGATGCGTGCTCCTCAAGATAAATTTAAACAAAAACGTTGACGAGCATTCCTTTAATTTCACCGATTTGATCAAGGATCTCAAGACGGCGTGATTCTCCGGAAATGACATTGTCAGTTAACTGCAGTAACTTAGCATCAACCTGTTCGACGACCTTGTAGATTTTCGTGCGACCGCGGCGGTTGAAACCACGCTTTTCTTCCAGCTGTTGCGATTGGTCGAGAGCATCTTTTAAGAAGTCCTTGATTTTTTCTTTATAGGCTTCGAGATGTTCGATCGTCTGGCTTTCCGCGAGCAACTGACCGTGCTCTTCGACGAGCATCAGTTTTTGTTGCAGGCGTTCGTACCCTTTATGTTCGCGTTTATCCTGCATCAAAGCCGAAAACGTCGTCGAGGCTTCGACCTCACGTGGTCCGGTCTTCGGTGTCTGCAGGCGGCTTGTTTCTTGGATGCGCCGGATGTCCATCAGTGATTCCTCCTTCGATTAGTTGAGTAATTGTAAAACGCCTTGCGGTAAGGCGTTGGCTTGAGCAATCATCGCCATACCAGATTGGTTGAGAATATTGTATTTAGCATACTCCATCATTTCTCGCGCCATATCTGTATCGCGGATCCGTGACTCGGACGCTGTCAAATTTTCTTTACTGACGCTTAGTACAGACGATGTTGCTTCGAAACGATTTTGGATGGCTCCAAGTTTTGCACGTTGTTGGGAAATCGTATCGATGGCTGTTGTGTAACGACTAAGAGCTGTATCAGCGTCTTTGCTTGTCATGACACTGAGCGCATACTCCGGTTTAGTTTTGACGGTTGGATAATCAAGTGCTTTAGCTGTGGTATTTGGTTTAGTGTTTGTACTGATTCCAATGTTTAGTGCGCGCATGTCACTAATAGTCAAAGCGATTCCTTCGTTAGCACCGGCATTTGTTTGAATGAATAGAGCGTTACTTTCTTTTCCATAACCGCCTGTCAGTAATTTTTTACCATTAAATTCTGTTGTCTCGGCAATCCGTGAGATTTCATTCGTCAACTGGTTGATTTCTTCCTGAATCGCCGTCCGGTCTTCTGTTGCAAGTGTCCCGTTTCCGGCTTGCACCGCCAGTTCCCGCATTCGTTGTAACAGGTTATGCGTTTCACTGAGTCCACCTTCGACCGTTTGAACCATCGAGATGCCGTCGAGGACGTTTTGTTCCGCTTTATCGAGTGCTTTGAGGCGGTTCCGCATTTTTTCCGAGATGGCGAGACCGGCTGCATCGTCGGCACCACGGTTGATCTTTTGACCGCTCGACAGTTTGTCCATCGTCGTCTTGACGTTCATCTGATTGGCACTTAAGTTTCGGTAGGCTTTTAGAGCCTGTACATTGTTTGAAATCCGCATTAGTAGTTCATCCCTTCGTAACGCTCATGATGTGCCGCCCGAACGAGGGGGCGGTCATTCTTCAGGCTGGCTGCCTGCCAGGTAACGAGCAGTTCTTCCGTCAGTTGCAACAGTTCTTCGAGGCATGTCGGCTTAAGATACGCCTGTAACGTCTGTTCGGCCAAGTAGTAATACAGTTGATCCAGCTGGGCCGTGATGATGCCGCCTTCGTCGTTCAGACCGGTCTGCAATTTTTCTAGCAACTGGTAAGCTTTTTGCAGACGGACGTTGACGCGATCGAACCGGCGCTCGTCGCGACCGATGATCGCCTGATCATATTGAAAGACCAAGCCTTTTAACATCGTCTCCGTCAATTGTTGCGGAGTCATTTGATACAGTTCTTGTTCGGTCATGAGTTCCGTCCTTTCGCGTGATCAAGTTCTTCAATCAATAATAACAATTCGGCCATTACATCATACAGTTGCGGCGGGATCGCCGTTCCAAGATCCAGGTCGAGCAGATGACCGAGCAACGACGTATCCTGTTCGATCGCGACGCCGCTGGCACGGGCTTCCTGTAAAATCCGGTCGGCTGCGGCACCCGTTGCCCGGGCGACGACGATCGGGGCATTGCCGGACGCTTCATCGTACCGGAGGACGGCCGCTGATTTACGGTGTTTTAAATCAATTTTCTGATACATAGGGCCTCCTTAAATCCGGTAATCGTAACCGGTTGGTGTCTCGTCCGGTTTGACGGTCTCCGCTGTTGTCTGATCTTTCGTAAAGGCATCGAAGCGGATCCGGACGTCCTGGTAACCGGTCGCTTGCAGAGCTTCCGTCGTCCGTTCGAGGAACGGTGTTGCCAGACGCTCGAGCAGTGGGAAATCATTTTCGATCGTAATCTGCATCTTCCGATTGACGGTCTCGACACGAACGCCGATGTCGCCGAGCCGTGGTGTCTCAAGTTGGACATATAACGTGTTGTTTTCCCAGTCGATCACTTCATCCGGTCGTTTATTTTGTAAGTGGACGTGGAGTCCGGCGGTCCCTTCGACGAGCTGGACGGGCAGGGCGAGCAACAGTTGTTGCAACTGCTGGTTGTTGTCCGGTTTATTGACCTGTTGCTGCGTGTTCAGGAACGTCTGCAGTTTCGCTGCTTCCGGATTTGCGGCCGGTGTCGCGAGCTTTAATTCCGCCGTCTGCAACTGGAGCGTTTTTTGGACTGTCTCCTGCAGGACACGCGGACTGTTTTGTCCCGGTTCGTACGGAATCGGTCGTTGTGCCGTCGGAGCCGGTTGGTTTGGTGAAACGGGCTGACTTGTCTGTGGGAGCAACGTTTGCTGCGGATTAGCAACAGCCGGACGTGAGCCCGGATTCAGTTCCGGTAAGTAGGCGGTGCGGACGTTTGCCGGAGCATAGCGGAAGGCTTCCAGCGCCAGCCGGACTTCCTGGACGACGGCTTTCGCTTCCGTCCCGCGTCCGAGCAGGGCCAGTTCCGTTCCGCGTTCGAGTTTCGACAACAGTTGAATCAATTGTTTTTCGTCACGCATGCTCGTATGTAACATCGCATCGGTCTGCTGGAACGTTTGCCGCAGCCGGTTCGCCGTACTTTCAATCACTTGCGCCATCTGGAGCGGTCGTTCCTCGACGAGCGGTTCGATTTGCCGCAGTTGTGAAACAATCGTCCGCTGTTGGCTGCGGAAATCATTCGTCACTTCGGCCAACCGTGGTGTTACTTCAGCAATGACCGTTAAATTCGACCGGACGGGAGCGACGAACGGAGCCGGAGCGGTTTTTTCTGTTGGCACTGCATGTGCCTGAGCGATGACAGCCGTCAATTGTTCGAGTTTACTTGGTGCCGGACGTTCTGCAAGTACCGGTCGTTCGCTCGGGAAATAAGACCGGAGTTGTTCCCGCACTGCTGGCAGGTCACCGCGGTCGATCTGAGCGAGGATGTCCGGCCGGACGTCTGCCGGAATATGCGTTGCGATTTGCCGGAGGGCGACCGGTGTTGCCTGATCGATGTCATGGTGTGTCGGAAGTGTCGCGCGGGCGACATCGAGTGCGATGACATTGCTGAGCGTCGGTTTCTCGATCACCGCCTGCCGTTCCGGTAAGACGTCGACCAACGAATCGGTTGAGCCGAGCAACTGGCCGATCAGGACGTTGGCATCAGCCGGCAGTGCACTGTCGGACGGACGTGTGACAAGCTGGAGGACCAGGTCCTTGTAAGTCCCTTGCAGGGCGGCGACGAGCCGGGCGACCGTTTCCGGTGTCTGCGGCAGTTGACCGGTCGCAAGCAGCCGGGCGACAGCCTGTTTTAATTCCGGCGGGAGATTGTCGAGTAAGGTGGCATCGACACCAGACGAATCCGCTTTAGCCGGTCCGGTCACCGGGACATCAGGCTCGGTCTGTTCCGTTACCTGCTCGATCAGATAACCTTCTGTCGTTTGACCTTTGACCTGGAATTGAAACGTGCCTTCCGGAACATCACCGGTGAAGGTCATCTCGACCTTCTCGCGGCCGACCTGGACGAGGGCCGTATTCGGACCCGTCTTTTCGAGGACGGTCCCGCTGTATGTTTTGGTCTCCGATAAGGTGGTCGTGGGGACGGAACGGGTCGGACTCGTTAGATTCATCTGGATATTCATCGATGAACCTCCTTTCTTGAAAAATTATTCATCTTATTATATATCGGCACAAACAAAAAAGGATTGAGCGAAATCATCGCCCAACCCATTTTTTTTACGATTTAATTGCATTAAAGCGGTCCTCTAATGTCATCGCGTTCAATTGCTGGTAACGAGCCATCAGCTCGCCGGTTGCTTTCATTTGGTTGCGGACGATGTAAGGAGAGGCGTTTACGGGAAGGATCATGCCGTTACGAGTTTTGAGTTTGGTCTGTCCGTCTTCCTCGATGACTTCGGACATGTGGCTCCAGGCGTACCACTCGCAATCATCACGCTTTGGTGATTTGGTAGGGAAAAAGACGAGGCCGAGTGTCGGTTCAATGACAACTGGAACTTTTCCTTTTACGGAAGCGACACGTTTTGCCGTGACAATCCGTTCTTCGATGGAACTGTTGTACTGTCTACACGATAACTGTAAAAGTTGATACGGACGAAGCGGTGTCATGATCGTTGACCCGTCTTCCAGGACGATGATGGATTGTTTCATCATGTCATAGCAGGGTAAAATCGCGACGGTCCGTTTCGTGATTCGATACTTTTCGTCATTATAGAATGGTCGCATTCGACTGCATCCTCCTTAAATAGGACAATGGATAAAACAGGTAATTACTAACGATATAATACAATACTACACCTGTAATGACAATGTGGTTTTTTTAAATATATAGCAATGAGTAGAATCAATATCATAATATTAATAATGAATTCAAATTAATCAGAATTTTTAATTGTCAATAATTGCTTCTTTTGATAGTATACTCGGTAGAGAGCTTGCTCTCGCAATCCAGTTTGCGAAGGGAACGTGAATTCGAATGGAACAAGGTAAAGTAAAATGGTTTAATGCTGAAAAAGGTTACGGCTTCATCGAGACATCGGATGCAAAAGACGTCTTCGTGCACTTCTCGGCAATTCAAGCAGATGGCTACAAATCACTTGAAGAAGGCGAAGAAGTAGAATTCGAAATCGTCGAAGGCGATCGCGGCCCGCAAGCGGCAAACGTCTCGAAACTGTAATTCCGTTAGCAGCCACCACCGTTTTTAGGAATCTCCTAAAAGCGGTTTTTTTGTTTCATCTCAATTTGTTAAGGGTATATACGCTAATATCAACAGGCAACAACTATTATAGTACGCTAGGTTTAGCAGGAGATGTTCAACAGAATGTCACCGTTTTCATTTCCTTGCAGGGCTTATCGTGATATAATAATTACGAACCAAAAGAATTTTGAATCTTCAGAAGGAAACGACTGAAACGATGACGAATTCATAGGTTCAACCGGTTACTTAAGGAGGAGTTTACATGATCTACAACATTCGCGGTGAAAACTTGGACGTCACAGATGCTCTCAAGGACTACGTCGAGAAAAAGCTTGAAAAGTTAACTCGTTATTTTACAACTCCTACGGAAGCGCAAACGGCTTATGTCAATCTCAAAGTCAACAATGAGAAACAGAAAGTCGAAGTGACGATTCCAATGCCAAACCTCTTGCTACGGGCAGAGGATGTCAATGGCGACATGTACGCAGCAATCGACCTCGTCGTCGATAAGCTCGAACGTCAAATCCGGAAACATAAAACGAAAATCAACCGGAGAGGCCGTGCCAAAGACGGCGGTATTGGAGAGTACTTCAAAACGCTCGAAGGACCGGAGGCAGAAGCACCTGTCTATGAAGAGGATGAAGCGGAACTCGAACTCGTTCGGACAAAACGTTTCACACTCAAACCGATGGACACGGAAGAAGCGATTCTTCAAATGGATATGCTCGGTCACACGTTCTTCGTCTTCTCAGATGCTGAAACGGGTAACACGAACGTCGTCTACCGTCGGAAAGATGGCCGTTACGGCTTGATTGAACCAGAATAATGAATCTACAGAGGACTTACTCTCCGGAGTAAGTCCTCTTTTGGTATGATAAAAAACTATTTATGAATAGAACATGTCTCAGACTAAAGTTGGATTTCATAAGACGCAGTCGCTCCGCTTGTTGAAATTTGACGGCGTATTCGGTACACTGAATAAAGGAAAAATCTCGGAATTCTGTTCGTTTAAAGAATCGTTCGAAGTAAGGGGACTGTAAGGCATGGCTAATTTTCTAAAAGAGTTATTCGCACCGACGAAACGTGTTCTGAAAAAAGCAGAAAAAGCGGCGGATGCCGTGGAATCATTTGAGGCACAAGTCGCTGCCTTATCGGATCAGGAATTAGAAGGAAAAGCGGTCGAATTCCGGACTCGTCTTGAGAACGGGGAAGACCTCGATGATATTTTACCGGAAGCTTTTGCGGTCTGTCGCGAAGTTTCAACACGTGTCCTCGGGATGCGTCATTACCGTGTCCAATTGATCGGCGGATACGTCCTGCATAACGGCGATATCGCCGAAATGAAAACCGGGGAAGGGAAAACGCTTGTCGCGACACTTCCCGTCTATTTGAATGCCCTCGCCGGCAACGGCGTTCACGTCATCACCGTCAACGAATACTTGGCGAAACGTGACCGGGACATCATGGAACCTCTTTACGCAGCACTCGGCTTATCGGTTGGTCTGAACTTGTCGAGCATGTCACGCCAGGAAAAACAAGCGGCGTACAGCTGTGACATCACATACGGAACGAACAATGAGTTCGGTTTTGATTACTTGCGTGACAACATGGTCCTCTATAAAGAAGACCGTGTCCAGCGTCCGCTTTACTTTGCTGTCGTCGACGAAGTCGACTCGATTCTTGTTGATGAAGCACGGACACCGTTGATCATCTCCGGTTCTGCCGAAAAATCAACAGCGCTTTATTCGCAAGCCGATATGTTTGCGAAAATGATGAAAGCGGATGAAGACTATACGGTCGACATCAAGACGAAAAGTGTATTGCTGACGGAACAAGGAATCGACCGCGCTGAAAAATACTTCGGCATCGATAACCTGTTTGCGCTCGATCACATTGCCTTGAACCATCACTTGAGCCTGGCGCTCCGTGCCAACTCGGTCATGCACCGGGACGTCGATTACATGATTCGTGAAGACGAAGTCATGATCATTGACCAGTTCACGGGTCGTGTCATGGAAGGCCGCCGTTACTCGGAAGGGCTGCACCAGGCGATTGAAGCGAAGGAAGGCGTCGAGATTCAACGCGAATCGATGACACTTGCGACGATTACGTACCAAAACTTCTTCCGGATGTACACGAAGCTTGCCGGTATGACCGGGACAGCGAAAACCGAGGAAGAGGAATTCCGTAACATTTATAACATGCACGTCGTACCGGTTCCGACGAACAAACCGATCGTCCGGGATGATCGGGCTGACTTGATCTTCAAGACGATGAACGGGAAGTTTGCTGCAGTCGCAGACGAAATCGAACGTGCCCACCGCGAAGGACAACCGGTCCTCGTCGGTACGGTTGCCGTCGAGACGTCAGAGTTGCTCAGCAGCATCCTCAAGAAACGTGGTATCCGCCATGAAGTCTTGAACGCGAAAAACCATGCGCGGGAAGCGGAAATTATCGAGAATGCGGGACAACCGAACGCGGTCACGATCGCAACGAACATGGCCGGTCGTGGTACCGACATCAAGCTCGGACAAGGTGTCATCGAAAAAGGTGGTCTTTACATCCTCGGGACGGAACGTCACGAATCCCGCCGGATCGATAACCAGCTCCGTGGTCGTGCCGGACGTCAGGGAGATCCGGGGGCATCCCAGTTCTATCTGTCACTTGAAGATGAATTGATGCGTCGTTTCGGATCGGATTCGCTGCAATCGATGATGGATCGTCTCGGAATGGATGATTCGCAACCAATCGAAAGCCGGATGGTTTCACGTGCCGTTGAATCGGCTCAAAAGCGGGTCGAAGGAAATAACTTCGATGCGCGGAAACAGGTTCTCGGATACGATAACGTCATGGCCGATCAACGGAAAGTCATGTACGCGGACCGGGCTGCGATTCTTGATGCCCAGTCGGTTTCTGACATCGTCCGTCCGATGGTCGAACAGACGATTGAAGCGGGTGTCCATCAGTACACGCCAATCGAGTTCGTTCCGGAAGAGTGGAGCATCGCTGCATTAGCGGAGTGGGCCAACCAGACACTTGCGCTCGAAGAAAAAGTCTCCGAGCAGGATCTGTTCGGCAAGGAACGCGAAGAAATCATCGAACTGTTAAAAGAACGGACTTTTGCCCATTACGAGCACAAACGCTCGGAAGTGCCGGCTGAAGCGTTTGACGAGTTCGAGAAAGTCATCGTTCTCCGCGCCGTCGACCAGCACTGGATGAACCATATCGATCAGATGGATCAATTGCGTGAAGGGATTCACTTACGCGCTTACGGTCAAAACGATCCACTTCGTGAGTATCAATCGGAAGGTTCGATGATGTTTGATACGATGAACGCAGCGATTGCGGAAGAAGTGACGCAGTTCGTTCTCCGGGCGGATCTTGATCCGAATCTGAAACGCGAAAAAGTCGTTAAAGACGAAGTCGCCGTTTCCGGTAAAGAGGACAAGGTCGTCAAGAAAGCACCGGTCCGAAAAAATCCAAATGAACAAATCGGACGTAACGACCCATGTTGGTGCGGATCCGGTAAAAAATATAAGAACTGTCACGGCCGTCAGGCATAAGTGACGAAGCGGCTGAAAGAGGCGGGAGATTCCTGCCTCTTTTGACGGAAAGAGAAGGTGGAACACAATGGAATTAGCAGAAATACGCAATACCGCCGAGTGGATGGAAAAGAAACTCGATGAATACAAAGCATCACTCGATCTCGAGACGAAGATCTCACGCATCGAGGAGCTTGAAAACGAGATGACGTACCCGGACTTCTGGAACAATCAGGAGTCGGCTCAAAAAGTCATCGACGAATCAAACGGTCTGAAAGCGATGGTCGATAAATACCAGCACCTCGCGGACGGTCACGAAAACATCGTCTTAACGTACGAATTGATTAAAGAAGAGCCGGACGTTGAACTTCAGGAAGAACTGGAGTCGGAACTCGGCGACATCAAAAAGAAATTTGATGAGTTCGAACTTCAAATCTTATTGAACGGCGAATACGATGCCAACAACGCGATTCTCGAATTGCACCCGGGCGCCGGCGGAACCGAGTCACAGGACTGGGCGTCGATGTTGTTACGGATGTATCAACGTTTCTGCGACAAGCAGGGCTGGAAAGTTGAAACGATGGACTATCAGCCGGGTGACGAAGCCGGTGTGAAATCGGTCACGCTCCGGATCCAGGGGCACAACGCCTATGGGTATTTGAAAGCGGAAAAAGGGATTCACCGTCTCGTGCGGATTTCTCCGTTCGACTCGTCAGGCCGTCGCCATACGTCGTTCGTGTCGTGTGACGTCATGCCGGAATTCAACGATGATATCGATATCGAGATCCGGACAGAAGACTTGCGTGTCGATACGTACCGGGCGTCCGGTGCCGGTGGACAGCACATCAATACGACGGACTCTGCTGTTCGGATTACGCACGTTCCGACAGGTGTCGTCGTTTCATGTCAGCAGGAACGGTCGCAAATCAAGAACCGTGAAGCGGCAATGAAGATGTTGAAAGCAAAACTTTATCAACGTGAAATCGAAGAAAAACAAAAGAAACTCGACGAAATCCGTGGTGAAAAATCAGATATCGCCTGGGGCAGTCAGATTCGTTCATACGTCTTCCACCCATACAGCATGGTTAAGGATCACCGGACGAACTACGAAGTCGGGAATACGCAAGGGGCAATGGATGGTGATATCATGGGCTTCATCGATGCGTACCTGCGTTTAATGAATATGTAAGTGGATATCCCGCCGGCCTTTGTGTCGGCGGTTTTTTTCTACCAATTCGATTGAAGGAGCGAAACAGATGCAGATTCGTACAGAAATATTCAAAGACGCGGCCGGAATTCGGCTCGTCCATCAAGCCGCGTTTGGACAGCGGACGGAAGCCGATCTGGTCGAAGCGTTACGGGAAGATGAGGCGTCGCTCCCGCATTACAGCCGCGTCGCTGTAACGGACAAGGGCGAGATTGTTGGGCATGTCTTACTCAGCCGGATTTACATCGAAGACATTCCGTCGCTCGCACTCGCGCCGGTCGGTGTCAAACCACACTGGCAACGCAAAGGCATCGGCTCGGAACTGATCCGCCAAGTGATTGAAGATGCCCGGGAAGCCGGCGAGTCACATATCGTCGTCCTTGGGCATGACAGTTATTATCCGCAGTTCGGATTCGAGCGGGCTGTCGATTATGGCATCGAAGCCCCGTTTCCGGTCCCGACAGATGTCTTTTTGGTCATGCCGCTTGAACGGCAGGCGTTAAAAGGAGTCACCGGGATAGTCCGGTACTCGAAACCCTTTAGTGCGGTATAAGAGAACCACTGCGAGTTGCTCAGCCCTTCTAGTCGCTCCTCTGTTTTTCCGCTAAAATGAAAAACGGGTTGTAGAACTTATATAAGGGGAAATGTAACGTTATGACATCAACACGTCAGGAAGTCGTCCGCGACTATGTTTATTTATTACTCGGCTCCGTCTTTGTCGCCAGTGCCTTCAGTTTATTTTTGGCACCGAACCAGTTGGCCTCCGGAGGCGTCAGCGGTCTGTCGATCGTCTTGAACGATCTGTTCGGAATTTCACCGGGCCTGTTTCAGCTGATTGCCAATATCGTGCTGCTTGCCATCGGCTGGATGATTCTCGGGATGGGCTTCGGTGTCAAATCGCTTGTCGGCTCGATCTTTTTACCGGTCGTCATCTTAGTCTATGAACGGTTCGAGGTGCCGGCAGCGACGATGAATCCGATGCTGGCTGCGATTTTCGGCGGAGCCGGCGTCGGGATTGGTCTCGGTTTGATTTTTAAAGCCCGTGCCTCGACCGGCGGGATGGATCTGATTGCCCAGATTCTGCATCGCTTCACGAAAATCCCGCTCCATTTCTGTATCGCCTTGCTCGACGGGACGATCGTCATCAGTGCCGCCATCATCTTTTCGCTTGAGATTGGGTTGTATGCCCTCGTCGCCTTGTTCATTACGATCAAGATGATTGATGTCGTGCAACTTGGTATCACGAACGATAAGCTGGCCTACATCATCTCCGATCAACGGGAAGCGCTCGTCAAAGAGATTTTCCAGACGCTCGACCGGGGAGCGACAGAAATTGAAGCCGCCGGTGCGTTTACCCGGACGCGCAAACCGATGCTGATGGTCGTCGTCCGTCAGGGGGAAATCACGACGCTTAAAGAAATCGTCAAACATATCGATCCGAACGCTTTTCTGGTCGTCAGCGAGGCCCACGAAGTGCTCGGGCTCGGTTTCTCGGACGACAAACGTTACCGGAATGTGCCGTAAACGTTTGGAAAGAGTGAAATTTTTGTGAAATCACGCTTAGAAAGTACTGATAACGGTTATACTCTAGTAGATAACGATGTCGTTTTGTACTTAACTAAGGGGGAATAAGAATGAAATTGAAAAACCTTTTACTCGCAGCCGGACTCGGTGCGACACTTGTACTCGGTGCATGTGGCAATGATGATTCGAGTTCATCGGATACATCGAAGGACGAATCGACGATGAGCGATGATTCGTCAAAAACAGAAACAGCAGTTGACGCTGAAAAAATCTTCGCCAACAACTGTGCTTCGTGTCACGGGAATAATCTCGAGGGAAATGTCGGACCGAATTTGACGAAAGTCGGAGCGAATTATTCTTCGGAAGAAATTCAAAAAATCATCAAAAACGGTAAAGGGCAAATGCCAGCCGGTATCCTGAAAGACGACAAAGAAATCGTTGCCGTCGCGGATTGGTTAGCTGACAAAAAATAATTATGTGATAATATGGGGCTAGAGATGACGGACATGACAAGTGTTCGTCATCTCTGGTCCCTTTTTTCCTTTAAAACCGCCGGAAATGACATTTGATTGTAATGTGCACCGTTTTTTTTGCCTGTTATAATGGGATTCGGTAGGCGTTAAGACCTATCTGATCACCAACCAGTAATCAAGTAAGGATGTGAAGTAAGTGATCAAGATGCAACAAGTCAGCAAAATCTATCCGAATGGTGTCACGGCACTTCGTGAAGTCAATTTGACGATCAACCAAGGCGAATTCGTCTATATCGTTGGTCCATCCGGAGCCGGGAAATCGACATTCATGAAAATGATGTATCGCGAAGAACGTCCGACAAGCGGTTCGTTTTTATTTAAAGGAATTGAAGTAGGTAAGTTGAAAAACCGCCAAATCCCCGAACTTCGTCGCCAAATCGGCGTCATCTTCCAAGACTTTAAACTACTCCCGTCCTTGACGGTTTATGAAAACGTCGCGTTCGCCCTTGAAGTTGTCGGGGAAGACCGCTCGCAAATCCGTAAGAAAGTGCTTGAAGTACTCGATCTCGTGAAGTTGAAGCACAAGGAACGGAACTATCCTGATGAATTATCCGGTGGAGAACAGCAACGGATCTCGATTGCGAGAGCCATTGTCAATCGTCCGTCACTTGTCATCGCCGATGAGCCGACAGGAAACCTTGACCCGGATACAGCATGGGAGATCATGGAAGTATTTGAAGAGATTTATCGCCGTGGGACAACGGTCGTAATGGCGACCCACAACCGAGATATCGTCAATAAGATGCGTCATCGCGTCCTCGCAATTGACGGTGGAAAAATCGTCCGAGACGAAGAGAAAGGAATGTACGGCTATGAAGTTTAATGGATTCCGTCATTTACGGGAAGGGGCAAAAGGTCTCGTCCGAAACGGCTGGATGACATTCGCTTCCGTCAGTGCCGTTACCGTGACCTTATTACTCGTCGGGATTTTTGCGATGGTCATGTTCAACGTCAACAAGATTTCCGATAACGTCGAAAAAGACGTCGAAATTCAAGTGTTCGTCGAACGAGAGTCCGATCAGGCAAAAATCGATGCAGTTGGAAAAAAACTAGAACAGATGCCGGGTGTTGAATCTGTTCGTTACAGCTCAAAAGAAGAAGAACTGGACCGCTTCAAGGAACAGCTTGGCGCAGGATCACAGGCCTACCAGTCGGTTGAGAAGGATAATCCGCTCCACGACCGGTATATCGTCAAGGCAACTTCACCAAATGAGACAGAAACTATTGCAAATACCGTCAAAAAAATGGAAAATATAGATAGTGTCGAATATGGCGAAGATTATGTTGAGAAGATGTTCAACTTCCTTGAAGGGGTTCGGATCGGCGGAATCATCCTGATTGTCGGTTTGACATTCATGGCGATGTTCCTCATTTCGAATACGATCAAGGTCACGATTTTCTCACGTCGCCGTGAGATTGAAATCATGCGACTCGTTGGTGCAAAAAACGGCTTCATCCGTGCACCGTTCTTCATCGAAGGACTGCTGATGGGGGTACTCGGGGCACTGATTCCGATTGCTGTCGTCTACTTCGGATACGAAGTGACGTACAATGCATTGCAACCACAACTCGTATCATTGAATGCCTCAATTTTCACCTTGATTCCACCGGGTGAACTGTCGATTCAAGTGTCTGTCATTCTGCTCGCACTCGGTGCCTTCATCGGTGTCTGGGGATCAACGACGTCACTTGGCCGTTTCTTGAAGATTTAAATTCTGAAAATCAAATAAAAGATAGAGGAGAGATGCTTCTCATGAAGGTCCGATTCTGTTCTACCGTCCTAAGCTTGGCATTAATTGGTTCAAGTGTATCCGTTCAGGCAACGTCCAAGGAAGATTTGTTGAAGGAACAACAGGAGGTCGAGTCCCGTCTGCAAGAGACGGAACAATCGCAGAATCAGACATCGGAGAAGTTAGTCTTGACGAAACAGGAGCGCAAGGAAGCAAAAGCGCGCCTGGATGAAGTCAACAGCCGTCTGGAAGATTTAGCGAGTAAAATTGCGGATCAACAGGCGGCTGTTTCTGTTGCCAAAGAAGAACTGGCGATCGTCACCCGGGCCGTCAGTCAAACGGAATCGAAACTCCGGACACAGGAAAAATTGATCGGGGACCGGTTGCGGTCCGTCCAACGGGATGGGGATGTCAAATACATCGAAGTATTGCTCGATGCCAAGGATTTCGGAGATTTGATTTCGCGTTTCAGTACTGTCAGCGAAATCATCAAGCAGGACGACGGTGTCCTGCAGACGTACCAGGCGAACGTCAAACAGTTAACCGAACAACGGTCCGAGCAGGAACTCGTACTCGGACAATTAAAAAAAGAGCAGCGGAAGCTGTTGATTTTGCAGACCCGGATCATCGCGGAATCAGAAGTCAAACGGACGTTGGTCGTCCGGTTGAACAGTCAGGTCGAACAGTTGCAACAGGAACAGTTTACGAAAGCAGAAGAAGCCTCGATTCTTGAAGATCAAAAACGTCTGATCAGCCGTCAATTGGAAGAGTTGCGGGCAGCCGAACTCCAGGCCCAGCAGGAAGCGAAAGAACGGGCGGAAGCGGCACAGAGAGCTGCAGAAGCTGCTGCCCGGGAAGCAGAGGCAGCCGCACAGCGTCAGGCGGAGCAGGAAGCAAAAGAAAAAGCAGACAAAGAACAGCAAGAACAAAAGCAGCCAACGATCCGTCCACCGACAGCTTCGGAACCGGTGACGGAAGCCCCGTCCCAACCGGCGACATCTAGTCCCAGCACGTCGGTCAAACCGTTCCTGTTGCCTGTGACCGGCTACGTCTCGTCACCCTTCGGTCCCCGCAACAACCCGTTGACCGGGAAGTCGGAACGGCATACCGGACTGGATCTCGTTAATGCCAAAGGAACCCCGATTAAAGCAGCGGCCGGCGGGATTGTCCTCCGGGCCGGCAGTGCGACCGGCTATGGAAATGTCGTCATGATTACACACCTGATTGACGGGAGAGTCTGGACGACGGTTTACGGTCATCTCGATTCGGTTTCGGTCAAGGCGGGACAAACGGTCATGCCGGGGGATATCGTCGGCAAACTCGGTTCAACCGGCTGGTCGACAGGGCCGCATCTCCACTTTGAGATCCATCGCGGTGAGTGGGCCGTCGGACAACCAAATGCGGTCGATCCGGCACCGTACATCTTATAACTTCAACGAGCGACTGACGAAAAGATAGGGTAACCTATCTTTTTTTGCTATACTGAAAAAAATAGCAGGTTTACACCAGAAACGAGGAATTACGCGTGAAAAAATCGACAACGGCCGTCATAGCGGTCAGTACGTTTGGTTTGGGTCTTGGAGCAGGGGCTGTCGGGATGTTAGCGGCAGGTGGAACGGATTCAGTGGCGACGAGTTCTTCGTCTAACGCAACGGGAGATTGGAAAAAAATTGATCAGGTCAGACAGATGATTTCCCAAAATTATCTCGAGGACGTGACGGATCAGGAGTTGCTCGAAGGGGCACTGACGGGAATGACGGAAGTCCTCGACGATCCGTATTCCGTCTACATGGACGAATCGGAAACGGCATCGTTCAACACGAATTTGTCGTCTTCATTCGAAGGAATCGGTGCGACCCTCGAACAAAAAGGCGAATCGATTGTCATCGTCTCACCAATCAAGGGATCGCCCGCTGAAAAAGCCGGCATCAAACCGGGGGATATTATTTTAGAAATTGACGGTAAATCAACAAAAGGACAGAAAACGGATCAAGCGGTCAAGAAAATCCGCGGCGAAAAAGGGACGAAAGTCGTCTTGACGATTCAACGCGGCGGACAGGATCCGATGAAGATTTCAATCGTCCGCGATACGATTCCGATTGAAACCGTCTATTCGAAGACGGAAAAAGTCAACGGCAAGACGATTGGTGTCCTTCAGGTGACGCAATTCTCGGACCCGACGGCAAAAGAGTTCGAGAAACAACTCGCAGCCCTCGAGGAGAAAAACATTGATGGTCTTGTCATCGATGTCCGTGGAAATCCGGGCGGCTTGCTGACGGCCGTTTCACAAATGATTGCGCCGTTCATCCCGAAAGACACACCGATTTTCCAGGTGGAAGACAACAAAGGGGAGCGGACGCAGGAATTCGGGAAAGCGGAAGAGAAGAAACCTTATAAGCTCGTTGTCCTCGAAGACAGCGGATCGGCCTCGGCTTCGGAAATTCTGGCCGCCGGATTAAAAGAAGGTGCCGGTGCCGAAGTGGTCGGAACGAAATCGTTCGGAAAAGGAATTGTCCAAAGCGCCTATGATTTAAAAGACGGCAGTGATTTGAAGCTGACGACAAATAAATGGCTGACGCCGGACGGCAACTGGATTCATAAAAAAGGTGTCAAGCCGACGGTCGAAGTCAAACAGCCGGATTACTTTAACGTCACGAAGATTCTGACGGACAACAAGACGCTTGCGAGCGGCGATTACGGCAAACCTGTCGAAAACGCGCACCTGGTTCTTGAAGCGATCGGTTTTGATCCGAAAGGACAGGACGGTTACTTCGGCGATACGATGAAGCAGGCGGTCGAGCGTCTCCAGAAAGACGCGAAGCTCGAGGTGACCGGAAAAATCGATCAGGTGACGGCGTCCGAGATGGAAACACGTCTCCTGAAGAAACTGGAAGACGAAAAAAATGATGTCCAGCGCATCAAGGCGTTGGAAGTCGCTGCACAATAACTTACAGAAAGAGGTCTGAATGGGCGTGGAATTACTCGATGGAATCGGTTGGACAGTGATTAGTCTCTTCGCTAGTCCAATCTTGTGGTTAGCAGTTCTAGTCAGTTTTTTACTCAGTATGCGACGTGTCAAACGCGAACGGAATCTGTTCCGGTCACGCACGCGTAGCAAACGGACCGATCTCTTCGAAACGCTTGTTCCGGGCTTCGTGGTTGGTCTTGTCTTATCCGTCATCAGTGTGAGTCTGACATTGACGGTCTCGTCAGAGTTTCTGATTGCCTTCATGGTGTTGACGTTCCTGATTTTGTTGACAGGTATCATCCGCTTCAATTTACCGCTCGGACCGCTTGTCATCCTGGTAGGTCTCACCTGGTTCATGACGAGTGACCGGATTGAAGGTCTCCGCGATGTCAGCGTCAGCGATTGGATGCTGCTTGCGACCCTGTCGTTAAGTGCCGAATTGCTGTTGCTGATCTGGCGGGGGAAAAAGAATTTATCGCCGTCGCTCGTCTTATCGAAACGGGGACGTTACATCGGCGGGCTGTCGTCCAACAAACTGTGGCTGATTCCACTCATCGTCTTCGTGCCGGGAAGCAGTCTCGAAGTCTTGATTCCGCAATGGTCGTTTCCGGAATTCGTTCCGATTGTCTTGTTCCTGCCGATCGGCTTCAGTTTCCTCTTTACCGGCCAGTTGCCGGACCAGCTGATCCGTCCCCTGATCCAAGGGCGGCTGATCACGTTCCTGTTGTCTGTCGTGCTCGCGGCAGGCGCCTTCCTGACCGGACAGGACATCTGGTTGTACGGGTTGCCGGTCCTGCTCATGATTCACCTGATTCTGCATCAGCGGACGAAACGACTTAATCGGTCCCAGACCCCGTTGTTCCTGAACGGTAAACGTGGCGTCGTCATTCTCGGAACGTTACCGGAGAAACCGGCTTCCGAGATGGGGCTTGTTCCGGGTGAAGCAATCTATAAAGTCAACGGAGAGTTCGTCGAGTCGGAGAAATCGTTTTATGAAGCGATTCAAAAACATAAACCGTACCTGCGTCTCGAAGTCATGAATCATAACGGAGACGTCCGGTTCGCACAGCGGGCCTTTTATGAACAGGATCATCACGATCTCGGGATTTTGTTCGTCAGTGAGCCCGGTAACAAACGGACGAAAATCCGGACGCTTCAGTGAGTCAAAATCAAAATCCAGCTCAAAAAACAGTTCAGCCTACGGGCTGGACTTTTTCTTTTGGCGAAAAACGGGTAACTTCTAAGAGGAGCACTTCAAAGTCGAATATTTGTTCGTAAAGTGGTACAATAAAAATAGATTTTGTGAACTGGATGAGGGGGAAGAATACGATGGATTTTGAGTTAGTATCACCATTTGAACCGGGTGGCGATCAGCCGGAAGCGATTAAAAAATTGATTGCAGGCGTCAAGAACGGTGAACGCCATCAGACGTTGCTCGGCGCGACAGGGACAGGGAAAACCTTTACCGTCTCGAACGTCATCAAAGAGATTAAGAAGCCGACGCTGGTCTTGGCACACAATAAGACGCTTGCCGGTCAGCTGTATTCGGAGTTCAAAGAGTTCTTCCCAAATAACGCGGTCGAATATTTCGTCAGCTTTTATGATTATTACCAACCGGAAGCCTATGTACCGTCGACAGATACGTTCATCGAAAAAGACTCATCAATCAACGATGAGATTGACAAGCTGCGTCACTCGGCGACAGCTTCCCTGTTCGAACGGGAAGACGTCCTGATTGTCGCGTCGGTGTCGTGTATCTATGGTCTCGGTAATCCGGAAGAGTACAACAACCACGTGCTGTCGTTGCGTGTCGGAAACGAGATGGGACGAAACGAGATGTTGCGTCGTCTGATCGACATTCAATATGAACGAAATGATATCGATTTCCAGCGCGGGCGGTTCCGTGTTCGGGGGGATGTCGTTGAAATCTTCCCGGCGTCCCGCGATGAACAGTGTGTCCGGATCGAATTTTTCGGAGATGAGATTGAACGAATTCGTGATATGGACCCATTGACAGGGGAAATCATTGCCGACCGGGAACACATATCGATTTTCCCGGCATCCCACTTCGTGACGGGGGATACCCGTCTGCAAAAAGCGATTACGAACATTGAGGCTGAGCTCGAAACGCAACTCGCGAAGATGCGGGAAGACGGTATGCTGCTCGAAGCCCAGCGGCTCGAACAGCGGACGAATTATGACCTTGAGATGATGCGCGAGATGGGTTACTGCTCGGGGATCGAAAACTATTCCCGTCACTTGAACTTAATGCCCCCGGGCTCGACACCGTACACGTTGATCGATTACTTCCCGAAAGACTTTTTACTGGTCGCCGATGAGTCGCACGTGACGTTGCCGCAAATCCGCGGGATGTACAACGGGGACCAGGCCCGGAAACAAGTCCTCGTCGACCACGGCTTCCGTCTGCCGTCAGCGAAGGACAACCGGCCGCTCCGGTTCGAGGAATTTGAGGAAAAGGTCAGCCAAGCGATTTATATCTCGGCGACACCCGGTCCTTACGAAATCGAACATACAAAAGAGATGGTCGAACAAATCATCCGTCCGACCGGACTCGTTGATCCGACGATCGAGATTCATCCGATTACCGGTCAAATCGACTACTTGATGGATAACATCCGCGAACGTGTCGCGAAAAATGAACGAGTGCTCGTGACGACATTGACGAAAAAAATGTCGGAGGATTTGACGGATTATCTGAAGGAGCATGGCGTTAAGGTCAACTACATGCACTCGGAAATCAAGACGCTTGAGCGGATTGAAATCATCCGCGATTTACGGCTCGGGAAATACGATGTCCTCGTCGGGATCAACCTGTTGCGGGAAGGACTGGATATTCCGGAAGTCTCACTCGTGACGATACTTGATGCCGACAAGGAAGGATTCCTGCGTTCGGAACGGTCACTGATTCAGACGATCGGTCGGGCAGCCCGAAACTCGGAAGGGCACGTCATTCTGTTTGCCGATAAGATGACCGACTCGATGCAGCGAGCGATTGATGAAACGGAACGGCGGCGCAACATTCAGCTCGCCTTTAATAAAGAACACGGTATCACGCCGAAAACGATTCAAAAGGATGTCCGTGGTGTCATCAGTACGACGATCGAGAGCGACGATACAGTCGAAAAACTCGAAAAGTTCAACAAACTGAAAAAACCGGAACGCGAAACGTTGCTCGAACAACTCGATCAAGAGATGCGTCAAGCGGCGAAAGACATGCAGTTTGAACGGGCAGCTGAATTGCGTGACCTTATCTTAGAATTGAAAGCAGGTGCCTAAGTTGGCAGAAAAAAAGAACAAGATCATCATCAAGGGCGCTCGCGTCAATAACTTACAAAACATCGATGTCGAAATCCCGCGCGATCAGCTTGTCGTCCTGACAGGCTTATCCGGGTCCGGGAAATCGTCTCTCGCATTTGATACGATTTATGCGGAAGGACAACGGCGGTATGTCGAAAGTCTGTCCGCCTATGCCCGCCAGTTTTTAGGACAGATGGACAAACCGGACGTCGATGCGATCGAAGGACTCAGTCCGGCCATTTCGATTGACCAAAAGACGACCAGTAAAAACCCGCGTTCGACGGTCGGGACGGTTACGGAAATCTATGACTATCTCCGTCTGCTCTATGCCCGGATCGGAAAACCGATTTGTCCGAATCACGGGATTGAAATCTCAAGCCAGACGATCAGTCAGATGGTCGACCAGGTGATGGAACTGCCGGAGCGCAGCCGTCTGCAGATTCTCGCACCGATCATTTCCGGCCGCAAAGGCGCCCATGTCAAAGTCTTCGAAGACCTGAAAAAAGAAGGGTTCGTCCGTGTTCGCGTTGATGGCGAAACGATCGATTTGACAGATGACATCGAACTCGAGAAAAATAAAAAACACTCGATCGAAGTTGTCGTCGACCGGGTCGTTGTCCGTCCGGATGTGGAAGCCCGCCTCGCGGATTCGCTCGAGACGGCGCTTCGTCTTGCGGACGGTCGTGTCATCGTCGATACGATGGATGGAAACGAACTGTTGTTCAGCGAACATCATGCCTGCCCGATCTGCGGTTTTTCAATCGGAGAACTCGAACCACGGATGTTTTCGTTTAACTCGCCGTTCGGAGCTTGTACATCGTGTGACGGACTCGGGACGAAACTCGAAGTCGACGTTGATCTCGTTGTACCGCATCCGGATAAATCGTTGAACGAAGGGGCGATCATCGCCTGGGAACCAACCAGTTCACAATATTATCCGCAGTTGCTTGCGGCTGTCTGCAGCCACTTCAACATCGACATGGATACACCGTTCGAACAGCTGTCGGACGAACACCGCGATATTCTGTTGAACGGTAGCACGAAGGAAGAAATCCAGTTCCGTTATGAAAATGACTTTGGGATGGTCCGCAATACGTCATTGTTCTTTGAAGGTGTTCTGAACAATTTACAACGACGCTTCAAAGAGACATCGTCCGACTACATCCGGGAACAGATGGAAGGGTACATGGCGAAAAAAGCGTGTCCGACGTGTAAAGGACACCGCTTGAAACGCGAATCATTGGCAGTCAAAGTGTCAGGAATCCACATCGGTGATGTGACGAAGATGTCCGTCAAACAAGCTGTCGTCTGGTTTGAAGAGTTACCAAGCAAACTATCGGAGAAGGATCAGACGATTTCGCGGATGATTGTCCGCGAAATTCATGAACGGTCGTCGTTCCTCGAGAACGTCGGACTCGATTATCTGACGATCTCGCGGGCTGCCGGTACATTGTCCGGCGGAGAAGCACAACGGATTCGTCTCGCGACGCAAATCGGGTCACGGCTGACTGGTGTTTTGTACGTCCTTGATGAACCGTCAATCGGACTCCACCAGCGTGATAACGACCGGCTGATCAATACCCTCAAGACGATGCGCGATCTCGGAAACACGTTGATTGTCGTCGAACATGATGAGGATACGATGATGGCAGCGGACTACCTGATTGATATCGGACCGGGAGCCGGTGACCACGGCGGATTCGTCACGGCAGCGGGACGTCCGGAAGAACTGATGCAGGATCCGAATTCTTTGACGGGACAATACTTGTCCGGCAAGAAATTCATTCCCGTCCCGTCTGAACGGAAACAACCGGACGGTCGGGCGTTACGGATTCACAAAGCGTCGGAAAACAATTTGAAAAACGTCGATGTCGACATTCCGCTTGGTTTGTTCGTCGCCGTGACCGGTGTATCCGGTTCCGGGAAATCGACATTGATCAATGAGATTCTCTACAAGACGATTGCCCATGAGATGAATCGGGCGAAGGAAAAACCGGGGGCCCATAAAGGGATTTCAGGACTCGACCAAATCGATAAAGTCATCGATATCGATCAGTCGCCGATCGGTCGGACACCACGTTCGAACCCGGCGACGTATACCGGCGTCTTTGACGATATCCGCGACGTCTTTGCCTCGACGAACGAAGCAAAACTCCGCGGGTATAAAAAAGGCCGCTTCAGCTTCAACATCAAAGGCGGACGTTGCGAGGCCTGCCGCGGCGACGGCATCATCAAGATTGAGATGCACTTCCTGCCGGATGTGTATGTGCCGTGTGAAATCTGTCACGGCAAACGCTACAACCGCGAAACGCTGGAAGTAAAATATAAAGGCAAGACGATTGCCGATGTGCTCGAGATGACGGTTGAAGATGCGTTGGAATTCTTTGAAAAGATTCCGAAAATCAGTCGGAAACTGCAGACGATTGCCGACGTTGGTCTGACCTATATGCGTCTCGGACAACCAGCGACGGAACTGTCCGGCGGAGAAGCACAACGGGTCAAGTTGGCATCCGAGCTGCATAAACGTTCGACCGGGAAAACGATTTATATTCTCGATGAGCCGACGACCGGGTTACACGTCCACGATATCGCCCGATTGCTGAAAGTCTTGCAACGACTCGTCGACAACGGGGACACGGTGCTCGTCATCGAACACAATCTTGATGTCATCAAAACAGCTGACTATTTGATTGATCTCGGACCGGAGGGCGGCGACGGCGGCGGGAAGATTGTCGCGACCGGAACACCGGAAGAAATCGCAGCCGTCAAGGAATCCTATACCGGTCATTACCTGGCTCCTGTTCTCGAACGAGACACGGCCCGAATCAAATCATGAAACTTTTTTGATTCAGGAATCGTAAAAAGGGAAGTAAGGAAAGTAGAACGAAGTAAATAAGCAAGTCCCATCGATTAACGTGTACCAGATCAGAGGAGGGAACTATTGATGAAGCAGGATATGCGCCAACTGATACTTGAACAAGTGAAAGAAGGAAAGCTGACGATTGACGAAGCGCTTGATAAACTCGAACGCCTTGAAGCGATCGATCAGAAACCGTCGTCGTCAAGTGAGCATAAATACGTGGACGAACCGGAACAATACGACCGGGTCGACCATTATACGGTCGACTCCTTGACATCAAAAGTCATGTCAGCTTTTGACGGCCTCGTCAACCGGATCAAAGAAAGTGACTTGTCACTCAATCAAACGTCCGGACCGAACGTCACGTACGTCAAACAATTCCCGTTCAGCGGTGAGACGATTCATTTGGATTTATTTAATGCCAATGCCATCGTCGAACCGGGTGACTTGGAAGAGTGTGAGTTGACCGTTACCGGTCGCCCGCTCCGTCAAGTGAACGAAGAACAAGCGCTGGAGCAACTGCAGGCAGCACTTCAGCACTCTGTTTCTGCGAACACGTTATCGATTCGTTTAAAAGATAAACGCGTTCGCGCGACGGTTCACTTGAAGATTCCGCGCCGTCACTATGAATCACTCGTCTTGCAGACGTTAAACGGTGAAGTCACGTTATCGTCGCTTGATGCGACGTCAGTGCAACTGATGACAGCGAACGGACGAATTCATGTCCGTGACCTGTTCAGTGAAGAAGTGAAGACGTCAACCGCCAACGGTTCGATCGAAATCGAAGAATCGGAAATCAAGTCGTTAAGAGCGAAAACGGCCAACGGTCAAGTCATTGCGACCGGCGTGTTTGAGCGGTCTGATCTGAAGACGGCGAACGGTAACGTCCGGTGTGAACTGAAGACAGTCCAGGATGCGAAGATCCAAGCGTCGTCGCTTGCCGGAAGCATCGCCTTGATGTTGCCGCACGGTGCAGAAGTCTACGGTGAACTGGAAACGAACTTCGGCGGTCTGAACTGTAACCTCGACGAAATGGAATTGATTCGCGATCAAAAAGAAGTCGTCAACCGGAAACTCCACTTCCTGTCAGGTCGTGGTCGGACTCCGAAGATTGAAGTCGCCGCTGATACGAAGACGGGCACGATTTCCGTCACGCACGGTGTTCACTTAAGTCCGCAAGCTTTATAATCCGAGTCCTGTCCCTTGATTCATAAGGGGCAGGATTTTTTTGCCGAAAAAAAGACGACCCGCTATCAGAAGATAGGGAGTCGCCGGATGAAATGCCGGTAAGAATTAATAATTGTAGTCTTGATCCATCATCGGATCGTCAAAATTCATGTTTTCGAAGTTATTCATGTCATATCCAAACGATAAAAGTGTGATGACACCGACAATGGCAAGAACGATCGAGAGAATGATCAAGCCGATTCCCATCCAGCTCTTGCGGCGTGAGCGGTTCCAATAGAAAATGATAGCTAAAATGTACGAGATAAACGAACCGCTGATGAAGATTCCGATAATCGAGATAATGAAGAATAATAATGCCGTTTGGTCCTGATTGCGCGAATAGGCTTTCCACATATCGATCAAGGCGATGATCAGGTAAACAAAGCCGACGATGGCGAGAATTGCGAATAAAATCATGATGATAATAATGCCGATTCCGCTGCCTGTTGATTCCATCATAATAAAACCTCCTTTTTTTCCTATCTGTACTCCATTCCCAAGATTGTCCACTTCTAATCGAAATCCTTGATTTTGAGAAAAATATGGTACAATACTTCAAGTGAAAGGGGCTGATTGAGCGTGCAACCAAAAGTGCGAACAGCTGAAATCGTAAAGCAATTCAATTTAAAAATCGTCACCGGAGAAGAAGGACTGCATCGTCCGATTCTGACGGCTGATCTTTGTCGACCGGGTCTTGTCCTCGCCGGCTATTATGCCTATTACCCGGCAGAACGTCTGCAGATTCTCGGGAAAACGGAATTGACGTTTTTCAACAACCTGACATATGAGGAACAGCTCGAGCGGGCAAACGTTCTCTGTACGGATGAGACACCGGGAATTTTGATTACACGTGGTTTTGATGTACCGGAAGCAATCGTCAAGGCGGCGGACGAAACGAACGTCCCTCTTTTGACGACGAAGGGACATACGACATCGGTCGAATCACAAATTACGAACTTCCTCGAAGCGGAGCTCGCACCGACAACGGCAATGCACGGCGTGCTCGTCGATATCTACGGCGTCGGTGTTTTCATCAAAGGGGCAAGCGGCGTCGGGAAATCCGAGACAGCTCTTGAACTCGTCAAACGGGGACACCGTTTAGTCGCCGATGATTCGGTCGAGATTCGTCAGACCGGCGACGGCATCCTTGTCGGGACCGCTCCGAAATTGATTCAGCATCTGCTTGAGATTCGCGGAATCGGTATCATCGATGTGATGACGTTATTCGGTGCCGGTGCCGTTCGTTCGCACAAGAAAATCAGCCTCGTCTGTAATTTGGAAATCTGGGATCAGGCGAAAGTCTACGACCGCGTAGGACTGGACCAGGAAACCTTACAAATCATCGATACGGAAATCCCGTTCTTGACGATTCCGGTTCGTCCCGGACGAAACCTGGCTGTCATCATCGAGGTGGCTGCCATGAACTATCGTCTGAAAAACATGGGCATCAATACAGCAGAAGAATTTGCAGGGCGTCTCGCGCAAGCGATTGAAGATGGGAACGGTGGTCTTTGATGGGAACATTAGCGAGTGTCCAACCGACGTTTGACCGGGTAGCCATCGAACTGGGCCCGATTCCGATTTATTGGTACGGGATCGTCATCGCGCTTGGCGCGGTCGTTGGTCTGATGATTGCAATCTTTGAATCCAAACGGATCGGCTTTAACGAAGAATATGCCGTCGATGTCGTCATCTGGTCGATTCCGATCAGTATCATCTGTGCCCGGATTTACTACGTGGCGTTCGAATGGGATTATTATGGTCAGAATCTTGATCAAATCATCAACATCCGCCAGGGCGGCATTGCAATTCATGGTGCCATCATCGGTGCGATTTTGACCGTCCTGATTTATACGCGCAAGAAAAACATCTCGTTTTGGCAAATTGCCGATATTCTGGCACCGTCACTCTTGTTCGGACAAGCGGTCGGACGCTGGGGCAACTTCTTTAACCAGGAAGCGCACGGCGGCGAAACGACCTGGACTTTCCTACAGGATACGTTGCACTTACCGGACTGGATCGTCAACCAGATGTACATCGACGGGGTTTATTACATTCCGACGTTCTTATATGAAAGTATTTGGAACATCATTGGTGTCATTCTGTTGATTGTCTGGCGGATGAAGTTTAATCCGCGACGCGGTTACGTCTTCCTCGGTTACCTGATCTGGTACTCGATCGGACGTTTTTACATCGAAGGCTTACGGACGGACAGTTTAATGATGGGCGGCGGTCTTCGGACGGCGCAAATCGTCTCGATCTGTCTGATCATCTTCGGCGTCATCATGCTGTTTATCCGAAAAAATGCTGTCCGTTATTTGGACGGAACAAAACGGGAGGCGAAATGAACCGATGATTCAAACGATTCTCTTTGATCTCGACGGGACGTTGATTGATACGAATCCCCTCATTTTAAAAAGTTTTGCTCATACGCTCGATTATTATTATCCGGACCGGACCTTTACGGAAGCAGAACTGCTTCCGTTCATCGGACCGACGCTTGAAAAGTCATTCTCGGAATTAAATGCGGACCAATGGAAAGAGATGGTCGCGTTTTACCGGAGTTACAACATCGCGATGCATGATGCACTTGTTCTTGAGTATCCGGGTGTGCTCGACGGATTACGCCGCTTAAAGGAACAAGGCTACAAGATGGCAATCGTCACTTCAAAAAGCCGGCGCGTGGCGTTAAAAGGAATCGAACTGTTTGGACTTTCGCATCTGTTTGACGCGGTCATTGCGGCAGACGACGTGACGGAAGAAAAACCGGCCGTCGAACCGTTTGAGAAGGCGATGGCCTTGCTCGGTTCAACACGGGAAGAAACGATCATGGTCGGTGACAACGATACGGACATCCACGGCGGGAAAAATGCCGGTCTGAAAACCGTTGCCGTCGGCTGGGCAATCAAAGGACTTCCGTATCTCGAAGCGCTCGAACCGGATTTGATCATTGATTCGATGGAACAGTTGGGTGACTGGATCGAGGCCGAAAATGCCACGGCGGACTGACCGGTATCACGTCGGAGCGACAAATCCGCTCTGGCACATGTATCGGACGGTATCGTTCTTTAAAGTCATGTGGTGTTTCATCATCATTACGATTGGCCGGTTCTCGCCGTCGCTCCGCTTCAAGAACAGTCTCTACCGGACGTGTTTGCGGATGAAGATCGGCGACCGGACGGCACTGGCGTTGATGGTCATGCCGGATACGATGTTCCCGGAACGGATTACGATCGGCTCCAATACGGTCATCGGCTTCAATACGACGATTCTCTGCCACGAATATTTGACGACGGAATACCGGATCGGCAACGTGACGATCGGAAATGACGTGTTGATTGGCGCAAACGTGACGATTTTACCCGGCGTGACGATTGGGGACGGTGCGATGGTCGGAGCCGGTTCCGTCGTCCATCGGGATATTCTGCCCGGGGAACGCGTGTCGAGTCAGCCGCTCCGCCGGCACGAAATGTGACGAAAATGTGAGAGGAAGGAGAGGACAAGATGAGTCATATCCGCTTTACGTATAAAACAGGAAAGTATTTCGGAAGATTATTTGCCGAACGTCCGCAAGGGTTGGTCGTCGAGGTACTGGCCGTCGAGAAACACCCGATTCAAGGTGATCTGCACAATCCGAATCAGGTCAACGTGCCCCTCTTCCATGTCCGTACTGCCTTACACCCGCACGAAAAAGTAACGGTTGCTCCCGGTGTCGTTTATGCCTATGAAGGTGAGATTCCGAGCTACGCCGAAAGCTTACGCCAAGCGTTCGACAAAGAAGTCGAACGGTTGAATGGACAAAACCCGCAAGCGGATGCTTTCGTACAAAAATGCTTAGAGAATTACAAGGAACTGGAATCGATTTATGCGAAACGTTGGGGATAAACCCCGGCGTTTTTTTCTGTTGCAACGGTTTCCGAGATAGGTTATTCTTGTCTCTGCAACTACGAAACCAGATTTAGATCTATGGGGGCTTGAATCATGATGGAATTAACTGAATACAAAGCAGACCCCTTTGCGATTACAACGCGCCAAGCGGAACTTTTTTATTTCCGCGGACGGAAGGCGCACCGGGAAGGGCGACTGGAAGAGGCGGTTTATCACCTTGATGAAGCAACGACGCTTCAGCCGAGTGATGTCCGTTATCTTTTACGTTACGCTCGTGTTTTGTTCGAGACAGGCGAAATCAATCATGCCAATGATGTCTTGAAACAAGTGCGGACGCTCGACCAGTCAAATACGGAATCTTTGTTTTATTTAGCGAATAACTACGCGCATGTCTCTTTATATGAAGAGGCGAAAAATTACGCGCTTGAATATTTATCCAGTGCACCAAACGGGAAACACGCAGAGGCATCGGCCGCGCTCGTGGAATTAATCGATCTCGAACAAGAGATGGAAGATGACGATGAGGATGAATTGATTCGTTTACATGCTCAGGCACAACGTCAAATCGACAAAGGGATGCTCTTTGCGGCGCAGGAAACACTCGAATCCCTGATCGTCCAGTATCCGACCTTCTGGCCGGCATACAACAATCTTGCCATCGTCGAGTTTTACCTTGGTGAAAACGACCGGGCGTTTGCTTCACTGGAACAGGTCCTCGATGGAAATCCGGGAAACCTGCATGCTCTCTGTAACACGCTTGTGCTGTTGCACGAGATGGGACAGGATGAAGAAGCGCATCGTTTATCGAACAAGCTCGAGCATGTCCGCTCTGTGAATCTTGAAACACGCTACAAGGTCGCTTCGACGCTTGCGATCATCGGTCGTCACGATTTGGCTTACGAAGAACTGAAGTTACTGGAACGACGCGGCTACCGTGGAGATCCGCTGTTCGGACACTGGCTGTCGATCTCAGCTTTCAAAACGGGACACGTCGAAGAAGCAGCTGCGTTCCTTCAATCAGAAGAAGCGCAAAGTATGCGGGAAGAACAGGAAGCTTACGACATCCGTCATAACCTCCAGTTCCGCTCGGCTTTGATTCAAGCCTTGAAGACGGAAGATGATGTCTCACGGATTTTTACAGCGTTGTTACTCGGCAAGCTGAATGATGAAGAAGCGAAACTCGCGTTATCGATGATGCCGGAAGTAACGGATCATCCGGACGTCCTCTTGCTGACGGAACAAATCATTCATGAGATGAACGGGGAGCACGACGTCGGCGATGCCCGGATTCACCGTGCCTTGATGACGATCCGCCTTGCGGAACGATTTGTCTCGGATGAAGAACGGATGAGCCTTGAAGGTGATTTTTACGAACGGTTTGCGCGACTCGTCTTGAGCGGTGAGACGTTTGATTCGGTCGAACAGTCGGCTGCGGCTCTGATTTATTTATTCCACGATGTCCGCGACGGTATGTTGATTGAAGACTGTGCGGCACTCGTCCACGTTTCCTTTGAGGATACGGCAACGGCGATCCGTGCCTATCAACGACTTTTAAACCCGGCCCGTGCAAAGTGTTAGACGTTTGTACGATTCTCACCTATACTCAAGTTACAACGAAAATACAGATGGGGTGGAATCATGACAGAAACTGAACAGAAAATTTATGACGTCATCATTATTGGTGCCGGTCCTGCCGGAATGACAGCAGCACTTTACGCATCACGTGCGAACCTTTCAACACTGATGATCGAACGCGGTATTCCGGGCGGACAGATGGCCAATACGGAAGATATCGAAAACTATCCCGGTTATGACAGTATCTTAGGACCGGATCTTTCGCAAAAAATGTTCGACCACTCAAAAGCGTTCGGCGCAGAATATGCTTACGGCGATGTCCGCAGCATCGAAGACGGTCCGGCATTCAAGACCGTCCATGCTCACAACAAGGATTACCATGCCCGGGCGATCATCATCGCTTCAGGAGCACAGTATAAGAAAATCGGTGTTCCGGGTGAGGAAGAACTCGGCGGACGCGGTGTATCTTACTGTGCAGTCTGTGACGGCGCGTTCTTTAAAGAAAAAGAACTGTTCGTCATCGGTGGCGGTGACTCTGCCGTCGAAGAAGGTGTCTACCTGACGCGCTTCGCGAAAAAAGTCACGATCGTTCACCGTCGTGAAGAATTACGTGCTCAAAAAATTCTTCAAAAACGGGCATTCGACAATCCGAAAATCGATTTCATCTGGAACCATACGGTCAAACAGATCAACGAAGATAACGGAAAAGTCGGCGGCATTGAACTGATCAATACGAAAACGGCAGAAACGACGACATATCCGATTGATGGCGTCTTCATCTACATTGGGATGAACCCGATCACAGGCTATGTCCAGGATCTTGGTATCTTAAACGACCAAGGCTATGTCGTGACGAACGAAGGAATGGAAACGAACATCAAAGGTATTTTTGCAGCCGGCGACGTCCGTGAAAAAACACTTCGCCAAGTCGTCACAGCGACAAACGACGGTTCGATTGCCGCGCAAAACGCGCAACACTATATCGAAGCCTTGCTTGAAGAATTACAGGAATCATCACAAGTCTAATTCAAGATCCAGCTTGGTTGGGAGGCTCTTCCATCAAGCTGGCTCTTTTTTTATGTTATACTGACATGAGAGTAAAAATACACACGGAACTGTTGTCTGGAGGGCGAAGAGATGGAACAGAATCAACCGCAACTGGTCATCATTACAGGAATGAGCGGCGCCGGCAAAACGGTCGCAATGAACAGCTTTGAAGACTTGGGCTATTTTTGTGTCGACAATTTACCGCCGACGTTACTGCCGCAATTGATCGAAGTCATTGGGCAGGTGCGTCCGAAAATCGCCGTTGCCATCGATACACGGGCTCGTGATTTCATTGACAGCTTCTTTGTCGTTTATGAAGATTTGAAAAAAACGAATCTGCAAATCCGGATGTTGTACCTCGATGCCCGCAACGACGTACTCGTCCGCCGGTATAAAGAATCACGCCGGTCGCATCCGCTCGCACCGACTGCGTCGCCGTTGATCGGTATCGAGCGGGAACGGACGCTGCTCGAAGGATTCCGTGATAAAGCCCAGTTGCTGATGGATACGAGTGACATCAAACCGCTTGCCTTAAAGGAACGGATCTTAAAAGAGTTTACGGAAGGGGAACGGATTCCGTTCACCGTCAATGTCATGTCGTTCGGATTCAAGCACGGTCTGCCGCTCGACGCCGATCTCGTCTTCGATTTACGGTTCCTGCCGAACCCGTTTTATATTCCGGAACTCCGTCCGAAAACGGGTCTCGATCTCGAAGTCTCGTCGTACGTCATGCAGTGGCCGGAAGCGAAGCTGTTTTATAAAAAGCTCGTCGATATGCTCGAATTCCTGATTCCCCAGTACGAACGGGAAGGGAAATCGCAGCTCGTCGTGGCACTCGGTTGTACCGGCGGCAAACACCGGTCAATCACGTTTGCCGAAGCAATCAGCAAAGAGTTCAAGAATCAATACCATATCGTGACGAATCATCGGGATTACGTGCACGCGAAGGAGGAGAAGTAATGAAATGGGAACGAAAAGTCGTCGCTGTCGGCGGAGGAACGGGCCTATCGACTCTTTTGCGCGGACTAAAACATTACCCGCTTGATATCACGGCCATCGTCACCGTCGCCGACGACGGCGGAAGCTCGGGCCGTCTGCGGACGGAATTTAATATGTTGCCGCCGGGCGATATCCGAAACGTCATCGTTTCGCTCTCGAAGTCCGAGACATTGATGGACCGGATCATGCAATACCGGTTTGAGACGGGGGAAGGGCTGCACGGACATTCGCTCGGGAATTTAATGCTGACGGCAGCGACGCAACTCTGTAACGGGTCATTCGTCGAAGCGATCGGTGTCATGGGGCAACTCTTGAATGCCGAAGGAAAAGTCTATCCGGCAACGGAGCGGACGATTACGTTATGTGCTGAGTTCGAGGACGGAACGATCGTCAAAGGCGAATCCTTGATTCCGAAAGTTGGCAAAGTCATCGAACGAATTTTCCTCGAGGAAGAAAATGTCCGTCCGGTTCCGGAAGCGATTCAGGCGATTCTCGATGCCGATGTCATCGTTCTCGGTCCCGGCAGTCTCTATACGAGTGTCATTCCGAACGTCCTGATCGAAGAAATCCGGGACGCGATCAAACAGTCACTCGCACCGGTCGTCTATATTTGTAACGTCATGACGCAGCCGGGTGAGACGACAGCCTTTACGGCAAACGATCACCTGAATGTCCTGGAAAAGTTCCTCGGCAAAGGGGTCATCGATACGATCATCGTCAACAACGAATCGATTGATGTCAGTTACCTGCGGAAGTATCAAAAAGATCATGCCGACATCGTGACCTACGATGAATCGAGTTTTGAAGAAGCTGGAATTGAAGTACTCGCGGACGATATTGTGGATTATAACCACCACTTCATCCGTCATGACTCAGACGCCGTGGCAAGCCTGGTCATGCGGAAAGTCCTATCCATCCGACGTGTGCGTCAATTCGAAGGGGAGGAGGAATTGACGTGAGTTTTGCATCAGAAGTCAAAAAAGAATTAACGCAAATCGCCATCACCGATCACGAAATGAAGGCGGAACTCGCCGCTTTGGCCCGGATGAACGGAGCCATCTCATTCGGACTCGGACGTGGTCTGACACTGGATATCTCGACGGAAAACGCATCGATTGCCCGCCGTATTTATTCCTTGCTCAAACGGGCGTATGCCGTCCATCTGGATTTACTGGTCCGGAAAAAAATGCGCTTGAAGAAAAATAATGTCTACATCGTCCGCGTTAAACAACAAGCGGATAAGATTTTACAGGACCTCGGGATTTTAGGGGAAGGATTTACGATGATCCGTTCAATCAGCGATTCGATTCTCAAGGATGAACGCCGTGCCCGGGCGTACCTGCGCGGCGCCTTTTTAGCCGGCGGATCGTTAAACAATCCGGCGACGTCTTCGTACCATCTGGAAATCTTCAGTCTGTACGAAGAACATAATGCCGCCTTGCGCAGCCTGACAAATCAGTTTGATTTGAATGCAAAAGCCATCGAACGGAAAAAAGGACATATTCTCTACATCAAGGAAAGTGAGAAGATTTCTGATTTTCTGAAGCTCGTCGGAGCGACGTATTCGATGTTACGGTTTGAGGATGTCCGGATTTTAAAAGATATGCGGAATTCAGTCAACCGGCTCGTCAACTGTGAGACGGCAAACCTCAACAAGACGGTTGGGGCGGCACTGCGCCAGGTCGAGAACATCAAGTTTCTGGAACGGACGGTCGGACTCGACGTTTTGCCGGATAAATTAAAAGAAATCGCCATCTTGCGGGTCACACATCAAGACGTGACATTACAGGAGCTCGGTGAGATGGTCGAGAGCGGTTCCATCTCGAAATCCGGGATCAATCATCGATTGCGCAAGATTGATCAAATCGCGGATAAAATCCGAAACGGGGAGTCGATGACCGGGGCTCTTTAGGGAGTAACTTGCGAGATGAACCATAGTCTACTATAATATATAGTCGATGCAACTAAATGTTCGAATTAAGGAGTTTTTGAAATGGCTAATGAGAAAAAACGTATTTCGCTGACAGTTGATGCGAAGTTTGATGAAGTGCTTACGAAAAAAGCGAAAACGATCGGTGTACCAAAAAGTACGCTCGTCGCCTTTGCGACATCGTTGTTCCTGAAGCAATTGCAGGCGGAAGAAGAACTTTCACCACATGCGAACGGAATCTACACATTGATTCGCGAAAACCACGATATCGTGTCTGATATCACAGATTTGATCGACTAAAAAATAGGACCTCTGTCCGCGTCTGTTCTGAGAAGAGTGACGCAAAGGACAGTGGTCTTTTTTTGTACACACAAAAAAACCGTCCTCGCAAATTGCGAAGACGGTCAGGTGAAGATTAAGCACGTTCCATGACGCGGTCGATTAAACCGTAGTCAGCTGCTGCTTGAGCAGACATGAAGTTATCGCGCTCTGTATCACGCTCGATGACTTCAAGTGGTTGTCCTGTGTTTTCAGCCATGATTTTGTTGAGGTGCTCACGCATTTTGATGATGCGTTCCGCATGGATTTTGATGTCCGATGCTTGACCTTGTGTACCACCGAGTGGTTGGTGAATCATGATTTCAGCGTTAGGAAGAGCAAAACGTTTTCCTTTAGCGCCGGCTTGGAGCAAGAATGCACCCATTGAAGCAGCCATTCCGATACAAATCGTTGAAACTTGTGGTTTGATGAAGTTCATTGTATCGTAAATCGCCATACCTGCTGTGATTGAGCCACCCGGGCTGTTGATGTAAAGCGAGATTTCTTTATCTGGATCTTCTGCTGCTAGGAAAAGTAACTGGGCAACGACTGAGTTGGCGACGTTGTCGTCAATCGCGCTCCCGAGAAGGATGATTCGGTCTTTGAGCAAACGTGAATAGATATCGTAAGCACGTTCCCCGCGGTTGGTTTGTTCGATGACTGTTGGAATTAACATAGTCTTTGCCTCCTTATGGTTGGTATGTAGCACATATTCGACTTGTCCTTATCATAATCCTTTGGTCAATATTGGTCAAAAGATACGCTGTAGGTTTAATGTATTTTTCCTGAAACAGTTCCTCTTAAACATATCAATATAGAAAAAAGGCAACACCGATAACGGCATTGCCTGAAGATTCAAGTATGGTACACCCGGAGAGATTTGAACTCCCGACACCTGGTACCGGAAACCAGTGCTCTATCCCCTGAGCTACGGGTGCATGTTTGTACTGAACAATTAATAGTATACCGACATTTTTTCAGAAAAGCAATACTAGATTTGCGAGTTTGTTGATTTTTTGTCAAAACGTAAGAGACGATGGAAGACGTATCCTTCCTATATAATGAAAGTGGAATCAAATTAAACGAGGAAACGGGAGGTGAGCGGATGGAACAGAGACAGGAACAAGCGCAACGTCTTGTGATGTCGGCAGCCCAGTTGTATCAATTGACGGTTTTGGAAGAAACGCAGGCGGAACTCGAGGAGCGGCTGTACCGGATCATCCGTCGTGCCGGACGCAGCGAACATAATGGAAGAAAAATGATTCCGCCGGATTTAGAGCAGGTTGCAGACCGGATTGATTCGTTTGAAGCGGAACTTCTTCAGCAAATACGTTTAGAATCGGTCAGACAGGAAATAAGATATATGGCGGAACAACTCATCATGTACTTAGACGCGGATGGATTACTCAGAACGACAGACGAACGATTAGCGGTCTTGCTTGATAGTGAGGAGCCGATGATCAGGCAAGCACGACAACTGCTCCAGCAATGTGAACCTACCGGAATTGCGGCACGCTCGGAAGCGGAGTGTCGCTTGTTGCATGCCATCGAGCTCGAAGATGACCGTTTGATGGATTTGCTTACTGCACTGTCGGACGGACAGCCGTTAAAAGCCGTACTGGATGATGAAACAGAGCGGCGACAGATGAAGCAAAAGATGGAACGGTTGCCGAAGACACCGGTCTTACCAGTATCCACCACCATGACGATACCGGAAGCCGATATCAGTTGGTCGGACGATCAGGTGCAAATCCAGTGGTCTTCCTTGCCGATTGATGCGTCCTGGACGGATCTCGCGGAAGCAAAACCGTTTCTCAGCGCTTATGAACGACGGCGTAACACGTTGCGTGCAATCCTCGATGTCATCGTGGAACGGCAAATCCGTTGGTTCAAAGGGGAACTCCATTTAGAACCGTTGACGAAAAAAGAGGTCGCCGAACAAACGGGATACCATCCGTCGACGGTTGGTCGGGCAATCGTCCACAAAACGATTCGGACGATCCATGGAACGCTCGAGCTTGAAAATTTTTTCATCTCGAAGACGCAAAGCGGCACATCGAGCTTTTTAATCAAAGCCCGAATCGCACAATTGATTCAGGAAGCGACCTCGCCGCTGTCGGATCAACAGATCGTCAACCGTCTCGACCTGGAAGGCATCCGGGTCGCAAGACGGACAGTCGCGAAGTATCGGGCGGGTCTGTACTTGACCCGGTCCGACATGACGAAACGACGAGAGGCGAATGAATGATGCCATCAAAAGAACACACGACCTTAACACTGTATTCACGTCCCGGATGTACGCTATGTGAGGAAGCCGCCTTCTTACTTGATTTCGTGCTCGATGAATTTCCGGATTGGACATTCGAAGAAGTGAACATTGAAGAAGATGCTGCGCTCAGTCTCCGGTTTTTATATGAAATTCCTGTCGTCATGCATCAGTCTGAAATTTGGAGTTATGGCAAATTTGAGACAGAGACGATAAGAAACCGCTTACTTGAAAAAAGTTAAAGGGCGAGGCTTGAATCCTTGTACGAGGGCTGTTATGATAAGGATGTACCAAGTGGGACAAGATATGACACGCGGGACGTAAAGTGTCCAGCAACTTGAGAGGAGCGGGAATACATGATTCGGCAGTTAGTACAGATCCAAAAACGAATCGTGCCTGATCTGATCGAAGAAATGCAGACACGTTACGACATACTTCATTATGTCCGGCTCATGCAGCCGATTGGTCGACGGACACTGGCGACAAGCCTTGGCTTGACGGAACGGGTGTTACGTCGGGAAGTGGACTTCCTGAAAGAGCAAGGATTGCTCGAAGTGGCGACACAAGGAATGTCTTTGACAGATGAAGGGCGGATCGTCTTACGAAGTATGCACAGCGTGATGGCAGAACTGGCCGGAATTTCTGATATGGCGAAAGCCTTAAAGGAAAAACTGGGCGTCCGGGATGTCGTCATCGTACCAGGAGATTCGGATCAAACCTTCTGGGTGCAACGCGATATGGGACGTGCGACGGTCGCACGTTTGAAACGAGAACTTTCTTCATCTGTACACAACACGATTGCAGTCACAGGAGGTACGACGATGGCTTCCGTCGCGGCGATGATGTCGCCTGATAAGGAAAACCGTCCGATGACATTCGTGCCGGCACGTGGGGGCTTAGGTGAAACCCTTGAATTACAAGCGAATACGGTCTGTTCACGGATGGCATCCCGTGCACAAAGTGATTATCACTTATTGCACATTCCAGACATGGTCAGCAAGGAAACGTTTGTGAAGATGGTGGAAGAGCCAAGCATTAAAAATGTGTTACAAATGATTAAAGATGCCTCAATCGTGGTACATGGAATTGGTGAGGCAAAAACGATGGCAAAACGTCGTCGCGCTTCAGCCGAGTTACTGGAACAGCTTGAACAAGAACATGCGGTAGCAGAAGCATTTGGGTATTACTTCGATCGGGACGGAAAGATCGTGCATCGGGTGAAGACGGTTGGTCTTCAACTGGACGACTTAAAACAAGTCGAACACGTCATCGTCGTCGCCGGAGGACATTCCAAAGCGGAAGCCATCAACGCGTATGTCAAACAGTCCCCGGACATCATCCTGATTACGGATGAAGGGGCAGCAACAACGATTTTGAAAGGGTAGCCCCCTTTTGAATAATAGATAACTCGCTTTACATTAAAAGGAGGAAAATTATCATGGCAGTAAAAGTTGGTATTAATGGATTTGGACGTATCGGACGTTTGGCACTTCGTCAAATTCTTCAGTTTGACGGAATCGAAGTAGTCGCAATCAATGACCTTACAGACACTAAAATGCTTGCACACCTCTTGAAATATGATACGACTCAAGGTCGTTTCGACGGAGAAGTTGAAGTACACGACGGTTACTTCCTCGTCAACGGTAAAGAAATCAAAACACTTGCTAACCGCAACCCAGAAGAACTCCCATGGGGCGAGCTCGGTGTTGACATCGTTCTCGAATGTACTGGTTTCTTCACAGACAAAGAAAAAGCTGAGCTTCACTTGAAAGCTGGAGCTAAGAAAGTCGTTATCTCAGCACCTGCTACTGGCGACATGAAAACAGTTGTCTTCAACACGAACCACGAAATTCTTGACGGAACTGAAACAGTTATCTCTGGTGCTTCATGTACTACGAACTGTCTCGCGCCTATGGCTAAAGTTCTTCAAGATCAGTACGGAATCGTTCAAGGTCTCATGACAACGATCCACGCTTACACTGGCGACCAAAACACACTCGACGCTCCACACCCTAAAGGTGACTTCCGTCGTGCACGTGCAGCGGCAGCTAACATCGTTCCTAACTCAACTGGTGCTGCTAAAGCAATCGGTCTTGTTCTTCCAGAACTTCAAGGTAAACTTGACGGTGCAGCACAACGTGTACCAGTTGCTACAGGTTCACTCACTGAGCTCACAACAGTTCTCGAGAAGAAAGTAACAGTTGAAGAAGTTAACGCAGCAATGAAAGCAGCTGCTAACGAATCTTACGGTTACACTGAAGACGAAATCGTTTCTTCTGACATCGTTGGTATCTCTTACGGATCACTCTTCGATGCAACACAAACGAAAGTCGTTACAGTCGGCGACAAACAACTCGTTAAAACAGTTGCTTGGTATGACAACGAAATGTCTTACACTAGCCAACTCGTTCGTACACTCAAACACTTCGCAGAAATCGCTAAGTAATTCGAGCAATTAAATAGCAATTGAATAAGAGCGGAAACGATACCAGTCTCCGCTCTTATTGCGGAAAAAAGTCTGGAGGGGCGCATGAGCCCCTCACTATACGTATGAGACGGAGGACGAATGTATGAATAAGAAATCAATTCGCGATATCGATGTAAAAGGAAAACGCGTGTTTACACGTGTGGACTTCAACGTACCGCTAGAAGACGGCAAGATCACAGATGACACACGGATCCGTGCTGCCCTTCCGACAATCAAACACTTGGTTGACGGTGGAGCGAAAGTCATCCTCGCAAGCCATATGGGACGTCCAAAAGGCGAGAAAAACCCTGAGTTCTCACTTGCACCAGTCGTAGCACGCCTCAGCGAACTGCTTGGTAAAGACATCAAGCTCGTTGAAGAAGCATACGGTCCGGTCGCTGAAGAAGCGGTCAGCAAGCTTGAAGAAGGCGATGTCATCGTTCTTGAAAATGTTCGTTTCTACCCAGGCGAAACGAAAAACGATCCTGAACTCGCAGAAGGTTTTGCGAAACTTGCAGACGTTTTCGTCAACGACGCATTTGGTGCAGCGCACCGTGCGCACGCTTCTACAGAAGGAATCGCACACCATGTCGAGACAGCTGTAGCAGGATTGTTGATCGAAAAAGAACTTCAGGTTCTCGGTAAAGCTCTCTCAAACCCGGATCGTCCGTTTACAGCGATCATCGGTGGTTCGAAAGTCGCGGACAAAATCGGCGTCATCGATCACTTGCTTGATATCGTCGACACGTTGATCATCGGCGGAGGATTATCTTATACATTCCTCAAAGCTCAAGGTTATGAAGTCGGTACGTCACTTCTTGAAGTCGACAAAATCGAACAGGCGAAGGAATTCATGAAAAAAGCAGAAGACAAAGGCGTGAAGTTCTTGATGCCGGTTGACTGTGTCATCACGAAGGAATTCGGCGAAGAAACATATGTCGGACCACGCGACATCGACAGCATCCCAGCGGATCACATGTCACTCGATATCGGTCCGAAAACAATCGAACTGTATGCAGAAGCAATCAAGTCTTCGAAACTCGTTGTCTGGAACGGACCAATGGGTGTGTTCGAACTTGATAAATATGCAAACGGAACAAAAGGTGTCGCTCAAGCATTAGCGGACAGTGATGCATACTCGATCATCGGTGGTGGAGATTCTGCTGCAGCGGCTGAGAAATTCGGTCTTGCAGATAAAATGAGTCACATTTCTACAGGTGGCGGCGCAAGCCTCGAGTTCATGGAAGGTAAAGCTCTTCCAGGTGTCGAAGCGCTTAACGACAAGTAATCTAAAGTTCACAAGGGAGTGTTTTCAATGCGTAAACCAATTATCGCAGGTAACTGGAAAATGAATCTTACCCTCAAGGATGCTGTGGCATTCGCTGAGGAAGTCAAAGGAACTGTACCCGCTTCTTCGAAAGTCGACGCGGCTGTCTGTGCACCGTCTGTATTCCTTGCACACTTGACAGAAGCGACAGCTGGAACGGACCTGAAAATCGGCGCTCAAAACATGTATGACCAAGAGAGCGGCGCATTCACAGGTGAAATCAGCCCAGTGATGCTCAAAGAACTTGGCGTAACATACGTCGTCCTCGGTCACTCAGAACGTCGTGAGTATTTCGGAGAAACGGATGCGTTCATCAACAGCAAAACGAAAAAAGCATTCGAGCATGGCATCGTGCCAATCGTTTGTGTCGGTGAAACACTCGAAGAACGCGAAGGCGGAAAATTCGAATCAGTTATCCGTGAACAAACAACGAACAGCTTGAAAGGCTTAACAGTCGATCAAGTCAAAAACCTTGTTGTCGCATATGAGCCTGTCTGGGCAATCGGAACAGGAAAATCAGCAACAGAACAAGATGCACAAGATTCTTGTAAATTCGTTCGCGATGTCATCGCAGCTGAATTCGGTACGGAAGCTGCAGAAGCAGTCCGCATCCAGTACGGCGGCAGTGTTAAACCGGACAACATCAAAGAATATATGGCTCAGCCTGACATCGACGGTGCTTTAGTTGGTGGCGCAAGTCTTGAGACAGGATCGTTCCTCAAACTGTTGGAGGCGATTTAAATGAAAAAACGTCCAGTCGCACTGATCATCCTTGATGGTTTCGGTATGCGTGACGAGGAGTTCGGAAATGCTGTCACGGCAGCAAACAAACCGAACTTCGACCGGTACTGGGAACAGTACCCGCATACGTTGTTGAATGCGCAAGGAGAATACGTCGGTTTGCCTGAAGGTCAAATGGGGAACTCAGAAGTGGGTCATTTGAACATCGGTGCAGGTCGCGTCGTCTACCAATCGCTATCCCGAATCAACAATGCCATTAAGGATCGCTCGTTCTTCTCGCGTCAAGCGATGAACGATGCGGCAGGTCACGTGAAGAAATACGGTTCAGCCCTTCATATCTTCGGTCTGGTCTCTGACGGTGGAATCCACAGTCACATCAACCACTTGTATGCGGTGCTTGAATTCGCCAAACTTCACGAAATCGAAAAAGTCTATCTCCATGCCTTCACGGATGGCCGCGATTGTGATCCACAATCAGGAGCCGGCTTCCTTCGTGATGCACAAGCGAAGATGGACGAGTTAAACGTCGGTCAATTCGCAAGTGTCTCTGGTCGTTATTATGCGATGGACCGCGACAACCGCTGGGAACGCGTCAAGAAAGTTTATGACGTCATCACGTTCGCAGACGGTCCGACAACAAAAGACCCAATCGCGATGGTCGAAGCTTCGTACAAAACAGACGTGACAGATGAGTTCATTGAACCAACGGTAGTCGTGCAGGAAGACGGTACTCCAGTAGCACCGATCCACGATAATGATGCGATCATGTTCTTCAACTATCGTCCGGACCGTGCGATTCAGCTCGCCAAGACGTATAAAGAAAAAACAGGCTTCAATGGTTTTGAATTGCCGGACAACGCACCGAAGAACCTGCTGCTCGTCTCCATGACGAAGTACTCGGATGCGATTGATACGGACATCGTCTTCCCACCGGAAGACATCAAAAATACGCTCGGTGAAACGTTATCGAAACAAGGCCTTAAACAATTGCGGATTGCGGAAACTGAAAAGTACCCGCACGTCACGTTTTTCTTTAACGGTCAACGTGAAGAGCCGTACGAAGGAGAAGATCGGATTCTGATCCCGTCTCCAAAAGTCGCGACATACGACTTGAAACCGGAAATGAGTGTTTTTGAAGTCACAGAAGCGCTCGTTGACGCAATCAACTCGGACAAACATGACGCGATCATCCTCAACTTCGCCAATCCCGATATGGTCGGTCACTCGGGTATGCTCGAGCCGACGAAGAAGGCGATCGAAGCGGTAGATAAATGTCTGGGACAAGTCGTTGATTTGATTCTCAGCAAGGGTGGCGCAGCCATCATCACAGCCGACCACGGGAATGCGGACAAAGTCCTCAATGCCGATGGTAGCAAGATGACGGCGCACACGACAGAACCTGTTCCATGTATCGTCACGGTCGAGGACGTCGAACTCCTTGAGCCATTGACTGGCGTATTGGCAGACTTGGCACCAACTGTTCTCGATTTACTCGGAGCAGATCAACCGGCAGAAATGACGGGGAAATCGATCGTATTGAAGAAATAATCCCGTCGATTGACAGACCTGTTACTGCCTTACTACAAACTAATCTTTCTCAAACAAAAAGGAGCGAATTTAAATGTCAATGATTACAGAGATTTATGCACGCGAGATTCTTGACTCACGCGGTAACCCAACAGTAGAAGTAGAAGTATATACAGAAGACGGCGGCTTTGGTCGCGCACTCGTCCCATCAGGCGCATCAACTGGTGAGCACGAAGCAGTTGAGCTTCGCGATGGCGACAAATCACGTTACCTCGGTAAAGGTGTCTTAAAAGCAGTTGACAACGTCAACGAAAAATTAGCACCTGAAATCATCGGTTACGATGTTTTCGACCAAGCAGGAATCGACAAAAAGATGATCGACCTCGACGGTACGAAAAACAAAGGGAACTTCGGCGCCAATGCAATTCTTGGTATCTCAATGGCTGCTGCACGTGCTGCTGCAGATGAGCTTGGTCTTCCACTTTACACGTACCTCGGTGGATTCAACGCGAAAACATTGCCAACTCCAATGATGAACATCATCAACGGTGGATCACACGCTGACAACAACGTTGATTTCCAAGAGTTCATGATCATGCCTGTTGGAGCTCCAACATTCAAAGAAGCTCTTCGTATGGGTGCTGAAATCTTCCACGCGTTGAAATCAGTTCTTAGCGGAATGGGTCTTAACACAGCAGTTGGTGACGAGGGTGGATTCGCTCCAAACTTGAAATCAAACGAAGAAGCAATCACAGTTATCCTTGAAGCAATCGAAAAAGCTGGCTACAAAGCAGGCGAAGATGTTTACCTTGCAATGGACGTCGCTTCTTCTGAGTTCTACGATAAAGCAGCTGGAAAATACAACCTCGCTGGCGAAGGCAAAGTCCTTACAACAGAAGAGCTTGTTGAATTCTATGCACAACTTGTTGACAAATACCCAATCATCTCAATCGAAGATGGCTGTGACGAAAACGACTGGGATGGCCACAAACTTCTTACAGATCGTATCGGACACAAAGTCCAACTCGTTGGTGATGACTTGTTCGTAACAAACACAGAGAAACTCGCTGAAGGTATCGAAAAAGGCATCGCGAACTCGATCCTCATCAAAGTTAACCAAATCGGTACGTTGACTGAAACATTCGACGCAATCGAAATGGCGAAAAAAGCTGGTTACACAGCAGTTGTTTCTCACCGTTCTGGTGAAACAGAAGATTCAACAATCGCTGACATCGCTGTTGCGACAAACGCTGGTCAAATCAAAACTGGTTCACTTTCACGTACAGACCGTATCGCGAAATACAACCAACTTCTCCGCATCGAAGACATGCTTTCAGATGTTGCTGTCTACGACGGAATCAAATCATTCTACAACCTCAAGAAGTAATTTCGGGTTGATGATTTAAAGTGTGTTGTACATTCACTGTACAGCCGACGCCTCCTATTCATACGAATAGGAGGTTTTTTTTATTCATGATGGATGCAGTAATAAAAGATGAGTTCATTCCAAAATGCAAAATGCCGGTTTCGATCGATCACAATGAGCCGACTTAGTTCTAACCGTTAAAAAAATCAAATTTACAGGACCTTTCTTTTACTACCTGGTCATTAAAATGTTATAGTTATAAATAAGTTTAAGCGCAATCATTAGAAGGCTTAACTACATTTGAACGGATGAAGGTTCAAAAAACATCTAAAGGAGAAATGATCATGTTAAATTCAGATTTAGATATACGTTTAGAACCACGCATTAAAGAGTTGTATCGACTACATAAGGAGCGCTCAGCCAACATTGACTGGAGTTATCACGAATTCATTCCATGGGACAAGGCGATGTCGTTTAAACGGGTTCCTTGGGAAGAGAGCCAAGTTACGCTTCCGGAAGGTGTCATCGTTGCCGTGGAAACGGCCTTGCTGACAGAAGTCAACTTACCTTGGTATACATCGCACTTGGATTATACGTTTAAAAACTCGATGGAAGTCATCAATGATTTCGTCCGCACATGGACGGCGGAAGAAGACCAGCACTCGAGCTTACTGGAAACGTATTTACTCGTAACACGAAACGTCAATCCGACACGGTTGCATCAGTTAAGAAGACGCGTCGTGGAAAGCGGCTGGTTCCCGGACTTTACGAATCCATTGGCGACGATGGCGTATACGTCGCTCCAGGAGCTTGCGACACTCGTTTTCTATAACAACGTAGCGCGAGTAGCCGGAGCACACGATAAAGACCTGGCGACACTGCTCCGCCGCTTGGCAAAAGATGAAGCCCTTCACTATGCGTTCTATCGCGATACGGTAAAAGCGCACCTTGAGCTCGATCCGAACTTTATCGTGTTCTTTGAAGATGTCATCATCAATTTCTCGATGCCGGGTGCGATCATGCCGGACTTTACCGAGCGTATGAAGACGATTGCGATTGATACAAATTACGGACCCCTCCAGTACTTTGACCAAGTATTAGATGTCGTCGTGAAATACTGGGATATTGAGAACCTGCAACCGACGACCGAAGAGGCGAAACAGTCACAAGCAAACATTATGAAATATCACGGGCGTTTAAAACGGATCAAGGACCGTCAAGCAGCAAAAACAAAGATTGATGTATAAAGAAGGGAGCACTAAAAAATGACGTGTGAAATATGCGGAAAAGAAACGAAGAACCAAGTCAGTTATTTGGAACTGAACACGTGGGAATTTAATTCGTTGAAGACAGAAGAAAAAGACTTTTACCCGATCTGCTACAGCTGCTTTGATAAGCATACGAACGAGTTCATTGATCAGGAAATGGATCTTGAATTAAGAAAAAAACGTTCGCAGATGGTGAATAAAGAAGTCGAGGCAGAAATCGAAGCTATTCTTGAAGTTGAAAATTAAGTGCTCAATTAGATTCCGATATATGTTGGAATCGTCAGACTGAAGACAAAATAGTGGTTTTTCTCTTAATCGAGAAGAGCCACTTTTTGCTCGCTCTTTGAAGTATTATTTTATATTTAGTCCAAATAAAATAAAGAGGGAAAATAAATTTGATACCTCAAAATATTTTCAACATTCATAAATGAACTATTTTTAACAAAAAAATTCTGTACAAACTTATTCATTTACGCTTTTCTTCATATTTATTTTCAATAACGTAAAACAAAAAAAGTGTTATAAGGATAACGAATGGAGTTGTGCTATGCTCCATTAATTCAAAGTGCGGTAATGTTAAAGACAGAAGTATCAGTGACGTCGCTACTAATCGAACGATAACAAGTTTTTTATGATATTTGTTATTATCCAAATTACTTCCTCTTTTTTCAAATTTAACATTAACATTATTTCCTATATGATAAAACCTATTGCACATTAATAACGAGATTTCTTAATCCAACGTTGAAGCGTCTCATGTGGTTTCCTCAAACAAGATCTGACAGCGCAGCCTTGCGCTTTTTCCTGCAGAAGTCGCGTGAAACGCGTGATAACAGGTGCTAGAAAAAAATTCATCGCTCGACTTCTAAGAGAGAAGGAAGCAACGCTTCCGTCAGGAACAGGCGAGACCCGGAGATCTGAAAGAAATCCGCGGTTCGCGTTCCGCCCTAGAAAAGCGAGCGAATGCATGTTTTTTATAGACACGACGAATTGTAATATTAAGTGCAACACCTAGCTGAAAACACAAAAAAAACCCATAACGGCCTCGTGTAGAATAGAGTTACCACACAAAA
>NZ_JACSMV010000050.1:0-529 GCF_018618835.1 Exiguobacterium sp. s145 | reverse complement strand
CTACTTCCCGAAAAGTGCACCCTGAGAGATTCGAACTCCCGACCCCTTGATTCGTAGTCAAGTACTCTATCCAGCTGAGCTAAGGGTGCGGGGTAATTAATCAAACAGTTAAATTTAAATGGTACCGAGGGCCGGAATCGAACCGGCACGGGGAAACCCCCGCAGGATTTTAAGTCCTGTGCGTCTACCAGTTCCGCCACCCCGGCAGGGTGTTAAAAGGTAGCATCTACACTTTTTCAAGGTTGATGATTAAATTTAAGGTGAAAATGGTGCCGGCAACAGGAGTCGAACCCGCGACCTACTGATTACAAGTCAGTTGCTCTACCAGCTGAGCTACACCGGCAAGTGTAATAAAAAATGGTGGAGGATGACGGGATCGAACCGCCGACCCTCTGCTTGTAAGGCAGATGCTCTCCCAGCTGAGCTAATCCTCCATATGTATCGCCTGGCAGCGTCCTATCCTCACAGGGGGAAGCCCCCAACTACTTTCGGCGTTCAAGTGCTTAACTTCCGTGTTCGGCATGGGAAC
>NZ_JACSMV010000049.1:0-760 GCF_018618835.1 Exiguobacterium sp. s145 | reverse complement strand
TCAGCTGCGAGGCTGTTGAGTGTTGACCGGAGGTCAGCGGCTTTTGTGTCCGCTTTCGTGTTGTCGAACTTCTCAGGCATCTGTGTTGTGATCGCGACGGAGAGTGCTTTTGAGATATCATACATGCGGCTGTAACCTTCACGGAACGTGTTGTACGATCCTTCGTAGTCACCAGCTGCATATTGTTGGAATGTTTTATAGACGTCCGCTTCATGGGCACGGAGAACTTCTTCCGCTGCTGCCTTCGGCAGTTTACCTTCTGTTGCTGTGTCGAGGAAGCTCGAGAGGTCCTGGACGAACTCTTCTGTTTCCGCTTTCGACGCGTTGATGCCGTCTTGATCGTCCGCTTTGACGGCTTTGACGAGATCCGTTGTGTATTTGTTGTGGTCAACGAAGATTTTTTCGAATTGTTTTGCGCCTTCGTCGCCGTACACAGAAGCGATCGCCGGTGTCATGTCGAGTGCGTTCTGTTTCAGTGCCGCTTCATAATACTGTGCATCTTTTGATCCGTCATATTGTTTTTTCATGTCCATGACGGCAAGCACGAAGTGCTCTGAGAGTAACTGATCGAGTGTTGCACGGAGGTCAGCGGCTTTCGTTTTGACCGTGACGTTCTTCGCGCTCTCCTCATGTTTCATGTCGTCTCCGCCACCGGAAGCGAATGCTGCCGTTCCTGGTAATACGAGTGCTGCTGCCATGGCTGTTGCTGCGAATTTTTTCGTGTTTTTCATCTTGTCTCATCCTCTCAAATTTGGGTGTT
>NZ_JACSMV010000048.1:0-971 GCF_018618835.1 Exiguobacterium sp. s145 | reverse complement strand
ATTAATCCAGGCGAGCGCTTGAGCGATTTCAGAACGACTGACCTTTCCGAAATCTGTCCCCTTCGGGAAAAATTCACGGAGAAGACCATTGGCGTTCTCGTTACTACCACGCTGCCAAGAAGAATACGGATCTGCAAAATACATGGGTAAGCCTAACGTGTCACGAATTCGTTCATGACAGCTAAACTCTTTTCCACGATCTGTCGTCGCAGTTTGGAACGTTCCCAACGGGAAGGAAAGATGTAATGCTTGAATCGCAGACTCCATCGATTGAGCGGACCGATTTTCCATCGGTACAGCGAGATAAAAACGACTCTTTCGCTCGACGAACGTTGCGACACAGGCTTTTGACGTTCCTCTACCCGATACAACAGTATCAAGCTCCCAATGTCCAAACGTTTGACGCCCTTTGACGTCGGACGGACGTTTACTGATTGGCAGTCCGACGTTGAAGCGTCCGCGCGTCTCACGTGGTTTCTGACGCTTTCCCTTTTGCCGAAGAAGTCCAGAATCGGCCTCGACGAGGCCACTATAAATCCAACGATAAATTGTCTTGAACGAGAGTCCTTCTTCTTGGAATAATCGTCCGGCAATTTGTTCAGGGGACCACGTCTCCCGTAATTTTTCGAGGATGCAGATTCCTTTTTCGAGCGTAAACTTCGTACGTGCACCGCACTTCTTTTTTCGCTCCACATAACGCTGGTCAGCATGAGAAGAATCGTAATGAGGATTTCGTTTCAATTCTCGTGAAATCGTAGAAGGTTGACGCCCCAGGCGTCCCGCAATCTTTCGGACAGAGAAACCTAGCTCGAGATACGTCTCTATTTTGACTCTTTCTGATATGGTAAGATGAATATAGCTCATAACGAATCCTCCGTTGAATTTTGTGTGGTAACTCTATTCTACACGAGGCCGTTATGGGTTTTTTTTGTGTTTTCAGCTAGGTGTTGCACTTAATATTACAATTCGTC
>NZ_JACSMV010000047.1:0-1166 GCF_018618835.1 Exiguobacterium sp. s145 | reverse complement strand
GTCACGTTGACGAAGCTTGCGCTTCATTCATTGTTTGTATCCGAAGATACGTTTTTTGCCTCATCGTTCAGTTTTCAAAGTCCGATATGAAAAATAATGGTCGGGAAGACAGGATTCGAACCTGCGACCCCTTGGTCCCAAACCAAGTGCTCTACCAAGCTGAGCTACTTCCCGAAAAGTGCACCCTGAGAGATTCGAACTCCCGACCCCTTGATTCGTAGTCAAGTACTCTATCCAGCTGAGCTAAGGGTGCATAATAAGTGCGGTCGAGAGGACTTGAACCTCCACAGTGTTGCCACCACTAGGCCCTCAACCTAGCGCGTCTACCATTCCGCCACGACCGCAAATTATGCTATTTGATGTTTCTTAGATGAAAAATTGGAGCGGAAGACGGGATTCGAACCCGCGACCCCGACCTTGGCAAGGTCGTATTCTACCACTGAACTACTTCCGCATACATATAATGGTACGGGTGAAGGGACTTGAACCCCCACGTCAAAGACACTAGATCCTAAATCTAGCGCGTCTACCAATTCCGCCACACCCGCATAAAAAAATGGTGTGTCATGCAGGATTCGAACCTGCGACCCTCTGATTAAAAGTCAGATGCTCTACCAACTGAGCTAATGACACAAATAGTATTAAGTTAAAATAAAATGGGGCGACTGATGGGAATTGAACCCACGAATGCCGGAATCACAATCCGGTGCGTTAACCACTTCGCCACAACCGCCATATTAAGATGGTGCCGGCAACAGGAGTCGAACCCGCGACCTACTGATTACAAGTCAGTTGCTCTACCAGCTGAGCTACACCGGCAGGTGTAATGGTGGCTTTGGACGGAATCGAACCGCCGACACGAGGATTTTCAGTCCTCTGCTCTACCGACTGAGCTACAAAGCCATACTAAAAAGTTTTGGTAAATAAAAATGGCGGTCCTGACGGGATTCGAACCCGCGATCTCCTGCGTGACAGGCAGGCATGTTAACCGCTACACCACAGGACCGTGGTAACTTGACGACTTCTATAATACTATATCAATCAGTCAAAATTGTCAAATACTTTATTAAAAAAGTATGCCTGGCAACGTCCTATCCTCACAGGGGGAAGCCCCCAACTACTTTCGGCGTTCAAGTGCTTAACTTCCGTGTTCGGCATGGGAACGG
>NZ_JACSMV010000046.1:0-1168 GCF_018618835.1 Exiguobacterium sp. s145 | reverse complement strand
AAGGGGACAGATTTCGGAAAGGTCAGTCGTTCTGAAATCGCTCAAGCGCTCGCCTGGATTAATGGGAGACCACGAAAATGTCTTAACTGTAAAACAGCATACGAGGTCTTCACGGAAGAAGTGTTGCACTTAATTTGACAAACCGTCGTTTGAAAAAAATCATCTGAACAGACTAAAAACAGAAGGCTTGCCGCTGTTGTTAAAAACGTTTGTTACAACAGTTGTCATATAAAAAACGTGAAAACGAAAGTTAAACCGGTTATTGTCGTAAAAATGGTTTGAAACGTTAAAAATGAGTCTTTTGTAACATAAAAGTAACAATCGCGTCATCTTTTTGTGGTCTATATGTAACGGCACTGCTCCATTTTGTCATGTATATTAATGTAAGTTACAAAACAGGAACAATTATGGAGGAGAGATTACATGATGATGAAACGAATAATCGCTAGTGTTTTAGCAGTCTTGTTAGCACTCAGTTCGTTTGCAGGTCTTCAAGCGGAAGCTGCAACTAAAAAAAATGTCAAGTCGTCGGTCGATAGTCTGATTGTTCGCCAGAAAGCCACAACAGCGTCCAAGAAACTCGGTCTTCTATATAAGAATCAAACATTGCCGTACAAAGCAAAAACAGGAAACTGGTATAAAGTCAGCTATAAAGGAAAAACAGCTTACCTCAGTGCCCGTTATTCTAAAGTCGTTACATCAAGCGGTTCGAAGAAACAATCAACAGGCGGATGGAAAACAATCACAAACGTCAGCGCGACAGCTTATACACCATATGATCCAGGCAGCGGTAACCTAACGGCTATCGGTTGGAACATCAAGAGTTCGAAAAAGAAAGTCGTAGCAGTTGATCCACGTGTGATTCCGCTTCGCTCAACAGTAAAAGTGTATTACAAAGGGAAATTAAAAGGGACGTATACAGCAGCAGATACAGGCGGTGCCATCAAAGGCAAGAAGATGGATATCCTGTACTACTCACGTGCGGAAGCCTTTAACTGGGGTCGTCGTAACGTCACTGTTAAATACAAATAAGTTTTTTCAATCAATCGTACATCGGTGCGATTGATTTTTTTTTTGTCTTGACGAATTGTAATATTAAGTGCAACACCTAGCTGAAAACACAAAAAAAACCCATAACGGCCTCGTGTAGAATAGAGTTACCACACAA
>NZ_JACSMV010000045.1:0-1291 GCF_018618835.1 Exiguobacterium sp. s145 | reverse complement strand
TGGGCTAACCTAAAATTTTGAGACAATATAAAACACCTTCGGAGTGGTACACTTTTAAAAAGTACTAACATCGGAGGTGTTTTTGCATGGGCAAAAACGTATATTCAAGTGAAGTGAAATGGGCAGTAGTAAAAGATAAGTTAAGTGGTAAGTTAACGACGAAAGAAATCATGGAGAAGTACGGAATCAAAAATGAATCTCAAATCAAAACATGGATGAGATGGTATCGCGCTAACGAACATTATCGATTTGATCAGCCGATTGGAAAACAATATACCTATGGACATGGTCCAGATTCTGCGAGTGAGGATGACAAGAGCGAACGACAAATGTCTCATCTGAAGATGGAAAACGAGATCTTAAAAAAGTACATGGAGATCGAAAGAGAGTTGAGAAAGAAGCAGTCATAAAAATTGTAGAATTGCTTCAGGGAAAGTATACAATCACCGCCATTCTTAGTGTTTTGAATGTACCCAAAGCAAACTATTACCGTTGGATTAAAGAATCTGTGAAAGCACCTTCGGTGCTCGAAAAAGCCATCATTGAACTAAGTAAACAGACGAAGTATCGGAATGGCCATCGAAAAATAAAGGCATTATTACAGCAAATTTATCAGTTGAAAGCCAATCGGAATACCGTACAGAAAATCATGCAAAAACACCATCTCCAATGTCGGATCAAACCGAAACGAAGATGGAAGTCTCAAGGTGAGCGCATCATAACGGCACCGGATCTTATCAAACGTGATTTCACAGCAAGTAAACCGAATCAGAAGTGGGTGACGGATATTACCTATATCCAATACGGCAGCACTACAAAATATCTTTCAACTATCATGGACCTATTCAATAACGAGATCATCGCCTACAAGTTATACGAGCATCAACAAACGTTTCTTGTGATCGATACGTTGAAGATAGCGCTTGAGAATCGAAACTACCCCGAAGGGGTCATCCTTCATTCGGATCAAGGCAGTGTTTATACATCATATGCCTTTCAAGAATTCGTTAAGAGGAATTACCTAACAAGTAGCATGTCTCGTAGAGGAAACTGTTGGGACAACGCAGTGATCGAATCGTTCCACTCTAATTTAAAGTCCGAGGAGTTCCAGTACGTCAAATTTAATTCGCTAAGAGACCATGAGGTCTCTGAACGCGTTATCAATTACTTAAACTACTATAACGAAGAACGAATCCAAGAAAAATTAGGCTACCTCACACCGAAAAAATACGGTGTACTGGCAGCCTAATCAAGGTGTTTTATATGTGTCTCATATTGCTAGGTCAGTCTA
>NZ_JACSMV010000044.1:0-1291 GCF_018618835.1 Exiguobacterium sp. s145 | reverse complement strand
TGGGCTAACCTAAAATTTTGAGACAATATAAAACACCTTCGGAGTGGTACACTTTTAAAAAGTACTAATATCGGAGGTGTTTTTGCATGGGCAAAAACGTATATTCAAGTGAAGTGAAATGGGCGGTAGTCAAAGAAAAACTGAGTGGTGAGCTAACGACGAAAGAGATCATGGAGAAGTACGGAATCAAAAACAAATCGCAAGTCGAAACATGGATGAGATGGTATCGGTCTAATGAACTCTATCGATTCGATCAGCCGATTGGAAAACAATATACCTATGGACATGGACCAGATTCTGCGAGTGAGGATGACAAGAGAGAACGACAAATATCTCATCTGAAGATGGAAAACGAGATCTTAAAAAAGTACATGGAGATCGAAAGAGAGTTGAGAAAGAAACAGTCATAAAAATTGTAGAGTTTCTTCGGGGGAAGTATACAGTCATCGCTATTCTTAGTGCTTTGAATGTATCAAGAGCAAGCTATTACCGTTGGATTAAAGAATCTGTGAAAGCACCGTCGGTGCTAGAAAAAGCCATCATTGAACTAAGTAAACAGACGAAGTATCGGAATGGACATCGAAAAATAAAGGCATTATTACAGCAAATCTATCAGTTGAAAGCCAATCGGAATACCGTACAGAAAATCATGCAAAAACACCATCTCCAATGTCGGATTAAGCCGAAACGAAGATGGAAGTCTCAAGGTGAGCGCATCATAACGGCACCGGATCTTATCAAGCGTGATTTCACAGCAAGTAAACCGAATCAGAAGTGGGTGACGGATATCACCTATATCCAATACGGCAGCACGACGAAATATCTTTCAACTATCATGGACCTATTCAATAACGAAATCATCGCCTATAAGTTATACGAGCATCAACAAACGCCTCTTGTGATCGATACGTTGAAGATAGCGCTTGAGAATCGAAACTACCCCGAGGGGGTCATCCTTCATTCGGACCAAGGAAGTGTCTATACATCATACGCCTTTCAAGAATTCGTTAAGAGGAATCACCTAACAAGCAGCATGTCTCGTAGAGGAAACTGTTGGGACAACGCAGTTATCGAATCGTTCCACTCTAATTTAAAGTCCGAGGAGTTTCAGTACGTCAAATTTAATTCACTAAGAGACCATGAGGTCTCTGAACGCGTTATCAATTACTTAAATTACTATAACGAAGAACGAATCCAAGAAAAATTAGGCTACCTGACACCGAAAAAATACGGTGTACTGGCAGCCTAATCAAGGTGTTTTATATGTGTCTCATATTGCTAGGTCAGTCTA
>NZ_JACSMV010000043.1:0-1316 GCF_018618835.1 Exiguobacterium sp. s145 | reverse complement strand
AAAATGGCTCATCACCATAACACGTGGTTGCTATTTTAACCACCAAGCTCGAGGCGCAATCTCAAAAAGAATCGTTCGAGGTTTCGGTAGCCATAACCACGACGTTTGATGAGCTTAATCTTGTTGTTCGTTCCTTCCATTTTCCCGTTCGATAGCCTTGATACAATGGTCTGACGCATCGCTTCCTCACGCCCCCGGATCGCTTTCGCGATTTTTGCGAGAGGTCCGCACGGATGGAACTGGTAACGGTCCAGCCAGTCCGTCAGTCTTCGGTGAGCCTGCCTGTTACACGTTGCCTTCAGCACATACCGGATATGTTGGAGTCCTCTATATAGATCCTGAGTAAAGGCGTCTTCTAGAATACAAGAACGGGCGACCTCTCGGTCTTCTGGAGCCAGCATTTCTGGGCGACAAGCCAGTGCACGGTCAATGACGCGAATATGATGATGGCGTTTCGTCTCGTTCAAAAATCGACGCCGACGGCGAAGAGCTTCCGTGAAGAACTGGATGAGATGAAAACGATCCAGTACATGCGCTGCACTCGGGAAGACACGATTAGTTGCCTTCGCCATCGCAGGTGCAAAATCACTGACGACAGAACGAACATCTCCCAGTACATCTTGAAGCGCAGCCGTGATCGCCGATACGTCCCGACCCGGGACGATAGACAGAAGACGTCCAGTCTTGGCATCAAGAACGATCGTCGCATAGTGGTGTCCTTTTCTCGTGGCGAACTCATCGACGAGGATGTGTGTCGCCTGTCCCACTGTATCCACTGAAGCGTACTGATAAAACCACCGTTCCACAGTCGTATAAGGAAGTTCATATTCATGCGCAACATCTGAAATTGTGCGGCCATGGCACCGTTCTGTGATGCCTTTTCGGAACACTTCGGTAGAAGTACGGACGAGTCCGAGACCGTAGTCATATACAAACGTCAAATCACAAGAGAGGCATCTTTGACGTGGGACATCTAGTTCGATCCACAAGGCACCGACTCCCCACGCATGACCGTGTCGAAAACGACGACGCTTTTTCGAATGCAAGATAGTCTTTTTTTCGCATAGCGGACAAGGGATTTCATGTGTATCAGGAATGATAGGAAATACGTGCGGTTCTTCATCGGACGACATCTGGATTTGAAAAAGGGCTGGAAGCGGAAGAATTAATTTGATAAACTGTTGGGACAAGGCGAAAACTCCAATCGTGGTTTGTCTAGACAACAATTACGATACCGGGGTTTTCGCTTTTTTTCTATGTTCGATTTAAAATCCGATGGATTTTATGTGTCAACCACACCTTATGGTGATGAGCCA
>NZ_JACSMV010000042.1:0-1670 GCF_018618835.1 Exiguobacterium sp. s145 | reverse complement strand
TGAACTGCTCCCCGTCAAGTAGACAGGCGAAATAATAAAAATCTTTTAAACGGCTTGAGCTCTGAATTCCAGCGGACTCAAGCCGTTTAGTCGTTCTTGATATCGTTCTTCGTTATAGAATCGAATGTATTGCTGAATCGCATGACAGAGTTCGTCGAACTCTTCAAACTTATGTAGATAATAACTCTCACACTTCAGTGCGCCCCAGAACGATTCCATCGGACCATTATCGATGCATTTACCGACACGAGACATACTTTGTGTAATGCCTGCTGCTTTCGTCATTCGACGGAAAGCATGCGACGTATATTGAAACCCACGATCGCTATGTAGAAGTGGTTGGCTTTCTGGTGCGCCCTGAAGGGCGCGTTCAAACGTATCGAACACGAGTTGATTGTTATTCGAATGACCGATGACAAACGAACGAATGGATCCGTCGTACAGGTCTAGAATGGCACTTAGATACGCCTTGTGGGATGCGCCATACTTCAGTTCCGTGACATCCGTTACCCATTTCTGATTCGGTCCCGCCGCATGGAAATCACGATTCAGGATATTCTCTGTCGTCTGTTGAGGAAGGTGGCGCATATATTTGGGACGCTTTCGACGGATGACACAGTAGATTCGGGCAAAGCCCATCAAGCGACGGATTCGCTTCGAGTTGACGTTTCTGCCAAAGCGACGTTTCAGGTTCAGTGTCATTCGGCGGTATCCGTAAATTCCGTTCACCGAATGGTGAATCTGGCACATCTCTTCGATGATCCGTGTGTTCTCGGTCTCCCGTACCGTCGGTACACGATGTAACCATTTATAGTAAGCTGCACGCGAGATACCCGCAAGGTCACATAAGGCTACGATGGGATAACAGAATTTCGCTGCGAATGACTGGATCGCCTCGTATTTATCTCGATTACGAACTTGGCTTAACGTGACCTCCTCTCGATCTCCTCTAACTTTTTTAGGAAAGCGTTCTCCATTCGCAGACGCTCATTTTCTTTCTCGAGTTGTTTCATTTCAATCATGAAACGTTCTCCAGCGGTCAATTCTTCCTCCGCTTTCCGACGTCCCCGGCGGTCCAACAGTGCGTCTATCCCGTCTTTCTCGAACTTCCTTACCCAGCTGTAGATTTGTTGATACGAGACCCGATGGGTCTTCATGGTGTGTTGATAGTCTTTCCGGTTCTGTATGCAGTCCATAACTGCCTCGACGCGCTCTTCGAATGTTGTCTTTCTTGCTTTGGTCATAGTGAATCGCTCCTTCAACGGTTTCCCTTGAGTACTATGACCAGTATACTGGCTAATCCATCTTTGAAGCACGCTCTTACTCGAGATGCCGAATCTTAGCGTGGCACTCCTGAGTGATTCCTCAAGGTCTAGCACTGCGCGTACGGCTTGTGTTTTCAGTTCTTCTGAATAGCGTGTCCATCCCGTTCTATTACTTAGAGCTAAGGCACCACCGTGACGGTATCGTCTTCGCCAAGTATTCAACGTATCGAGTGAAAGCTCGAAGAGCGACGCAATCTCCTTTAACGTATATGTTCCGTTATCGTACATCTGTATGATGTGTATTTTTTCATCAAACAAAAATTTAGATGTGGCCATAGAAAAAGCTCCCTTCAAAAGTAGACTGTTTTGTTATTTCAACTGTCTACTTTTGTGGGAGCATATCAC
>NZ_JACSMV010000041.1:0-1675 GCF_018618835.1 Exiguobacterium sp. s145 | reverse complement strand
TGAACTGCTCCCCGTCAAGTAGACAGGATAAATAATAAAAATCTTTTAAACGGCTTGAGCTCTGTATTCTAATGGAGCCAAGCCGTTTAATCGTTGTTGATACCGTTCTTCATTGTAGAAATGAATATACTTCTGGATTGCAAGTTGGAGTTCGTCGAACTCCGTAAACTTATGTAGATAATAACTTTCGCACTTCAACGCTCCCCAAAAGGACTCCATCGGACCGTTATCAATACATTTACCAACCCGAGACATACTTTGTGTGATACCCGCCACGCGTGTCATGTGACGAAACGTATGCGAAGTATATTGAAATCCTCGATCACTATGAAGTAAGGGATGGCTTCCGGGTGCGCCTTTCAAGGCGAGTTCGAGTGTATCGAACACGAGCTGATTATTGTTTGAGTGCCCAAGAACGAAGGCACGGATAGATCCATCATGTAGGTCTAGAATAGCGCTCAAATACGCCTTCTGAGAGGCGCCATACTTCAATTCCGTGACATCCGTTACCCATTTTTGATTCGGTCCTGCCGCGTTGAAATCACGGTTCAGAATGTTCTCTGCGGTCTGTTGAGGACGATTACGAATGTACAAAGGACGTTTCCGGCGTATGACGCAATGAATACGAGCGACATGCATCAGACGACGGACACACTTCGCGTTAACGTTTCTTCCGAAACGGCGTTTTAAGTTTAATGTCATTCGTCGATAGCCATAGATTCCGTTCACCGCAAGGTGAATCTCGTTCATCTCTTCGATGATTTTCATGTTCTCCGTCTCACGTGCTTTCGGCATATCTATCCGACGTAACCACTTGTAGTAGGCAGCGCGCGAGACACAAGCGAGGTGGCATAGGGCAATGATTGGATAACCAAATTGCTCTACCGATGATTGGATGGCTTCATATTTATCTTGAAGTCGAATTTGATTTAACGTGACCTCCTCTCGATCTCCTCTAACTTTTTTAAGAAATCGTTCTCCATACGTAGACGCTCATTTTCTCGCTCGAGTCGTTTCAGCTCCAGCGCGAAACGTTCTGTATCCGTCAATTCTTCTACTGGCTTCTGACGACCGCGACGGTCTATCAGTGAGTCGATTCCATCCTTCTCGAACTTTCTTACCCAACTATAGATTTGTTGGTACGAGACCCGATGGGTCTCCATGATGCGTTGATAGTCTTTTCCGTTTTGTATACAGTCCATAACTGCCTGGACACGCTCTTCGAATGTAGTGGTTCTACCTCTAGTCATAATGGATCGCTCCTTCAATGGTTTCCCTTGAGTACTATGACTAGTATACTTCTCGATCCACTTCGCAAGTACGCTTATATTCGAAATATCAAACCGTACCGAAGCGCTAGTGAGCGATTCTTCTTGGTCGAGTACTGCGCGCACAGCTTTCATCTTTAGGTCTTCGGGATAGCGGGTCCACTTTGATCGACTCCGAAGTGCGGAGGGACCGCCCGTACGATATTTTGCTCTCCATCTATTCAAGGTTGTGACTGAAAGCTCGAAGAGCGAAGCGATCGACTTGATTGAGTCGATTCCGTCCTCACACATCTGAATGATGTGTAGTTTTTGATCCATCGAAAATCTAGATGTAGCCATAGAAAAAGCTCCCTTCAAAGTAGACAGTTTTTGTTATTTCAACTGTCTACTTTTTGGGGAGCATATCA
>NZ_JACSMV010000005.1:0-121696 GCF_018618835.1 Exiguobacterium sp. s145 | reverse complement strand
GTGACATGCGGAGCTGAGTGATACTAATCGGTCGAGGCCTTGTTCTAGCAGATGCATTGTTGATGACTTCAGTTTTGAGGGCGCGAGCCTTTCAAAAAAATGCTTGACGTTATGGAAACATAATGTTAAGATAATAGATGTCTGGTGGCGATAGCCAAGTGGTCACACCCGTTCCCATGCCGAACACGGAAGTTAAGCACTTGAACGCCGAAAGTAGTTGGGGGCTTCCCCCTGTGAGGATAGGACGCTGCCAGGCGATCGTTCCGCAATAGCTCAGTGGTAGAGCAACCGGCTGTTAACCGGTAGGTCGTAGGTTCAAATCCTACTTGCGGAGCCATTAATTACTTCTTCACCACATGCAATGGAGAGCTGTCCGAGTGGCCGAAGGAGCACGATTGGAAATCGTGTAGGCGTCATAAGCGTCTCAAGGGTTCGAATCCCTTGCTCTCCGCCATATCATTTTTAATTATTAAGATGGCCCGTTGGTCAAGCGGTTAAGACACCGCCCTTTCACGGCGGTAACACGGGTTCGATTCCCGTACGGGTCACCATTTTTTATCATCGCGGGGTGGAGCAGTCTGGTAGCTCGTTGGGCTCATAACCCAAAGGTCGTCGGTTCAAATCCGGCCCCCGCAATTATTACATACGGTCCTGTGGTGTAGCGGTTAACATGCCTGCCTGTCACGCAGGAGATCGCGGGTTCGAATCCCGTCAGGACCGCCATTGTTAAGGCTTTGTAGCTCAGTCGGTAGAGCAGAGGACTGAAAATCCTCGTGTCGGCGGTTCGATTCCGTCCAAAGCCACCATATGATTTTTAAATGTTTTCCCATTTGTGGGGGGGTAGCGAAGTGGCTAAACGCGGCGGACTGTAAATCCGCTCCCTCGGGTTCGGCGGTTCGAATCCGCCCCCCCCCACCACTTTAGGGGCATAGTTTAGCGGTAGAACTACGGTCTCCAAAACCGTCAGCGCGGGTTCGATTCCTGCTGCCCCTGTTTTATTATGGCGATTGTGGCGAAGTGGTTAACGCACCGGATTGTGATTCCGGCATTCGTGGGTTCAATTCCCATCAGTCGCCCTTTTATTATTGGGCTGTGGCCAAGTGGTAAGGCACTGGATTTTGATTCCAGCATGCGAAGGTTCGATCCCTTCCAGCCCAGCTTTTTGTGCGGAAGTAGTTCAGTGGTAGAATACGACCTTGCCAAGGTCGGGGTCGCGGGTTCGAATCCCGTCTTCCGCTCCAATAAATGGCGCCATAGCCAAGTGGTAAGGCAGAGGACTGCAACTCCTCTATCGTCAGTTCGATTCTGACTGGCGCCTCCAATCATTTTTAATTAAATAGTTTTGCAAGAGATTGTGCCGGTGTGGCGGAACTGGTAGACGCGCACGACTCAAAATCGTGTTCCTTTGGAGTGTCGGTTCGATTCCGACCACCGGTATCTTGCGGGTGTAGTTTAGTGGTAAAACCTCAGCCTTCCAAGCTGATGATGAGGGTTCGATTCCCTTCACCCGCTTTTACCTTTTTACAATCTCATTCAAGAATTATCTGATTATGCGGGTGTAGTTTAGTGGTAAAACCTCAGCCTTCCAAGCTGATGATGAGAGTTCGATTCTCTTCACCCGCTTACCTGAAAAGAGCAAAGTGTCGTTTTAATTGACACTTTGCTCTTTTTGTTTAGCCATTATATTATTCAAAGCAATAAGGGAAAGGAGAGATCAGATGCGTGGAGACATGTTAAAAAGAGAGTTACAAGCGTATGCAAAAGAAATCGGAATTGATGAGTTTCGAGTGACGACAGCCGATCCATTTTTAGTCATGAAGCAACGGCTCATGGAACAGCAAGAAAAAGGATATGCTTCCGGGTTTGAAGAACCGGATCTCGAACGTCGGACGACACCTGCATTATTGCTTGAAGATGCTGTCTCCATCATTGCGATTGCTGTTGCTTATCCCAGTAAACTAAAAGACGCACCACGCGGAAAAGAAGGAGAACGGCGCGGGATCTTCGGACGCTCTTCCTGGGGGCTTGACTATCATCAAGCTTTAAAACAGCGTTTGACGCTGCTCGAAGAAAAAATTCAGGAGCTGTCACCCGGAGCCCGGTCCCGTTCGATGGTCGATACGGGGGAACTGGTGGACCGGGCAGTCGCAGAACGGGCCGGTATCGGCTTCAGCGGGAAAAACTGTTCCATCATCAGTGAGGAGCATGGTTCTTATCTGTATCTCGGGGAACTGATTACAGATCAATATCTGCCGCCGGATGAATCTGTGGAAGAACTGTGCGGTTCGTGTAATAAATGTCTTGATGCCTGTCCGACGGATGCACTGATTGAACCGGGTGTCATCGATGCAAAACGGTGTATCTCCTTTATTACACAAACGAAGACACTCATTCCCGAGCATTTCCGATATGCTTTAGGGAATCGTCTATACGGATGCGACACGTGTCAGCAAGTCTGTCCCTATAACCGCAAGAAAAATGCGACACAGCACAGCGAACTGCAACCCGATCCGGAACAGGTCAAACCGTTATTGATTCCGTTGCTTTCACTCAGTAATCGCGAATTTAAATCACGGTTCGGTTCATTGTCGGGCGCATGGCGCGGAAAAAAACCGATTCAACGGAATGCCGTCTGTGCGCTCGTTCATTACCAGGACCGGACGGCACTTGATGCTTTACGGTTGATGGCCGAAACCGATCAGCGCGAAGATATGCGGGCGCTTGCGATTTGGGCTGTCGGTCGGATTGCCGGTCAAGAAGCGGAAGACTACATTCAAAAACGACTGTTGACGGATTCTGCTGAAGATGTTCAAGTGGAAGGGAACCGTTTGCTTGAGGAATGGGGGAACGGACATGCCATATAAAAAGATGTCATATACGTTTGGTGAGTTGGTCATCGGTTGGGAAGAAGAGGAAGTCGTCTATCTTGATTTTGGACATGATATGGCTCGTCTGAAGAAGTATCTTGATCCGGCTGCTTACTATGAGGCATCGTTGCCTGATTTTCTGGCCGACGTACTGGATGCCTATGAACAGGGACAGCCGGAAGCATTGAATACCATCTCTTGTCGCCTGGAAGTGACTGCTTTTCAGCACCGTGTTTTGGAGGCTTTACGATCGATTCCGTTCGGACAGACAGCCAGTTACGGACAACTTGCACGAATGATTGGTTCCGACAAGGCGGCCCGTGCCGTCGGTGGGGCCTTGAACCGGAATCCGATTGCTTTGATTTATCCGTGTCACCGGATTATTGGGGCATCCGGTAAAATGACGGGGTTTGCCAGCGGTATTGCCCATAAAGAAGCGCTGCTTGCGCATGAGTTAGGAGAGAAGAATTAATATGGCTATTCACGTCGTTATGTATCAACCAGAAATTCCGCAAAATACAGGTAACATTTCACGGACATGCGCAGCAACGCATTCCGTCTTGCATTTAATCCGACCGCTTGGATTTTCAACGGATGATAAACAGTTGAAACGGGCAGGTCTTGATTATTGGGAGTTTGTTGATGTCAGGTATCATGATTCGTTGGAAGAATTATGGGATAAACATCCGGATGGGACGTTCTACTATATTACGAAGTATGGAGAGAAATATCCAAGCCAAGTCGATTTGTCGAACGTTGAAGAAGACTACTTTTTCGTTTTCGGACGGGAAACAAAAGGATTGCCGTTAAACGTCATCGATGAGAATCTGGAACGATGCATCCGTCTTCCGCAATCGAATCTTGTACGTTCGCTTAATGTCTCGAACACGGCCGCAATCATCGTGTATGAAGCGCTCCGACAACAAGGATATGCCAATCTATTGTAAAACAACAAATCCCCCTGACCCGAATGACCGGGCAGGGGGATTTGTTTTATTCGTTACCTTCAGGTTTTTTATTGTAGCCTGCAGTGAAAATCGCTGTCAAGAAAGCGAGACTAACGCCTACCATTAAAATAAATGCCATTTTTGCTTCCCCCTTTAGTCTCAATAACCGATATAATCTATTATAGTATACTTGCTAGTGTAATTGTGTGCTACATATGAAATTTCTATGAATGGAGATTCGAAATGCGGACGAACGTCTACTTATTGAGTTATGCCCCGCTGATCAGCATCCTGCTGTTCAGTACGTCTCTTGCGATTGCTACGTCAGAGCTTGCACTGACATGGCTGAACAACGTCGGGGTCTACGACGAGTTACTGCAAATACTCAGTGCACGTAACACGAAGTTACTCGTATGGCTCGGCTTTTTAATCATTTATTTTATGATTTTCAGTTCCTTGAAACTGATTTCAGACACGATTAATCAGCTTGGGTTTGCGTTTTTCATTAAAGAACAGGTCGGAACGACGTTGAGTATGTTACGTCCCGGCAGTATTCTCCTGTTGGTTGGAGGATGCATTAGTTTTGCGTTCATGACATCTTTTCCGTTAGTCTGTCTCGTACTGGCCGGTTCTTTTTTAATCTATTTTTTCTTTTACGTGTTTCAAATCAGTAAAATGACTTCCTCTGCAGGGGCCATCGGATTAGTCGTCTTTCTTTTCCTGGCATGGGGCATGTTACTTGCCGGACTGGCATGGGTCGGACTAAGCCTGTTTAATTCGCTTGGACAGGCTGTTCTTTTCCCGAAATAAGTCACTGGACGATCGAAGCCCATGTCCTGACTTGTAACGTACTGTTGGCTTCACTCGGGAAGGCACGGGGGATGTCCGCCCCAATCCAGATTCCGCCGACATGTTGATTTTTCATACCGACAAACCACATGTCCTTATTGTCGTTCGTCGTACCTGTCTTGCCTCCGATATAAGCCGGGGCGGGATCGTAACCCAACCGCCCTGTACCGTATGTCATGACGTTATGGAGCCCTTTACGCAGTAACTGGTTTGTTCGACTCGACCAAATCCGGTCCGTTGACATCACATGACGGTAAAGGGTTCCCTGATCCGTCGTGATGGTGCGGATCATCGAGGAGGGACTGTACAGTCCATCATTGACAAGGGTAGTGTAGGCATTGGTGAGTTCAAGTGGACTGACACCGTATTTTAGCCCGCCGAGCGCACTGTTGTATGAATTATCTTCTTCGGTCCACTGACTGAATCGAAACGGTCGGATGGTCTTTAATCCCTCGTTGAACGAAACAGAAAAAGCACGTAAGGCCGGTGTATTGTAGGAGTATGCAATCGCATCGGCAATCGTCACGCTGCCAAGAATCCGGTTGCTGCTGTTTTGCGGACAGTATCCGTCAAAACAAACAGGACTTCCATCCAGTCGACTCGTTAACGTTTTTTTGGTCTTTTCGAGGTAAGGACCATAAACAAGCAACGGCTTTAAGGTGGAGCCGGGCTGACGATAAGATTGAACCGCCCGATTGAGCTGACCCGGTACATTGGATTTATTACCGACCAGTGCCGTCACACCGCGTGTATCCCCGTCGATTCCGACGTAAGCGCCTTCAATCGGCCGGGGAAGTCGTTGAATCGCTTGTTTGGCCCGAGTCTGCTCTGCGGGATCAAGATATGTTTGGATGACGGCACCGTGTTGATGTAAATACTGCTCAGCCTGTGACATGTTCAAATTTTTTAAGTCAGCTGTCTGGCGGATTGCTTCCGATACACTGGCATCGATGTAATCAGGATAACGGATGATCGGCTTATGGAATGAAACGTTGATGGACTGTTTTCGGACTTTATTTGGAATGTCCTGTGTCTGTTGCAACGCTTTTAAGATACGCTGTTGACGTTTGCCCGTGTTTTTCGGAAACCGCAACGGATTGTAAAGGGACGGATTATTTGGAATCGCAGCCAAATAGCTGACCTCCGCCCAACTTAAATCTTCCGCATGTTTTCCGAGATATGATGTGGCTGCGAGCTCGATACCGTAAATATTATTCGCGAAATAGGCTTGATTGACATATGCGGTTAAAAGCTCTTTTTTAGAATATTTTTGCTCAAGTTCCATTGCAATTAAGATTTCTTTTATTTTTCTAGTATAGGTTTTCTCGGTGGAAAGATAAGTCATCCGTGCCAATTGCTGGGTGATGGTGCTTCCCCCTTGACCTTTGTTGTCACCGGACTGGTTTTCTGTAAACGCTCGCAAAATACCGGTGATATCATAACCGTCATGCTGATAAAATCGCTGATCTTCAATCGCGATGAAAGCCTGCGCTACCTTTGGCGGCAGAGCACTTGCCTTCAAATCGTTCCGGCGCATTCCGTCATAGAGTTCGAGGCGCTCTTTTTGGTACGTGACAGTAATCGGTTGATAGGAAGCAAGGGGACGTTCAGTCGTTTTTTGATCTGCCCAACTGAACAAATCCTGTGCAAGATCCAACTGATTACGCACTGAAAAAAGTGTTAGTACTAAACTAAAAGCTAAAGCCAACACTAGGGCATATCCTGTCGTGATTCTCATGAAAACTCCTTTCAAACGGCATTTCATTCCTATTATCGGTCTTTTTTGGAGAAAACAGTAGAAAAATTTAAGAAATTTGTATTTTAATAAACCTATTTTGCAGGAATGTTATATTAAAAAGAGAAAAGGTGGGTATATAAGAGTATCTGTATAAATTAGAGCACATAATTGATGTAAAAAAAGAGCACAAACTGGAGGGGACGAAATGGCTAAAAAGAATGTCGTCGCGATGTTGCTTGCTGGCGGAGAAGGAAAACGTCTAGGAGCACTTACGAAACACACAGCAAAACCAGCGGTCGCGTTTGGAGGGAAATATCGAATCATCGATTTCCCGTTATCCAACTGTACGAACTCAGGAATCGATACAGTAGGAGTCTTGACGCAATACGAACCACTTGAACTGAACCGCTATCTTGGAATCGGAAGTGCCTGGGACCTTGACCGCCGTAACGGTGGATTAACGATCCTGCCGCCATACCAAGCTCAAAACGGGAAAAACTGGTATGAAGGAACGGCAAATGCCATCTACCGTAATATGAGTTACATCAACCAATACGATCCAGATTACGTGCTTGTCTTGTCAGGGGATCACATCTACAAGATGGATTACGAAAAAATGATTGAGGAACATCGTCAAGGGGGAGCAGATGTCACAATTTCTGTTCGTGAAGTTCCTTGGGAAGAAGCACCGCGCTTCGGTATCCTGAATACGGACGATGATCTTCGAATCAATGAATTTGAAGAAAAACCGGAAAATCCGAAATCGAACCTGGCTTCGATGGGGATTTACGTCTTTAACTGGGATGTCTTGAAACGCCACCTGATTCAGGATGCAGGGGACGCAGAATCAAGCTTTGACTTCGGGAAAAACATCATTCCGAACATGTTGTTTGAAAACTTAAACATTCGTGCCTACAAATTCAAAGGGTACTGGAAAGACGTCGGAACAATCCAGTCGCTTTGGGAAGCCAACATGGACTTACTTGCAGCAGATCCGGAGTTCGACTTGTACGAACCGTCTTGGAAAGTACATTCTGTCAATCCAAACCAACAGCCGCAATATATCGGGAACAATGCTTCGATCGATACTTCAATCATTAACGAAGGATGCCATATCGAAGGCGAAATCAATCACTCGGTTCTCTTTTACGGCGTTGACGTCGCAGAAGGCTCTCTCGTGAAGGATTCGGTCATCTTCCCGAACGTGAAGATTGGTAAAGATGTCACGATCCATCGGGCAATCCTTGCAGACGGTGTCGTCGTGGAAGACGGAGCAACAATCGGAACACCGGACGGTGAAGTCTTCGTCATCGAAGCAAACAGTATCATTCCAAAAAATGAAGTCGTCAAAGAAGCGATCCAATAAGGGGGAAGTACCGATGAAAGCAGATTTACTAGGAGTCATCAATCTGAGCGGTGAAGAAGGATTCTTTAAAGAATTGACGGAACACCGCAACTTGGCTGCCGTACCATTCGCAGGTCGATATCGACTCATCGATTTCACATTAACGAACATGGTTCAAAATGAGATTGCGAATATCGGTGTCTTTACACTTGAGAAATACCGCGCCATGATGGATCATCTTGGATCCGGCAAAGAATGGGACTTGGACCGGTCAAACGGAGGACTCTATATCTTCCCGCCGGCTTTATCGCAAGATGCCCATGAATTCCGTGGTGATTTGTCAAACTTCCATTTACATCGCGACTTCTTTTTACGCAGTAAAGAGAACTATGTCGTAATTTCAGGATCAAATATTTTATCTGCGGTCGATTATCGCGATGTCTTGCGTGAACATAAAGCATCCAACGCTGATATTACGGTTGTTTACACAAAACGCGACTTGCCGTGTAACTACTGCCGTCCAATTCGGTTCAGTGATCAAAATCGCGTGACGGCAATCGGTTCACGCGGATACGAACCATCGGACGAGACATTTTACATGGAAACGGTTGTCCTGTCGAAAAACTTGTTTGTCCGTCTCGTTGACGAAGCAATCGGCCGCGGGGAATATGATTTGCTGCAAAGCATCATCCGTTCCCAGTTAAACCGACTTCATGTTCACGGTTATGAATACACAGGGACATCACAGGTGATTCATTCCCTTCGCTCGTATTACCGTGAAAGCATGCTGTTGCTTGAGCAGTGGGGAGCCATCAATGACTTCCAACACGTCTATACGAAAATCAAACACGAACCGCCGACACGTTATTTACCGGGATCGACCATCAAGAATTCGCTTGTCGCAAACGGATGTAAGCTAGAAGGAACAGCAACGGACAGTATCCTTTTCCGTGGCGTCAAAGTCGGGAAACATGCGCGGATCAAAAACTCGATCATTATGCAAAAATCAGTCATCGAAGAAGGCGCAGTCGTTGAATACGCGATCCTTGACAAAGAGGTAACAGTGAAGCGCGGACAAGTCATCCGCGGAACTGCGGAAGAACCGATTGTCATTAAAAAACAAACAATCGTTTAAAGGGGATGTCATCATGAAGGTATGGTTTGCTGCCACAGAAGCGACACCATTCATCAAGACAGGGGGGCTAGCTGACGTCGTCGGCTCGCTCCCTTTAGCGCTTGCTGAAGAGGGTGCGGAAGTTTCGGTCATTTTACCGAACTACGGTCAAATTAAAGAACAATACAAACTGGAAATGGAATTTTTATTTGATTTCATCGTTCCGGTCGGATGGCGTCAGCAGTTTGGAGCAGTCTTGCGTCTAAAACAAGATGGCGTCACGTTTTATTTCATCGACAATGAATATTACTTCAAGCGTGATGGGGTCATTTACGGACATTATGACGATGCGGAGCGTTTTGCCTATTTCTCAAGAGCCGTCCTTGAAATGATTCAGCGTGTCGACGCAGAAGAAGTCCCGGATGTCATTCACTGTCACGATTGGCAGACAGGTGTCCTGCCGGCCTTCCTGCGGATTCATTACCAGCACCTCAACCGGTATCAGGAAATCAAAACGGTCTTTACGATCCATAACCTGCAATATCAGGGGGTGTTCCCGGAAGAAGTACTTGGCGACCTGCTCGGGCTCAGCCATGAACACTTTACGGCAGAAGGTATCGCCCATAACGGACTCGTTAACTACATGAAGGCAGGACTTGTCCATGCCAACCAAATTACGACCGTCAGTCCGTCTTACCGCGATGAAATCATGGATCCATACTACGGCGAAACACTCGAACCCGTCTTGCAACACCGTGCCGTCGATGTCCGGGGGATTTTGAACGGCATCGATTACCGGCAGTTCAGTCCGGAGACGGATGAACATCTGGTAGAGAACTATGATGTGAAGACGGTTGAAGAAGGAAAAGCAGCCAATAAGGCAGCCTTACAACAGGAACTTGGCTTACCGGTCAATCCGGATGTGCCGTTATTCGGCTTTGTCTCGCGCCTTGTCGACCAAAAAGGGATCGATTTACTCGCCCATATCTTGCCGGATCTGTTTGAACTGGATGCCCAGTTCATCATTTTGGGTTCGGGAGAGGCGGAGTACGAAGGGTTGTTCCAGCATGCTTCAACAATTCGTCCGGATAAGGTAGCTTCCTACATCGGTTTTGATGTCGGACTCGCTCAACGGATTTACGCCGGAAGTGACGCCTTCTTGATGCCGTCACGTTTCGAACCGTGTGGTCTCAGTCAATTGATCTCGATGAAGTACGGTTCATTGCCGATCGTCCGCGAAACCGGCGGCTTGCGTGATACGGTTCAACCATTTAATCAGTTCACTTTAGAGGGAAACGGCTTCTCGTTCTCGAATTATAATGCGCAAGAGTTCCTTGATGCCATTAAACGGACGATTGAGACGTATCATGATAAACCTGTATTCAAGCATCTGATTGAGACAGCAATGCAAGAAGACTTTAGCTGGATTCGATCCGCTGATGAATATTTGGCGCTCTATCGTTTAATCGCACCGTCTGCTGACTGAAGGAGATTACGGGAAATGGGGTTTTGGGATGTTTAAAGACAAAGAGAAGTTCAAGAAGAGGTTTAATGAACGGTTTATTTCCATGCATGGCAAGGCACTTGAAGATGCGACGGAAAATGATGTGTACCAAACATTGGCCTATATGGTGCGGGAATACGTCACGACGGACTGGATGCGGACGAAAGAAACCTACATCCACAAAAAAAGTAAACAAGTCTATTATTTTTCACTTGAATTTTTACTCGGTCGATTCCTCTACAATAACCTGTTGAGTCTCGATGTGTTGGAAGAAGTACGAAGCGGTCTTACGGAACTCGGCTATGATTTGGCTGATTTGACGGAAGAAGAGCCGGAACCGGGTCTTGGGAATGGAGGGCTGGGTCGTTTAGCAGCCTGTTTCCTCGATTCACTTGCAGCACTCGGCTTGCCGGGGCACGGAAACGGTATCCGCTACCAGTATGGTCTGTTCAAACAAAAAATCATCGACGGTTACCAAGTCGAACTTCCGGATAACTGGCTGAAGAATGGCAACATGTGGGAAATCCGCCGTTCGGACAAAGCGGTCGACATTCCGTTTGGCGGAAACGTCTGGCTTGAGGAAGTCGAAAGCGGTAAGTATCGTGTCCATCATGAACCGGCAGAAATCGTTCGTGCTGTCCCGTATGATATGCCGATCGTCGGTTATCAGAACGGGATCGTCAATAACTTACGTCTGTGGAGTGCTGAATCACCGTATGACGATGATGAACTGTTAAGCCAACACCGAGGTAACTATAAAGACCTGCTGAGCCATAAACAGGCAATCCAGACGATTTCCGAATTCTTATATCCGGATGATACGACATATGAGGGGAAAGTCTTACGTCTGAAACAACAATACTTCTTCGTCTCGGCAGGACTCCGGAGTATCCTGTTGTCACATAAAAAACGAAATACGTCGCTGAAACATCTGGGAAATCAAATCGCGATTCATATCAACGATACACATCCTGTCGTTGCGATTCCTGAATTGATGCGGATATTGATTGATGAAGAAGAATATTCATGGGAAGAATCATGGCGGATCACGAAAAGTGTCATGTCCTTTACGAACCATACGTTGCTTTCGGAAGCATTGGAACGCTGGCCGGTTGATCTGTTCCGCAATCTATTGCCGCGTATTTACCTGATCGTCGAAGAAATCAACCGTCGATTCTGTAAGGATGTCCTTGATAACTATCCGCATCTGGAAGCGAACATGCGCGAAATCGCCATCATCGCAGACGGGATGATCAACATGGCGAATTTGGCTGTCGTCGGTACCCATTCAACGAACGGTGTAGCTCAAATCCATACGGAAATTCTCAAGCAACGCGAAATGCGGTTGTTTTACGAGATGTTCCCGCTTCGCTTTAACAATAAAACGAACGGGATTACACACCGCCGCTGGTTCCTGTTATCGAATCCGGCACTTGCCAACCGTGTGACGGAAGCAATCGGAGACAGCTGGATCAATCATCCGTCCGATTTACAAAAGCTGACGAAATTCGCAGAGGATCGTACGCTTCAGCAGGACATCCAGGCGATTAAGCTGGCGAGTAAAAAGGAATTGGCAGAGTTGATTGAGAACGAGACGGGAATCGTTGTGGATCCGCATTCGATTTTCGATGTCCAAGTCAAACGGCTTCATGCATATAAACGACAATTACTTAACGCGCTTCATATTCATTCTTTGTACTACCGTCTAAAAGAAGATCAATCGTTCCAGATGACACCGCGGACGTTTATTTTCGGTGCGAAAGCGGCTCCTGGTTATCATTATGCAAAAGAGGTCATCCGTTATATCAATGCTCTCGCGAATCTGATTAATTCGGATCCGGATGTCAGTCCTTACATGAAAGTCGTTTTCCTTGAGAACTACCGTGTTTCGCTTGCAGAAAAAATCTTCCCTGCCAGTGATGTCAGTGAACAGATTTCGACAGCAAGTTATGAAGCGTCAGGAACCGGTAACATGAAATTCATGATGAACGGGGCATTGACGGTCGGCACGCTGGACGGTGCGAACATCGAGATTCGGGATGAAGTCGAAGACCCGAACATCTTCATTTTCGGTCTGACACCGCAAGAAGTCATGAACTATAAAAAATACGGCGGATACAGTGCTTACGATCAATACAGCGCACAGCCTGAACTGCGTCGCGTCATTGACGGACTGGTGGACGGTTCGCTCTTCCCGACAGGCGAGTTCCAGGCCATCTATGATTCTCTGTTGACGTACAATGATGAATATCTGATTTTAAAAGACTTCTTGTCTTACCAACAAGCACAGGAAAGAATCGGACGGGCTTACCAGGATCCTGAAAAATGGTACAAGATGGTCATCATGAATATCGGGAAATCCGGTGTCTTCTCGAGCGACCGGACCATTAAAGAGTACGCGAATGCGATTTGGAACATTAAACCGGTCCAAATCTAAAAAAAAGTCCGATGAGAATCGGACTTTCGTGTACGTTATCGTGCGACCTCATCGGTTTGACTGATCCAGTCGCTGTAAGAACCCGCATAGAGCCGGACATCGGTTTTACCTAAAGCGTGCAGGGCTAAGACATTGACGCAAGCCGTCACACCGCTGCCGCAATAAAGAATCGGTGAATCCGCTTCTAGCAAATCAGCGTACAGTTCTTTCAAATCTTCCGCATCTTTTAAGCGGCGGTCGGGTGAAATCGCATTTTCAAAGAAACAGTTCACGGCACCCGGGATATGACCGGCAACCGGATCAATCGTTTCGTTTTGACCTTGGAACCGGTCGGGTGAGCGGGAATCGACGAGATACGTTTCTGCCGATCGATTTTTAACTTCTTCATACTGAACGAGCATGTCATCTTTAAAGTCGGCTTGATAAGTGGACTTTTCAAACACCGTTGATTCCGTACTCATGGGGAAGTCGAACGCGAGATAAGACGACAGTCCGCCCTCGAGAACAACGACACGTTCGTGTCCGGCCCATTTAAAGAGCCACCAGGCACGAGCGGCGTAAGGGAAGCCGTCATCATACAGGACGATAAAATCATCACGTTCGACCCCGAGCGACTCTAATGTGCCGATCCACTGCTCCTTGGACGGGAGTGGATGACGTCCGCCTGTTTTAGAACGCGGTCCGGATAAATCAGTTGATAAATCTAAATACTGTGCGCCCGCGACATGGCTTACCTTAAACGCGTCACGACCATAATCGGGATGTTGCAAATCATAGCGACAATCAAACCAGCGAATCTGATCCGTATGGACAAGTTGCTGCAAGTCAGTCATTTGAATGGTTGGAAACATGAACATCACCTTGACCCTTTCTAAGGTAATCATATGAAAGGTACCGTTTTATCGCAAGTCGTAACAAATATCTCATGCAGACAAACTTAAAGGAGTGGACACTATATGTCATGGAAAGAGACCTATCAAAAATGGAATCAGTTTGCAGGCCTGGAAACGGAACTAAAAGAAGAGTTGACGGCACTCGCGAACGACGATAAAGCAGCCGAGGAAGCCTTTTACAAAGAGTTGGAATTCGGGACAGGCGGTATGCGTGGGGAAATCGGTGTCGGAACGAACCGGATGAATGTCTACACGGTACGTAAAGCCTCACAAGGGTTTGCTGACTTCATCAAGGCGGAAGGCGATGAAGCGGTCGCGCAAGGGATTGTCATCGCCCATGACTCCCGTCACTACTCTCCGGAGTTTGCATTAGAAGCAGCGAAGACGCTTGCCAGTAATGGAATCAAAGCTTATTTGTTCGATGGACTTCGTCCAACACCAGAACTGTCATTTGCCGTGCGTGAACTTCGGGCAGCAGGGGGAATCGTCATTACGGCGAGCCATAATCCACCGGAATATAACGGCTATAAAGTCTATGGGAATGACGGTGGCCAGTTGCCGCCAAAAGAAGCGGATGATCTCGTCTCTTACGTTGATCAAGTCGAGGACGAACTGTCAATCGAATTGGAAGCAGAAGAAGTCTTGCGTGCAAACGGATTGATCGTTCGTGTCGGCGAACAGCTGGATGACGCCTATCAGGAACAACTCAAAACGATTCGTGTGTTGCCGACGATTCAAGACGAGTTAACGGCACCGCTGAAAATTGTCTTTACTCCGCTTCACGGGACAGGGCTTGTACCGGTCACAGTCGGATTGAAGAGTTACGGGTTTGAACACGTGACGGTCGTCGAAGAACAAGCGAAGCCGGATGGCGCGTTCCCAACTGTTTCTTCTCCGAATCCGGAAGAACATGCAGCATTTAAGTTAGCCATCGAATACGGAGACCGTGTCGATGCAGATGTGTTACTCGCGACGGATCCGGATGCCGACCGTGTCGGTGTTGCGACACGTGATGCGGACGGAGAGTGGGTCGTTCTTACAGGGAACCAGACCGGCGCGTTACTGCTCGACTACATCTTGTCACAAAAAGCGGCTCAAGGCACATTGCCGAAAAACGGTTTTGTAGCAAAAACGATTGTTACATCGGAACTCGGAGCCTTGATTGCAAGACATTATGACTTACACGTTGAAAACACATTAACAGGATTTAAATTCATCGGTGAAAAAATCAAACAATACAATGAATCCGGTGAATATGAATATCTGTTTGGTTATGAAGAAAGCTACGGTTATCTGATCGGCGACTTCTGTCGTGACAAGGATGCCGTCCAAGCCTGCCTGCTTGCTGCCGAGATGACAGCGTATCACAAGAAAGAAGGACGGACGCTGTACGAGGCATTACAAGCCATCTATGAGCAGTTCGGTTACTTTGAAGAATCACTCCGTTCGTTGACGCTCAAAGGGAAAGACGGTGTCGCGCAAATCGGCCGGATCATGGATACGTTCCGCGAGCATCCGCCAAAACAAGTAGCGGGTGAAAAAGTCGTCTTATTTGAAGACTACGATGCAAGCATTTCGCATGATTTGGTGAAGCATCAGCCGTCACCGATCAATCTGCCGAAATCTAATGTCTTGAAATTCACGTTGGAAGACGGTTCGTGGTTCTGCCTCCGCCCATCAGGGACTGAACCGAAAATCAAATTCTATTTCAGCGTGACATCACCTGACGCTGCAGAAACAACACGTAAACGTCAGATGATTGAAGATGAAGTAATGCAAGAAGTCGAACAAATTCAATAAGCATTAAAACTGAAAGTGGAAAACGGCAGAGCATGATTGATGCTCTGCCGTTTTTTAGTACCCGTCAGGAAGAAAGACGTAAATCGTGCAACCGTTACCAAATTCATGTAAAGTGAACGTTGAAGCACCATACAGAGATAGGGAGATGAGTAATGATGGAACGCATACACTTAACGGAAGATCTTTCATTTTCAAGAGTCATACACGGTCTGTGGCGGCTAAACGAATGGAACATGACGGTTGAAGAGCGACTGGAGTTAATTGAGCAATGTTTAGCACTAGGCATTACGACGTTTGATCATGCTGATATTTACGGCGACTATACGAATGAAGGATTGTTCGGCGAAGCACTGGCATTAAAACCGGAACTGCGCGAACGGATGGAAATCGTTACGAAGACAGGCATCAAGATGAAGGGCAACCATTTCTCTGATCAAAAACTGTCATTTTACGATACGACAAAAGAACATATCATTGAACATGCGACACGTTCATTAAAGGAACTTGGTGTCGACTACATTGATACGTTATTGATTCATCGTCCGGATCCATTGATGGACCCTAACGAAATTGCAGAAGCATTCGTTGAACTGAAGGAGTCTGGTAAAGTCCGGACGTTTGGTTTATCGAACCATACACCGGCTCAGCAAAGCCTCATCCAATCACGACTGCCGTTCATGCTCGTCACCAACCAGCTCGAACTGTCTGTCGCCGAACTGAAGCACTTCGAAGATGGTTCTGTTGATCTGTGCCACGAAAATGAAATGCCGCTCATGGCGTGGAGTCCGCTTGCCGGAGGGCGATTGTTCAAAGACGAGGAGTTTGCTCCGCTTCGCGACAAACTTGAGGAAATCGGACGTGATATCGGTGCAGAAACCATCGATGAAGTCGCTTACGCCTGGTTGTTGAAACATCCGGCGCGTATCATGCCGATCGTGGGTTCCGGAAAAATTGATCGCATCGAATCAGCTGTCCGGTCGACGCGTCTTGAACTGTCACGTGAACAGTGGTTTGAAATATTGAAAGCTTCCCGTGGACGGGACGTCGATTGAAAAATAGCCTTCGGGCTATTTTTTTACAAAAAAAAGTCCCATCTCAAGGGGGAGTTGAGATGGGAGTATCTATAGGGTCATGCTTCGAGACGAAGCATTTCCTGACGATATTTATCTAAGCGTTCTTTACTGGCAGTGACAGCTGCTTGATCATGGACTTGGATAGCATCGAAGAGCGTACTGAGCTCATAATCGATTTCGAGGCGTAGCACTGGAATCCGCTGCTCTGCATCTTGTCTACGGAAAGCTTCAATTACTTGTTTCATCTCGGCCACGCTCCTTTTAAAGTTATCAGATAATTCTGATTTTTATTAGTATACTTTATTATTCCCGTGCTGGCTAGTATTAAACCTGAAAAAGATTAAAAAAAACACTTGGAATGTGTCGTCATTCCAAGTGTCCTTAATTTTATTCCGGAATACTGAATCGTGCCTCGAGACGATGTTGTACCCCTTGAATTAAGGTCGACATAATCCAATAAATCGCAGCTGAGAACAGCAGTAACGGCATGACGAGATACGTCGTCGCCGAAATTTGATCGGACACATACGTCAGTTCTTCAACGGCAACGATTGTCCCGAGCGAAGTCGATTTGATGATATCGATAACCGAGTTCGACAGGGGCGGAATGGCACGTGAAAGAGCTTGCGGAAGGATGACGTCCTTAAACGTCTTCCGGCGCGGGATGCCGAGTGAATCTGCTGCTTCCCATTGTCCGCGATCGACAGACGAAATCGCTGCCCGGAAGGATTCCGAGATATAGGCGGAGAAGTGAAGCGACAGACCGAATGCCAACGCCTGGAAGCCCGTCAATTGCAGGACGACCAAACCATTATATAGAATCAAGATTTGCAGCAACAGTGGAGTTCCCCGGAAAAAAGAAACATACAATCGTGCGAAACCGCTTAAGACGGCAAAACGGCTATCCCGCATGACGGCAAGAATCAGACCGAGAAAAAGCGCAAAGACGATGGCAAATCCACTTGCAAGAAGTGTAGTGCCAATCGCCTTTCCGTAAACGTCCGCATTATCGCGGACGATTGTAAACAAATCCATCACTTGCTGATGTCCTCGTTAAAGTATTTTTTCCCGAGATCTGCGAGTGTACCGTCTTTTTGCATCTCTGCGAGTGCTTTGTTGAAGTCTTCAGCATACTTGCTGTTTTTTGCCATCATCAGGCCTGATTCGTTTTTATCAAACGTCTCACCGACAGCTTTTACTTTGTATCCTGCTTTTTTAAGTTCTGTCAGGACAAACAGACGATCGTTCATGGCAGCGTCGACACGTCCTGCTTCAAGATCTTTCAAGACTTGGTTTGCGCCTTTGTAGTACTTGACTTTCGCACCGGCTTCTTCTGCTGTTTTCGCGTAGAGCGAACCTTGTGTCGAACCGACAGTTTTTCCTTTTAAGTCTTCAAGCGTCTTGATGTCATTTGTTTTGTTATTGACGATGATTGTTGAACCGGAAACTGTGTAGGCATCAGAGAACGCATATTTTTCTTTCCGCTCATCTGTGATACCCATCTGGTTTGCGATGACGTCAATTCGTTTTGAATCGAGTGCCGGAATCAAACCTTTGAAGTCCATTGCTTTGTACTCGACCTTATAGCCGGCACGTTTTGCGACTTCGTTCATGACATCGATATCATAACCTGTTAGTTTACCTTTTTCTTTATACGTAAATGGTGGGTAAGTTGCTTCTGTTCCGACCGTTACGACTTTTTCATCTTTGTTTGCTTCTTCGTTAGAAGCGCCGCACGCCGCTAACACCCCCGCTGTTGATAGTGCTGCTACTGCTAGCTTTAGTCCGTGTTTCATAGCGCTCTCTCCTTTAAATGAATAAATGATTTCAATTCCTAGTTTTCGAATAGGATTAATTTAAGACTACAAGCAGTATCATACAAAGTTACAGGAACGTCTGTCAATAAAAAAGACTGCCCATAAATGGACAGCCTGACTGCAGTTACTGAACGTTTAAAAATTAACGGATTGTTGCTTCTGTTGCCGCATCGAAGAAATGTGCTTTTGTCATGTCGAAGAAGAGGTCTAAATCTGAACCCATCTCGACGTGTGAACGCGAATCGACACGTGCTGTGAACGCTTGATTACCGACTTTCGAGTAGAGGTAAGATTCGGCTCCCATAAGCTCGGATACTTCGATATGGGCCGGGAAACGGTGTGCTGTTTTTGTATCTTGATAGATCAATTCAGCATGAATATCTTCCGGACGGATTCCGAGAACAAGATCTTTACTTGTGTAGCCACGTTCGCGGAGGACTTTCATCTTACCTTCAGGAACTTCAAATTTCTCTTCTGTACCTGTGACATGGAAGAGACCGTCTTCCGCGAGTTTACCTGTCAGGAAGTTCATTGACGGAGAACCGATGAAACCAGCAACGAACATGTTATCCGGGTGGTCGTATACTTCTTTTGGTGTTCCGACTTGTTGAATGAGTCCGGCTTTCATGATGACGATCCGAGTCGCAAGGGTCATCGCTTCCGTCTGATCGTGCGTCACATAAATCGTCGTCGTTTCAAGACGTTTGTGCAACTGGATGATTTCCTTACGCATCTGAACACGTAGTTTAGCATCCAAGTTCGAGAGCGGCTCATCCATCAGGAAGACTTTCGCATCACGGACGATGGCACGGCCGATTGCGACACGCTGACGTTGTCCACCAGAGAGGGCTTTCGGTTTACGCTCCAAATATTCTTCGAGTCCGAGAATACGTGCTGCATTGTCGACACGCTGTTTGATTTCATCTTTCGGGAACTTCCGAAGTTTCAGACCAAATGCCATGTTATCAAAGACGTTCATATGTGGATAGAGGGCGTAGTTTTGGAAGACCATCGCGATATCACGATCTTTAGGCGCTACGTCGTTCATGCGTTTTCCGTCGATGACAAAATCTCCGCCCGAAATTTCTTCAAGACCGGCAATCATCCGTAATGTCGTCGATTTACCGCAACCTGATGGTCCGACGAAAACGATGAATTCTTTATCTTTAATATGAAGGTTAAAATCATCCACTGCTTTTGCTGTTCCTGAATAAACTTTATCAATATGCTCAAGACGAATATCTGCCATGTGTACATCCTCCTGTAAATTAAGTAATCGGTTACTATAACGCTTACAAGATTCAGTATAGGAGAACTGGTACGAAAATCATATGGACAACATGCCTGAATGTAAACGTTATCATTTGGTCACTATGCTACAAGAAGAAGCGTATAAAGAAACATCGCACCCTCGAACGACCGGATATCGATTTCCGTCTGTTCCGTCAGTCGGTCGAGCCGGTACTGAAGACTGTTTCGATGTAAAAAGAGATGTTTAGCCGTCAGTGAAACATTCAAGTTGGCGCGGCAAAAGGCATCAATCGTCTCGCGTGATTCGCGTTCGAGCGGTGTGATGAACCGTTCGATCAAATCGTCGCGGATATCTGTCGACAGTAACGTCAACCGCATCAGGGCAGGCAGGAACCGTTCAATGTGTAATAAGGGAAGTTCACGTAAAGCAGCCTGCTCTAACCGGAATTGAGTTGCCAGGTCTCCGGATTGGCGTTGTTGGCCGATCAAGACCTTGCCGTCCATCAGAAAATCAGACTGGAGAGCTGTAAAAAAATCATGTAAATCATTTTCTGTGACAGACTCTTCCCGTTCAATGACGACAAGACGATTGGATGTTAACGGGATGATCCAACTCGACGGATGAAAAAAAGAAGTCAGCAGTTGTTGCAAATCTTCGCCGGTCCGGACGTCAAGTTGTTCAAATAAGAAATGAATCATCCGAAACGGGTCTGCTTCTTCACTGTGCTGTTGTTCCAACCGATGACGCCACGTGATAATCTGATCGGAATCAGACGTAACGACCCGTTCTGCAATCAGGTCGAGTAAGTCGAGTTCACGAGGGGTAAGAATCATATTTTCAATCCCGAAACGAAGTCCATCGGCTAACTGATATACGGTATACTTATCGGTACAGTACACGGTAGGATCGGTGGAGAGATGATCCTTAAATAAGACGGTTAATTGATGTAACATACGAGGCGCCTCCCTAAAAAGTTCTACTAAGACTTTACCACAATACCAAAATCGGAAGGAACGAGGATCTATGCAAGTAGAAGTTGATTTGGTCATGAAGATGATTGGAATGATCATCATTGGAGCATTGATTGGAGCAATCACCAATCATCTTGCAATCCGGATGTTATTTCGTCCGCTTGAAGCAAAGTATATCGGCAAGTACCGCATTCCATTTACACCGGGTTTAATTCCAAAACGTCGTGACGAACTAGCGGCGAATCTCGGACGAACAGTCGTCAAACATTTATTGACTCCGGAAGGAATCAGCAAGCGGCTTCAGCAACCGGTCGTATATGAAGCCATTACCCGGATGATTCAGCAGGAGTTACAGAAGTGGACGCGCTCGACGAAAACGATTCGCGAAATTGCTGAACGATTTGTCACGAATCCGGAAGGTAAGTTACAACATCAAATGGAACAGCGGATTGATCAGGAACTAGCAACGATGGCTGTTTCGATTAAAACAGCACGTTTAACAGAAGTCATCGGGGATGGCGGAACGACAAAAATCAAGGCAGCGGTTCCCGGGATTGTTGAAGCATTACTTCACCAGACCGAACAGTACTTTGACAGTCCTGCCGGAAGAATGAAACTGGAAGAAACAGTCGCTCAGTTCATTCAAAGTAAATTAGGCGGAGGCATGTTCGGGATGTTGCTGGCTAATGTCAATCTCGTGGAAATGATTCAACCGGAACTCAAACGGGTAATACAAGGAAAGTCGACACACCAGTTCATCAGTGAAATGGTCGAACAAGAAATCAGTGTGTTACTAGAGCGGCCGGTTGAAGAACTGCTTGGAGCGGAGACGGAACGACAAATCATCGAGCGGATGAAATCAGAGATCTTAACGCGTATTCCATTGACGAAATTATGGGATACGCAATTATATCAACTACTGCAACCGCTTGAAGCCCGGATCAGTCAAGAAATGGTTCCGATGCTTTCTAAACAAGTGGTAGTCCGTCTAGTCGAACAAGTCGAACGAATCATGGCGACACTTGATCTCGAAACGATTGTTCGGGAGGAAGTCGATTTACTCGATACCGCGTATCTGGAAGAAATCGTCTTGTCGATTTCAAGAAGAGAATTCCGGGCTATCACTTGGCTTGGAGGACTATTAGGTGGTTTAATTGGAATGATACAAGCGATACTTCTTATCGTTTAACAAAATTGGAGGGTTCAAAGATGTCTGAAACAAACTTATACGATCATGCTTACACGCTAGAACGTGCACTACGCGAAACATCAGAATACACGACACTGAAGGATTTGTACGCGCAAGTCAATGCGGATCCAATGTCAAATGAGCTATTCGCTTCATTCCGCAACGTGCAACTTGAGTTACAACAAAAACAAATGCAAGGTGAAGAAATCACACCTGAGGATATGGCATCGGCACAAGCGAAGATGCTGGAAGTCCAAAACAATCCATTGATTGGTCAACTGATGCAGGAAGAACAACGTATGCACACGATGTTGACGGAAGTGACACAAATCATCATGAAACCGCTAGAAGAGCTGTACGCACCGATGATGGAACAAAATCAAGACGACGTTCAGTAACATCATGAGAAAGCCTCGCTTCCGTTTCATCGGAACGAGGCTTTTTTTATAATGTTTTTTCCGTTGGAACCAGGCGTGGGAGGTAAGCCCGTTCAAAATGAATCAGTTGTCCGGCGCGGGTCACACGTGCCCCGCGGTGCTCCAAGTCTGCTTCTTTCAGGCGGCGGATACCTTCTTGACGTGCCTCAGAATCGGAGGGAGCGTCAAAGGTATCATCCAGTAACGTTTGTCCTCGATCTGAAAATGCGGTAATCGTATAAAGCATGGCTGATTCCTCCTTATCCGAAATGACTAACTTAAGTGTAATGAATAGATATTCATTTTACAAGTAGGAATCAATGTCTTGCCACGTTAACTGTTTGGAGAGGGGTGGGGTTTCAAGATGACTGACGCTCATACCAATCAGGCGGATCGGACCTTTAAATTCAATTTCATTAAACAGTTTGGTCGTCACCCGGAGTAACGTTTCTTCATCAGCCGTTTCTTCTAAAAACGTATAACGTTTAGAACGCGACTGGAAATCTTCCGTCTTCCATTTAATCGTAACAGTTCGACAGACCAGTTCTTTTTGGTTCAGTGTCTTGACGACGGACAGCGCTTCCCGTTTCAGCGTTTCGAAAATGGTATCGATATCTTCTGTGTCTTCTTCGAATGTACTTTCGGAGCCGATGGATTTTCGTTCCCGGTGCGGGCGGACCATTCGCTCGTCTTGACCGTGTGCCATCGTATACAACTCCGTTCCCCGGTCCCGACCAAGTAATCCCCGCAGTTCAGCGATCGGCGATTGTTGAATATCTGCGACCGTTTGGAAACCATGTTTCTGAAGTGTTTGCTCCGTGACTTTTCCGACTCCGTGTAAATCCCCGATCTTTAATCCGGATAAAAAAGGTAAAACATCATCCGGAGGCAACACGGTTAATCCGTTTGGCTTTTGATGGCCGGAAGCAATTTTAGCGACAAGCTTTGAGTTTGATACGCCGGCGGAAGCAGTCAAACCTGTCCGTCGTTTGATTTCAGCCAGGATGTACTGGGCAATATGCGTCGCACTTGTCATCTGCAGGTTGTTTTCTGTGACGTCCAGATAGGCCTCATCTAACGACAGCGGTTCGACAAGAGGTGTGATCTCAAGAAACAACTCCATGATTTGGGCACTGACCGCACGGTACACTTCAAAACGGGGACGCAGAAAAACGGCCCGCGGACAGAGCTGAAACGCTCGCCGTGATGGCATCGCGCTGTGAATGCCGTATTTGCGTGCTTCATACGAACAGGTCGCAACGACACCCCGCGCATGTGGAGGACCACCGACGATGACAGGAACACCTTTTAAATGTGGTCGATCGCGCTGTTCGACAGAAGCATAAAACGCGTCCATGTCGACATGAATGATTTTTCGTCCCATCATCGTCTCCTCCTTTCTTTCAATCCGTTAATTCGTTACACTTAGTATAACGAACTTACGTTCTGTTATCTATTTTTTAGTCGCGATTTTTTATTCGGCATCCGGACGAGCGCTCCTAACCAGCCGCGGCGTTTCATCCAATAAAAGATTCCGCCGGTCGTAAGGAAAATCAAAAAGAGGGCACTGGCATATCCGTATTTCCAGTCAAGTTCGGGCATGTTTTTAAAATTCATTCCCCAAATCGCACCGAGCGCCATCATCGGTGTGGCGACGGCTGTGAAAATCGTCAAAGCTTTCATGATTTCATTTCCTCTGATGTTCGAAACGGTTGTCGACAGATCGAGCAATACTTCAATATCTTTTTGATAGTGTTCAATCAGCATCAATAGACGTTGCACCCGTTTTTCAGCCAGTTGGTAAGGTAAAGCCTCCGTATACGTATTTTGCCGAACGAAAGCTTCGGGACCTGCTAAAACAAGCTCACGGAACGGGACAATCAGATCCGACCAATTTTCGATCGTATCCCGCAGGCCGAAAATGCTGTCGAGAGAATTCTCATCGATACTTCCCCGAAGCTCATCCTGTCTTAAAAACAGTTCGGTTTCAAAAGCATCGATTCCCGAGAAGTAAGTATTCATTTGCAGAGATAACAGCGCATAAAAAGCTTCGAAAGGGGTCGTCGTTTCAAAAGGTTCGATTAAGGAAACGACATGTTCCGATAAGCCGATTGTAATCAGTTCCGTCGGTGAAAGATAATAGCCGATGGAACGGCGGTCACTTTTATCAGCCGGATTTTGCCAAGTCACGATGGAGCCGTACAGTAAATCAAGTTCGACCCGTGTGAAGTTCATATCTTTAGTAGACAGTTGATTCAGCCAATCCAGTTTAAAAGCGTCGGTCGGTGTTTGAGAATGAAAATATTCTTCAAATTCGGCAAGCGTTAAAAAACGATGCCAGCTAAAGAGTGAGTCGGATTCCATGTTTTGAGCTCCTATATAGTAGAATGGTAGAGTGACGTCTGACAGTCAGAGAAATATGTAAACAGTTCTAATCAAAATGAGTCCAGATAAATAAAAAGGATGTGTTGTGAAATGAAAGGTATCGGTCAGTTGGCAATTGGTGAAATGCTCGATCAACGAGTCATGATCAAGCAGGCATTAAAAGGAATCGCCGCAAACGGAAAACCTTATCTGACATTGATTTTAGCAGATAAGACGGGAGAAATTGAAACAAAGATGTGGGACACGAGTGATCTTGAAAAATATGCTCCTAAATTCATCGTCCATGCAGCTGGTGAAGTGATGGATTACCGGGGACGGACACAATTAAAATTGAAGCAAATCACCGTGTTGGACGAAACGAATGTAGAAGATTACATTCAATCGGCACCACTTCCGCGGGAACAGATTGAAACGGAAGTACTCGGTTTCATCGAATCGATTCAACATGCCGAGATGAAGAAGCTGGTCAAACATCTTGTCATCAAAGATTTCGACGCGTATTTCACACATCCGGCAGCGGTCAAAAACCATCATGCGTTTTATTCTGGTTTATCCTATCATGTCCTGTCGATGTTAAAACTGGCGGATCAAATTGCCCGTCTGTATCCTACATTAAATCGTGATTTGTTGATTGCAGGTGTCGTCCTGCATGACTACGCAAAAATCAAGGAGCTGTCTGATCCTGTGACACCGGAATACACGCTTCCCGGAAAGCTTGTCGGACATATCTCATTAATGGTCGCAGAACTGGAAAAAGTCGGGGCGGAGTTACACATCGATGCAGAAGTGTTGACGGTCTTACAACATTTAGTCCTGAGTCACCATGGCCGTCCGGAGTGGGGATCGGCTGTCGCACCACAGATGCGTGAAGCCGAAGTATTATTTTTGATTGATAATCTGGATGCGAGAATGACGATGATGGACCGTTTGCTTGAGTATGTCGAGCCCGGACAATTTTCTGAACGATCGTTCGCATTGGATAATCGTTCATTTTATCGTCCCAAGCTGTAAAAAGATGACGTAAAAAGATTCAACAGGATTTGAAATTGATCAGAGGAGTGGAATTCATGAAAACCAAACTATTCGAAGCAATCCAAATCGGGGGACTTCAGTTCCGGAATCGTGTCATCATGGCACCGATGTGTATGTATAGTGCAAAAGAAGATGGACTCGTAACCGATTGGCACGTCACGCATTACGCCTCACGTGCAGTCGGTGGTGTCGGTGGTGTCATCTTAGAGGCAACAGCTGTCACACCGGACGGTCGAATCTCAGCCGGTGATTTGGGCGTCTGGTCGGATGATCACATTGACGGACTTCGCCGCATTGCCGATCAAGTAAAAGCAGCCGGTGCAAAAGCGGGAATCCAACTGGCGCATGCCGGACGGAAAAGCACAACGGCTAAACCGCCTGTCGCACCATCAGCAATCGGATTCGATGATTCATATGATCATCCGCATGAACTGACAGTGGAAGAAATTGATGTCATCAAACAACAATTCGTCGAGGCGGCACTTCGCGTTGAACAGGCGGGCTATGATTTCATCGAATTGCACGGAGCACACGGCTATCTGATTAATACCTTTTTGTCCCCGTTATCCAACAAACGTGAGGATCAGTACGGTGGATCGATGGAAAACCGGATGCGCTTCTTGCTTGAAATCATTGACGCCATTCAAGAGAAGTCAGATCTGTCATTATGGGTCCGGATTTCGGCAGCAGACCATGCACCGGGTGGAATGACGGCGGCGGATTATATCCCGCTGGCCGAGGAATTGTTAAAGCGGAACATCGACTTGCTGGACTGCAGTTCAGGAGCCGTTGTTGCCAATGCCGTTCCGGAAGTTTATCCCGGCTACCAAGTACCGTATGCAGCGGAAATCAAACAGGCAACCGGCATCAAGACAGGGGCGGTAGGATTGATTACGACGGCAACGCTCGCGGAAGAAATCATCCGCAGCGAACGGGCGGACGTCATCCTGCTTGCACGTGAACTTCTGCGTCAACCGTATTGGGTTTATCATGCGGCAGCGGAACTTAAAGATGAGATCAGTTTACCAAAACAATATGAACGGGCTCCGATTCGGTAAAAAGAATAGGAAGCAGAGCTAAAAAAATCCCTGTCTTCCATGATGGAAGCAGAGCTAAAAAAATCCCTGTCTTCCATGATGGAAGCAGGGATTTTTTACGCTTATTGTTGTTGCTGTTGCATCTGTTGTTGCATTTGTTGCTGCTCTTGTTTATCAAGGTCAAAAGCATCTTTGAAGTCTTTGTTTTCGACTTTAACATCATACTTTTTCATCAATGAACGGTAGATATCGTTTGGATTGACTTGAGCTGATTTTTCTTCAGCCAAGGCTTTTTTAATTCGGTCGGATTCTTTTTCGAGCGTAAAGTCTTTTTTCTCTTTACGGTCTGTTACTTTAATGATGTGATATCCGAATTGTGTTTTGATCGGGTCAGAAATTTTACCTTCAACGCCATCCTTGAACGCATAATTTTCGAATTCCTCGACCATTTTACCTTTTGTGAAGTATCCAAGATCTCCACCTTTTGTTGCGCTACCAGTATCCGTTGATTTAGCTTTAGCGATTTTAGCAAAATCGCCGCCTTCATCAAGTTGTTTCTTGATTGCTTTTGCATCTGCTTCTTTTTCAACAAGAATGTGGCTCGCTTTTACTTCCACTTTTTCCTGATTGAAACGCTCTTCGATTTCTTTATCCGTAACTTTTGATTTTGCTGATTTTGCTTCTGTTAAGAGCATTTGTGTCCGAAGCACTTTTTCGAATTCTTTTTCGCTTTTAATACCGGCTGTTTGAAGTGTCGTATTGAACTGTTCTTTATCTGGGAACTGATCTTTTGTTTTCTTGACTTCAGCTTCTACTTCTTTATCTGTTACTTTTTTACCGTATTCTTTTTCAAGCAGTTTGTTCATCGTTTGTTGGAAAGCAATTTGTGCGCCTGCTTTTTGGTACGCCTCGTCTTGGACGTCCGCTTTATTGACTTCTCCACCTTTGTAGTTGATGACAGCTTCGTCATTTGAACCACATGCTGCTAATGTGAATACACTTGCCACTGCTGCTACACTTAAAAGTTTCTTTTTCATACATACACCCCTAATTTACCATTTATTTCAACCGTTCTATCATATCATATCTTCGTTATCTTGACAGCTTTCCGCAAAATCGAAAGTGATTTGCTCTTACACCATGCTATCACATCAAGTACAGGAGGGGAGGACTATTTTTGTGGGAAATTGTGAGGCATCGCAACGTTTTGAGACAGAACGGTAAAGGGAACGTTACTTTCAAAAGACAGAAAAAACGTCCTAGGCCTCAAGGCTTAGAACGTTAACTCGAAGAATTCATGCAAAGGTCATGCTTTTTTGATCGAGTCGATCACAGGGTCTTGTGGACGCCGGTCTGCTTCTTCTGTAATCATTTTTGATGTCTCGGCAAAAATGTCCATGAAGCTGTCGCCGTAAAGACGGCGAACGATTGCTGATATGTCTGTCAGCTCTGGGAATTTACCGTAAAGTTCCTGGAGTGGTAACGAAGCACGGAAAACACCGTTCTCTTCTGGGCGGAATGCTTGAATCGTCTCAAGTAACAGACTTTCGCCTTCCGGGGTCAGTTGGACATAGGTATTTCGTTTATCCGTCTCTTTTTTTGAAAACGTCAAAAGTCCACGGTCTTCTAATTTTTTAGAGAAGTTGAACGCAGTCGAGACGTGCATCACACCGTATTTGGCGATTTCAGAAATCGAGGCACCACCCAGTGCATGGGAAATCCATAAAATATGGTGTTCATTAATATTTAAATCAAAGGGTTTGATCCAATTTTGCCAATCTTTTTCTACCGTTTTCCATAGTGCTTTGCTCAATTGGACAATTTTATGACTGTATAACAGTGCTTCTTGTCCAGGATATAATTTTTCGTGTTCCATATCTGACTCATCCTTTCGAAAGGTGACAATGGCTCAAACGCGCAAAATGCAAACTATACAAAAACAAATCGAAGCAGCGGACCGTTATTGTTGGGGAGTAAGATGATCGACGTCTTGTTTTGCCTCATCAGCAAATTTCTGAAGACGTGCGAGTGATTCTTGAACCTCTGACTGATACTGGGAGACATCTTTTGTAACTTCCTCTTTAAAAGTCGTACCAGAAAGTTTGGCTGTCTCTATTAGATTCTTTCCCTCTTGCGTCAAATCCTGCACGTTCGTTACGATTGTAGAATAAGAATTTCGACGTTGTTTACCATTCGAAGAGTCACTTTTAGTACCTTGGCGAAGCGCCTTCAAACCGTAAAAAGTCACAAGCGACAGCGTAGCACCAAAAGCGACCCAGTTACGATGGGGACGCTTCGACATAGTTTTACCTCCTTTTGATATTAAAATATTTGTTTCATATTATTTTACCGAAAATTCGATATTAGAAACCTATTTCGGCAATATTTTTAAAATGAGTCAGTAATTGAACGGTTTTGGGTACCGTCAGAGACGATTTTTAATGGATTCGGCGATTGTTGCCAATTCTTCAGCCGTATACTCTTCATTGTGCACTTCCCATTTCGCACCAAAGCCATCGTGTTTGTCGTGGCGCGGAATGAGATGGAGATGGAAGTGAGAAACAGATTGTCCGGCAACTTTCCCGGTGTTCGATAAAAGGTTCATTCCGGCAGCACCTGTTTCCTGTTGTAAAGCACGACTGATTTCCGGAATGGTTGCAAAAACAGCCTGTGCACTTTCTGCGGATAAATCGTAGACGTTATCAGCGTGCTGTTTTGGAATGACAAGCGTATGACCTTTCGTTACTTGTGATAAATCGAGAAAAGCCAAAACTTCTTCATTTTCAAAAACTTTATGGCTTGGGATCTCATGGTTGGCAATCTTACAGAAAATACAGTTTTCTTTTTGCAATGGACTCACTCCTTCAGATGGATATAGCTTCAGTATACTCGACTGAATCGGTCTTGCGGGCAATTGACAAGGATATGAAGGGTTTCTAAACTAAAGGAAATCCTAAAAAAGAAGGTAGGGGAAACGAAGATGCCGTCTCGCATCACTGTATATGAAAAAAAGAAAAGACGAAATCAGCGAATCGGACTCATCGTGGGAATTATTGTACTCGCTGGTCTGATTGCTTGGATTGGATGGAGTCAAATCAAACCGGCTGCCGAACGGCAACAGACAGATCAAGTGTTTCAAAAGACGGTACAGGAACAAGACCGGGAAACGTTTCAACAATTAGTGTATCTCAACAACAAACCGTTAAAGCTTGCGGAAACAAATCAGCTCATGAAATGGTTTAAGGCAGACCCGGAACGGCTTGAACGAACTGTAGCCGAAATTAAATCTGATCAAAACAATTATCCGAAAGAAACAAAACGAACTAAGCAACAAGATTTATTTTCATTGAAAAAACAGCCGGGACGATTTTGGTTCGACACGTACACTTTGCATTTGAATAAACAGACATTGGAAGTGAAGGTTGATACGGAAACGGCGTCCATTTCAATCGATGATGCGCCAGCAGGTAATGCGGATCAAGAGGCTCCCTTAACCATTAAACGTTTTCCGGGCGAGTATGAGGTGTCAGCACGCGTGGAAGCGAACGGGAAGACGGGACAGGCGACTGAGACCGTTCAAATAGGAGATCAGAGAACGACGACGGTTGTCTTTAAACTCGCACAACAGATTGCACCGGATAAGAAGGAACAATACGGTGTCGATATCGAGAAGCTGCTCGAAGCGGAAGTGAAGGCAAGAACCGGTAAGACGGTCGAACAGATGACGGATTATATCGGCCGAAGCCAATCCGAAGTAGAAAAATCATTTGGCCCTCCGACAAACCAAATGGCCAACAAAACGATATATGACGGATTTGAAATGGTGTATGAGAATCAGGAAGTCAAAAGTATCTTAATTGATTTGAATAAAACAACGTCTGAGCTCGAAGCAGTCGCCGGCAAGCCGGAATCTAAATCGACCGAATCAGTCGGGACGGTCTGGAAATATCCATCAAGCTTTTTTGACGATTTGTTAGGGTGGTTGAATATCAAGTCAGAAAAACGTGTCATTGAACGATCAGGTAAAATGTGGTTGGAGTTACGTAACTAAAAAAAAATCCGCAGATCAAACAAAAAAACCACTAGAGACATGACGTCTTTAGTGGTTTTTTGCAGTAAATCAGATTATCGTTTGTTGACCGCACGAAGGATGAACGAAACGATTAAGATTAAGATAATTGCACCAAGGATAGCTGGTACGATTGCGAAACCGGCAACTGACGGTCCCCAACTTCCGAAAAGAGCTTGTCCGATCATTGAACCGACAAAACCTGCGATGATATTACCGATAACTCCACCTGGTACATCTTTACCGAGAATAAGACTTGCTAACCAACCAATAATACCACCAACGATTAAAGCCCATAAGAATCCCATTTAAAACACTCCTTTTAGTTTTAGTAGTTTAGATTATTTGCGACGTACTGAACGAAGAATCAACGATACGATGAAGATTAAGATGATTGCACCAAGAATAGCTGGAATGATTGCAAATCCGCCGATAGTAGGTCCCATTGAACCGAAAATAGCTTGTCCGATCATTGAACCAACAAAACCTGCGATAATGTTACCGATGATACCTCCTGGTACATCTTTACCAATAATTAGACTAGCGATCCAACCGATTAATCCACCGACGATTAAAGCCCATAAGAATCCCATTTAAAAACACTCCTTTAATAAAATTTACGTACTGATCATTATTTCAATAAATCATTTACGACGTACTGAACGAAGAATCAATGACACGATGAAGATTAAGATGATAGCACCTAAGATAGCTGGAATGATTGCGAAACCAGCGATATCCGGTCCCATTGTACCGAAGATTGCTTGACCGATCATTGCTCCGACAAACCCGGCAACGATGTTACCGATGATGCCGCCTGGTACGTCTTTCCCGATGATGAGACTAGCTACCCAACCGATTAATCCACCGACGATTAAAGCCCATAAGAATCCCATTTGGAACCCTCCTTTTCTTACTTTAGATTTACCTGTTTTCAGGCAGTTGTAAACACATTGAAAGATGAAAGCCTTTAAATAATCATTTCAACCAGTGAGGTAAAAACATTAAAATTAAAATGGCTAGACGATTATACCAGTTACCTCTTAGCGAAACTCGTGTTTAAAATGCTACTTTCAATTTTTGTAAGTCGTTTTCATATATTGATGTAACGATTACACTTAGAGTAATTACCGTAAAAAGATGTATTCAAACCTTTTCTTCATAAAAAAATGACTCAAACTAGAAAAGTGAGAATGAATTGTCTAGGATGGTTAATGAAGGGAGTCGATGAGTATGTTGTTAAAAATAAATGATTTATCTGGAGGATATGGAGCAAAAAAAGTTCTCCATGACATTAAGATATCGGTAAATAGAGGAGAACTTGTTGGATTAATCGGTTTAAACGGTGCGGGTAAGTCGACGACGATTAAACATATCCTCGGTTTGTTGCCGGTCAAGTCGGGAGAAGTTTTGATCAACGAAGTCAGTTTGGAACAGGATGAACAAACATATCGGAAACAGGTCGCCTATATTCCGGAACAACCGATGTTATATGAACAATTGACTTTACGCGAGCATTTGCGTTTGATGGCGCAAGGGTATGCCGTTGAGGAGAAGCAGGCGCAAGAACGAATGAATCATTACGCAGAACGGCTCCGAATGACAAAACAGTTGGAATGGTTTCCGAGTGTTTTTTCCAAAGGGATGAAACAAAAAGCAATGATTCTCTGCGCTTTGGTGACAGGCAGTGAGTTGCTGATCGTCGACGAACCGTTTGTTGGACTCGATCCACTTGCGATTCGGGAACTGTTGACGATTTTCAGTGAATTGAAAGCGGACGGGAAAGGGATCTTGATGTCGACCCATATTTTAGAGACGGCAGAACGTCATTGCAATCGGTTCATCTTGTTGCATGAAGGACGGATTGCAGCGGAGGGAACGACGGAAGATCTTCGAAATCGCTACGATTTGATGGACGGTTCCCTTGATGACATTTACGTCGCTGCCATCGAGGAGGCAGAACGATGACAAGTTCTGTTTTATGGCGTACACGATACCAGGCTGCCATGGCGGAGATGACGAAGTATACCCGGTATATGGCGAACGGCGGATTGCTGTTTACGGTCTATTTCGTCGTCTTATACGGTCTTGTCGTGTACGGTCGATTTTTGGATCAGCTCGATCCATCGTTTCCGGGAAATCTGGTCATGGGCAGCCTGTTCATCTTGTTGGCGTTTTACCGCTCGACACGGACGTTTTTGACCGAGGCGGACCAAGTCTTCCTGCTTCCAAGTCTGCCGCACCTTGCAGGGTATATGAAGCGAATCAGGGTATATAACGCTCTGTTTGGTATGATCCGGGCAGTGATTCCGTTTCTCGCGGTTGCTGTATTATATGTGCGGACAGAAGAAACTTCACCCATCGGATTGTTCATTCTGTTTGTCGCCTTAAGCATGATTGGTGCGGCTGCCAATTTATCAAAACTTGAAGGAGTCGGTCATCGACTGGTCCTCTTATACGCAACCGGTGCCGGAATTCTTGTTATGCTCGGAATGGGTTCATTCAGCATCGTGGTTACGGGTCTTCTGTTGTTGACGCTTCATTTGAAGAAACAGGATCAGTTACCGTTGATGGAGTGGATTGCGCTGGAACAGGAATCGCGGGATCGCTTTTACCGGATTGCAAACTGGTTTGTTGATGTACCACGCCTGTCGACGACATACAAACGGCGACGACTTTTGAGTCATCTCGTCGAAAAAATCGGATTCGACCGGAACCGGACGTTTGATTACCTGTACATGAAACAATTCATTCGAAGTACGGATGGAATCGGTTTAATCGTTCGTTTGACACTGATCGGCGCCGTCTTCATGTGGCTTGGTAAAGACAATGAATGGTTAGTGGTGCTTGCCGTACCCGCCTTCAGTGGATTGACCAGCTTTCAATTGGCGCCATTCACCCGGGCCATCGATTCCCATCTGTTGACCCGCCTGTTGCCGTTTGGAGACGCAACGGCATCAAAACGGAAAGTCCTTCGAACCACTTCATTTTTACAAGTGATGGTTTTAACGGGAATCGGGTATGTGATCAGCGGTTTTCCGACTGTTATCGCAGGCGCTGTTTTAGCACTCGTCATCGCGGAATATTACGCGAGGAAAAAGTAACCGTAGAATCAAAGACAAAACACCCCTTCGCCGTCACTGAACTGCCCCATAAAAGTTGGACATAAAAATCCAACTTTTATGGGGTGTTTTTTATGGTCAAATATACGAAGGCGTTTAAAGTCCAGGTCGCTGAGCGTTATCTGACGGGACGAGACGGATACCGAGGTGTAGCGAAAGAGTTCGGGATAGCGCGTGACCTGATCCGTGAGTGGTCACGTCTTTATGAGCGTTGGGGGGAAACGATCTTCGATCCTTCCTATACAACACACTCGCCGGCATTTAAACTGGAGGTATTAAACGACATGGCGACTAACAGGCTGTCCAGTAGAGAGGCGGCCGTAAAATACCGAATTTCCTCCCCAGGGATGATCTCGAGATGGCGATCGACCTATGAACGGGAAGGGACCGCAGGTCTGGTCGCCAAACCGAAAGGACGTGCCCCGATGGCGAGACGCAAGAAGAAGGACTTTGAAGAGATGACAGAAGTCGAGAAGCTCAAAGAGCGGATCGAGTATCTCGAGATGGAGAACGCTGCGTTAAAAAAATTGAAAGCCTTGGTTCAAGAAGAGAATGCGCGACGAACCGGATCAAGGCACAAGTAATCGACGAATTGCGATCAATCTATCCCGTTCTGGGACTCCTCCGCGTGCTCGGTATGGCGCGGAGCGTCTATTGCTATTGGCGGACCCGTATGACGGGCGAAGACAAGTATGCGGAGGTGAAGGCAGCCATCCATACCTTGTTCCACGAACACGAGGGACGATGTGGCTATCGTCGCATCCACGCACTTCTCGAACGCCAGGGCTTCCGGCACGATCCGAAGACTGTGCGCCGTCTCATGAACGAGCTCGGTCTCAAATGTCTCGTCCGCATGAAGCGATACCGCTCCTATAAAGGACGGGTCGGAGAGGTCGCACCGAATCTTCTCCAACGGGACTTCAAGGCCACCGGTCTGAACCAGAAATGGGTGACTGACGTCACTGAATTTCACCTGTTCGGGGAGAAGCTCTATCTCTCGCCGATGATGGACTTGGGAAACCGTGAGATCATTGCCTATACCATATCAAACCGCCCTACATATCGATTCGTTGGCGACATGTTGGATCAGGCAATCGGGAAGCTCGACGGAGAGGCACGCCCAATCCTTCATTCCGATCAAGGGTGGCATTATCAATACAAAGCGTTCACTGGTACGCTCCACGAGCATGGCATCACGCAAAGTATGTCCCGTAAGGGCAACTGCCTCGACAACGCAGCCATCGAAAGCTTCTTCGCTGTGCTCAAATCAGAGCTCCTGTATCTCAAGGAGTTCGATGATATGGACCACTTCAAATGTGAGCTCGAGCGTTACATCGAGTACTATAACCATCGTCGTATCAAGAGACGACTAAAAAACCTGAGCCCGGTGGAATACCGGACTCAGGTCCTAAAGGTCGCCTGACAAATTATTTATTGTCTAACTTTTTTGGTTCAGTTCATCACGGCGAAGGGGTGTTTGACGGTGAAATTCAGTTGACCTTTTCAGTCGATTCTTCTTCATACGTAGGATGCAACTCTTTGCTGACCGGTGCAGGGAGGTCGTAAGAAGCTTGTCCATGCTCGGCAACGTCCAGTCCACGGAGTTCATCTTCACGTGTAATCCGGAGACCGATTGTTACATCGAGTAACTTGAGGAAGACATAACTTAGGACACTGACGACGACGACGGCAAAGACGACGCCGAGTGCTTGCACCCCAAGTTGTGTAAAACCGCCGCCGTAAAATAATCCGGCTTGTCCGATGCCTGTAATTTCAACGAGTCTCGGTGAAGCGAAGAATCCGGTAGCAAGTGTGCCCCAAATCCCGGCAACACCATGAACCGAGAACGCACACAACGGATCATCGACGCGACGGGCGAGCAGGATACTTGTTCCGTACGTGATGACTCCGGCCAGGAAACCGATTACGACGGCTCCCCACGGTTCGACGAAAGCACAAGCGGCTGTGATGGCGACGAGAGCAGCCAGGACGCCGTTGATGATCGACGGGATATCTGCGACCCGACGATGCCAGAAGGAAATGGCGAGTGCACCAAGCGCACCGGCAGCGGTCGCAAGTAAAGTCGTCAAGGCGACATAACTGAAGAATCCGTCAGCAATCGTTAACGTCGAGCCGGCATTGAATCCAAACCAACATAACCAAAGGATAAACGCACCGACGACGGAATAGATGACGTTATGACCAAGTAACGGTGTTTTTTCTGCTCCAATCCGTTTTTTCAAGATTAAAGCAGCGACGAGAGCAGCGATTCCACCTTGTAAGTGGACGACTGTCGATCCGGCAAAATCCTGCATCCCGAGGGAACCGAGGAAACCGCCTGCCCAAACGGAACGGGCGATAATCGGATAGATGACAGCGACGAAGAATGTTCCGAACAATAGGTAAACGGACAATTTTGCCCGTTCCGCAAAACCGCCCCAAGCGATCGCAAGTGATACTGCGACAAAGGATAACTGGAAGAGGAATTTGACATCGATGGTTACATTTGACCAGTCAAGGCTTGAAAATCCGCCATGAAGGAAAAATCCTTCTGTTCCAATCAAACCGGGTCCGTCTCCGAACGTCAGTCCAAAGCCGATTGCCCAAAAGGCAAGAGCCGCAACGGAAAAACTGATTAATTGTTTAACCGCAACGTGTCCGGCATTCTTCGCCCGTAACATGCCTGTTTCGAGTAATAAAAATCCAATCTGCATCGTAAAGACTAATAAAGTAGCGAATAAGACATAAAACGTATCGACCGAAACTAACATTTCTTCTAATTTCATCGTCGTTCCTCCTTTATCAATTTAAAGTATGTGTTTACTTTAGACGGAAATCCCTTCCAAGAAACGTCTTGTGTCAGAAAATCTGACATGGTATTTTGAAGGAAAGGAGTGACGAAGATGAACTACCGGGAGAAGAAGGTGATGACGATTGGGATTGTCTGCGAATTGACCGGTTTATCGGAACGGCAAATTCGTTACTACGAAGAACGGAAATTGATTTTTCCGGAGCGGACGAACGGAAAAACCCGAAAGTATTCCTTTACAGATATCGAGCGACTGGTAGAAGTCGCAGAAAAGATTGAAGACGGGTGGCGGACACACGAAATCCGTGAAAAGGAACGAAAAGTAACAGAACAACAACGTTCGGATTTAATTCGTGGACAGTTGAATGCTGCCTTCGGACTTTACAAGAAACGGTGAACATTTGATGAACGGGTAACAGAACTGTAATTTTGTAAACGATTTATTGGCACACCGTTCTGAATTTCAGATATAATGTTTCTGTGTTCACAAACTTATCGTGTGTTATTTTGGGGCGTTAGAACGAGTAAAAGGGGTAGTTATGATGAAAAACTTTAATGATACATTTTTGCGGGCCATTCGTGGCGAAGAAGTAAGCCATGTACCGGTCTGGTATATGCGGCAAGCAGGTCGGTATCAAGCCGAGTATCGTGAAATCAAGAAGACACGGACACTTTTTGAGATTACACATGATCCTGAGTTGTGCGCCTATGTGACAGAACTGCCGGTCAAACAGTTGGGAGTCGACGCAGCAATCCTTTATAAAGATATTATGACGCCCTTGCCTTCAATGGGTGTCGACGTCGAAATCAAAAGCGGCATCGGTCCTGTCATTGCTAATCCAATCCGGACAATGGATGATGTTCAAGCGCTCCAAACCTTTAAAAAAGAAGATATTCCCTACATTTTCGAGACGATTAAATTATTGCGCGAACGTCTTGAAGTACCGTTGATCGGTTTTTCGGGAGCACCGTTTACATTAGCAAGCTATATGATCGAAGGCGGACCGTCAAAAGGTTATCATAAGACGAAAGCATTGATGTATGGTCACCCTGATGTCTGGCATGCTTTAATGGAGAAACTCGGAGATATGGTCATCGATTATATCAAAGCACAAGTTGATGCCGGTATCCAGGCGTTTCAAATCTTCGATTCGTGGGTCGGTACGACGAGTCGCAACGATTATGTCCTTTACATCAAACCGACGATGGAACGTATTTTCACGGAATTAAAAGAAACAGGCGTTCCGATGATCATGTTTGGTGTCGGAGCAAGTCACTTGGCAGAAGAATGGCATGATCTTCCGCTTGATGTCGTCGGACTCGACTGGCGTTTGTCGGTAGACGCGGCACGTGAACGCGGACTGACAAAAACCTTGCAGGGAAATCTTGATCCATCTTATCTGCTCGCTCCATGGGAGATTCTTGAAGCCAAAACAAAAGAAATCCTTGATATGGGCATGAAACGCCCTGGTTTTATCTTTAACTTAGGGCACGGTATCTTCCCGGAAGTGGATCCGGAAGTCTTAAAACGTCTCACTGCATATATCCATGATTACTCGAAAGAAAAAATGGAGGTAGCGAAATGAAAACACTAGGATTACTCGTCATGGCGTACGGTACGCCGTACAAACCGGAAGACATTGAACGGTATTACACACACATTCGCCGTGGGCGGAAACCGTCTCCAGAAGCATTGGCTGAACTGACAGAGCGGTATGAAGCAATCGGTGGTGTTTCACCACTGGCACAAGTCACGATTGATCAAGCGGAAGAACTGCACCGCCAACTGACTGAAAAATATGCAGGCGAAATCGAATTCAAACTGTATCTCGGTCTGAAGCATATCGAACCATTCGTCGAAGACGCCGTGGAACAAATGGCGAAAGACGGTATCACGGAAGCGGTCACGGTTGTACTGGCACCACACTACTCGACGTTCAGCATCCGTTCATACAACGGTCGTGCAAAAGAAGTAGCAGACAAACACGGCATCCATTTAGCTTCTGTTGAGTCATGGTACAAAGAAGAAGCTTTCATCGACTGGTGGGGCACGGAAATCCGGAAAACATTTGATGCGTTACCGGTACCGGAAGATAAAGCAGTCCTTGTCGTCTCAGCCCACAGTTTACCGGAAAAAATCATTGCGAACGGTGACCCATACCCGGAACAATTAAAAGAGACAGCAGATTTGATTGCGGCCCGCGCCGGTGTCAAGCATATGATCACAGGCTGGCAGTCAGCCGGACAAACGCCAGAACCTTGGCTCGGACCAGATGTACAAGACTTGACGCGTGACGTCTATGAAGCAGAAGGATACGAAGCATTCGTCTACGTTCCGGTCGGATTCGTCGCCGATCACTTGGAAGTCCTGTTCGACAATGATTATGAGTGTAAAGTCGTCTGTGACGAACTGGGCATCCATTACGCACGTCCGATCATGCCGAACGCAGATCCTGCCTTCATGAAAGCGGTCACTGAGGCTGTTTCAAAACAGGTCGGCAGTTATGTCAAGTAAACGTCTCGTCATCGTCGGCGGTGGTATTACTGGTCTTGCCGCTGCCTATTACGCAGAACGTGCCTTTCCCGATTTGAACATTACATTGCTTGAAGCCGGAGAACGTCTTGGCGGGAAGGTCGCGACGTACCGGGAAGACGGTTTTACGATTGAGCGTGGACCGGATTCTTACGTCGCCCGCAAACACATTTTGACGGATTTGATTGAAGCAATCGGACTTGGTGAAAAACTGGTCCGAAACAATACATCCCAAGCGTTCATTTTGGATACGGGTGGCCTTCATCCGATTCCGAAAGGCGCTGTCATGGGAATTCCGACGGATCTTGACTTGTTTCGGCAAACGACGTTACTGACAGAAGAGGAGAAACAGGAAGTCGCAGACTTGCTGTTACATCCGTCTGACAGTCTGAGGATTCCGGAACAGGACATTCCGCTCGGGGAATATTTGCGTCCGCGGCTCGGTGATGCATTAGTTGAAAAACTGATTGAACCGTTGCTGTCCGGAATTTATGCCGGCAATATCGATCAGATGAGTACGTTTGCGACCTATCCGCAGTTCGTCGCAAATGAACAAAAAGCCGGCTCATTGTTTGAAGGAATGCGTCTGATGCGTCCGCTCGATCAATTGCCGCAAACTCCCCAGACAACAATCAAGGCAACGGGACAGTTCTTATCGCTTGAAACAGGACTCGAATCGTTGATTGAACGGTTGGAAGAGGTGCTCGAACGCTCGGAAATTCGTCTCGAAACCCCATTACTGGCGATCTCACGTGAAGATGGACGATACCGGCTGAAAACGGACCACGGTCCAGAGTATGCCGATCATGTCCTCTTGACGATTCCGCATCCGCAAGTCGTTCAACTGTTACCGGATGCTCATTTACCGGAACTTGAACAGTTAACGACCCACTCGACGGCAACGGTGACGATGATTTTTGATCAACAGGAGTCGCTGCCGATTGAAGGAACAGGTTTTGTCGTCAATCGACGGGCACCGTACTCGATTACGGCCTGTACGGCGATTGATCAAAAATGGAATCATTCGGCTCCCGATCACACGGTCCTTCGGGCATTTGTCGGACGACCGGGTAATGACCATTTGGTTCATGAATCAGATGAGGTATTGCAACAGGCTGTGCTTCAGGACTTGGAAAAGATCTGTGGTCGGACGTTAGAACCGAAGCAGGTCATCATCAGCCGTTTGATGGATGGTCTTCCTGCTTACACCGTCGGTCATGCTGACCGGATTCAGCGTGTCCGGAAAGAAGTGTTGGCACAATACCCGGGCATTTATCTCGCTGGCCTTGCCTATGACGGGGTCGGATTGCCGGATTGTGTAGCCAGTGCGAAAACAATGATTGAATCGATTGAACTTGAACAATCCCATACAGATGAATCCGTCAATGAAACATAAAATCTTATCCAGTGCAAGAAACTCCATCTTTTTTAGGAGTTTCCTGCACTTTTTTGTTTTATTTACTTTGAAAATAAGGAATACCTTATACATTGCAGCGGGAAAAGGTGACAGGTAAAACAAAGGAGGAGATCCAGTGCTTGACGTGTTGAGTACGATGCTCGTCCTATTGGCCTACGGCTTGATTATCGTGAATGTATTGGCGGTCATCACCGTCATTTTTTTAGAGCGGCGGGATGTCGGCGCAACGTGGGCGTGGGTCTTGATTTTATATTTTGTTCCGCTAGTCGGGTTCCTGATTTACTTATTTTTTGGACGTCTTTTGAAAAAAACGAATTTTTATCACGTCGAACAAACAGAGCAACAAGAGCAGTCACGTCGTGTTGCTCTGCAACTGACTGAGCTCGACAAGCATGAGACACAACAGCGTCATCCAGCAATCATCCGGTACGATCAATTGATCCGGATGAATTTGACATCAAATGATGCGTTGCTCAGCTTTAATAATGATGTCGTGATTTTATCGGATGGTGAACAAAAATTCAATCGGATGATGACCGATATTTTAAACGCGGAACACGAAATCAACATCCAGTATTACATCATTCAAAAGGATTCACTGGGACAGGCCTTGATTGCCGCTTTGACGAACAAAGCGAAACAGGGAATCAAAGTCCGGTTGCTGTATGATGCGGTCGGATCCCGCGATTTAAAACGGTCCGACTTTAAGGAATTAATGAAACATGACGGAGAAGTGTACGCCTTTTTCCCGCCGACAATCGGTCTGATTAATTTCCGTCTCAACAACCGGAATCACCGGAAGTCCTGTATCGTCGATGGGAAGATTGGTTATATCGGCGGCTTTAACGTCGGAACAGAGTATTTGGGAATTGATGAAAAATTCGGCTACTGGCGCGACACGCATTTCCGCTTGGAAGGAGAGGTTGTTCACGATCAACTGGACCGATTCATCTTGGATTGGAACCAGGCGAGCGACAGCTATACGGCAAAAAATGCTTTTTATTATGGCGCCCACTCGATTGAACAGGAATTGCCGATGCAGATTGTGACGTCCGGACCGGATTCGAAAACGGAACATCTCAAAAATCTGCTGATTAAAATGATTTCATCCGCGAAACACTCGATTTATATCCAGTCACCTTATTTCATCCCGGATACGAGTTATATGGACGCTTGTAAGATGGCATTGCTGTCGGGTGTAGAAATCCGAATCATGATTCCGAACAAACCGGATCATCCGTTTGTTTACTGGGCGACGACAGCAGCAGCCGGAGAACTGATTGATTATGGAGCGAAAATCTATACGTATGAACCCGGATTTCTTCATGCCAAAACGATTGTCGTCGATCGGGAAATCGCCTCCGTCGGAACGACGAATATCGATGCCCGGAGCTTCCGATTGAATTTTGAGATGAACTCGATCGTCTACGACCGGCATGTTGCTGAAGAATTAGCCCGTTTGTTCGAAGCGGATTGTCTTGTCTGTGAGCAGCTGACCGCTGAAAAATATGCGGAACGATCCCGGTTCGTTAAGTTTAAAGAAAGTATTTCCCGCTTGTTGTCTCCGATCCTTTGAGCGGCATCAAAAGGGTCGGAACAGGAATATCATGCTGAAAATGGTATAGTAAAATGGAAAAAGATAAAGGAGAGTGAACGTTTTGGCAAAAGCAATCAAATTATTGATCTCAGACATGGATGGTACGGTGTTATCCAGCAAACAGAAAATAGAACCGGAAACGATTGCGGCGATTGAAGCTGCAAAAGAACAAGGCATTGATTTTGCTATTGCGACAGGACGGAACTACTTAAATGCGAAAGAACTGACGGACGAGGCGGGAATTACGTGCCCGATCATCGCTTCTAACGGAGCACGTGTGTTGACTGCTGACGGCGAAGAGCTGAGTGCAACGACACTGACGACGGAACAGGCGCAACAAATTTACGGCATCATCAGTCAATATGAAGTTTTCTTTGAAATGTTTTGTGATAAAGGACTTGTCACAGCACAAGGGGCGACGATTGACGCCGCTTATGATTCGCTGAAAGAAATGAGTCAGGAAAGCGACCGGGCCAAAAATGTCCTGGAATTTTTCCATGACCGGTATTATGTCAACGAAGATGTCAAAATGATTGACGGTTTCCGTTCGTTCATCCGCAACCAGACCAAACAAGTCTTTAAATTCATTTCTTTCTCATTTGATCAAGAGTTGATGAAGAAAATTTGGGAAGAAATCGAACAAAAAGTGGAGGGTGTATACGTGACATCATCCGGGCATGACAATATCGAAGTCATGGCACTTGGTGCCGATAAAGGAACAGCGGTCAAAACACTGGCAAAGCACCTTGGAGTGTCGATCGAAGAAGTCGCCGTCATCGGGGACAACTTGAATGATGTTCCGATGTTCAAAGTGGCCGGTATGGCGATTGCGATGGGGAATGGTCATGACGATGCAAAAGCGATTGCCCATCAAGTGACGAAAACAAATAATGAAAATGGGGTTGGCTATGCGATTCGTCAGTTGGCTGATCGGGCATGGACGTAAAATGAGAGGGGCAACCGGCAATGTTCAAAGCGTTTAAAGAGTTTGCATTTCGCGGAAATGTCATCGACCTGGCAGTAGGGGTCATCTTGGGGGCGGCTTTCAGCGGTATCATCAAGTCGCTGGTCGACAGCATCTTCATGCCATTGATCGGTATCATCATTGGTGGAATTGATGTCAAAGGATTGTCGGTCGAGGTCGGAAATGCTAATTTGTTATACGGTCAATTCCTGCAAGCAAGCATCGAGTTTATCTTGATTGCGTTTGCGTTATTTTTATTCGTCAAAGGCATCAATGCTTTTCGCCGGAAAGAGGAGACGACAGAAGAAGTCGCAGCTCCGACGACGGAAGAAAAACTGCTCACGGAAATCCGTGATGCATTGGTCCGTCAACAGAATGAACGGATGAAATGAGTAATCAAAAGACGCACTTACTCCGGAACATGATCCGGATGGTAAGTGCGCCTTTTTTTATAAAATCGTTAACAGATGATTTTCAGAACAGACTTGAAGGGACAATTGCTTATCGATGCCTTTATCGAATTGAATCTCAAGAACGTCGTCCATTACATGAACAATCGTTCCCTCACCGAAGGATGTATGCCGGATCCGCATATTTTTCTCGACTTGAAGAAGTGGCCCGGCAGGTTTTTCATTCAAACGTGAAGCATAACGGGCTTCTTTTTGTGCCTTTTGATCCGGATTAAGAATCTGGCGGATATTTGCGATGAATAAGGATTCCTCGACCGGTTTTGACTTATACCGGTAAGACAACAGGTGAAGATCATGACGTGCCCGTGTCATTCCGACATAAAATAGACGGACGGCTTCTTCCATTTCTTCGAGTTGTCCGTCTTTGTAAGATTTAATATTATCCGACGATGGAAGCACACCGTTGATTAAATCGATCATAAAGACACGATCGAACTCGAGTCCCTTAGCACTGTGAAAAGTCGATAAGGTGACAGCATTTTGATGTTTGTTCGACTTCGCTTGACGCATGAGTTGTTCGAGGTGCAAAATCCGCTCTTTAAAGGCAAGGGAAGTCGGAAGATCACTTGCGACATTTTCAATCGTATTGAGCATCTCGAGTAAAAAATCAATGCTGAATCCAAGACTGTCACTCATTTTTTTAAGATTTTTTTCATAACCGAGTTCATTGCGAATCATTGCCAAAGCGGCAGCCGGACGGGCGGTTTGTATGGCAGCGAAGACGGATTTAATGGTTTTCAACTGTTTTTTTTGATAAAACTTCATCTCGACATGTTGAAGCAGCAGATCAAAGACGTTTTCACCGTTCTGCAGTTCATAAAGACGCTGTAATTGAACTTTTGAGATATACCCTGCAAATTTCGTATGAATTCGCGCTAAAATCTCAACATCAGAAGGATCGTTTGCCAGTTCGATAAAATGTAAGACATCCTTTAAAACCCAATGGCTAAAGAATTTATGGTCGACGTCCTTGATATAAAAAGGGATACCGGCTAGATCAAGGGCATTCATGATATTAATCGAGGACGAGTTGTTGCGGTATAAAATCGCTACTTCTTTAAAATTCGTTTCCTCGCGTAATTGACGAATGACATACCGCGTTTGGTCTTCGTACGCCGGTAACGTTTCAACGGTGATGGCACGGGAAGACGGATTTTCCGTATACATCTTCTTCGGGTAACGGACCTTATTCCGCTGAATGAACCGATTGGCGGTTTCGACGATCTCTTTAGAGGAACGATAGTTTTGTTCCATGTACAATACAGTCGCATCGGGATACGTATCCTTAAAGTGGATGATTTTTGATACATCTGCACCGCGCCAGCTGTACAGCGTTTGATCATCGTCGGCGACGACGCAAAGGTTATTGTGAGGCAATGCCAGTTTTTCGACAAGTTGATGCTGCACCAAAGAAGTATCCTGACTTTCGTCCGTTAAAATATATTCAAAGCGGCGTTGATAAGAGGCAAGTAGTGCCGCATCCTGCGAAAGAATCGTATTGGCATATGTCAGCATATCATCGAAGTCCATCAGTGGATGGAGCGGATCCCGCAACTTAAATTGCTCATAGGCGGAGTAAATCTCCGGAAAATGTTTAATGGTCGTCTTTAATGTTTCAATGTCCTTCGTAACCAGTAAGCGGTTTTTCACGAAGGAAATCATACGCAGCAATTCATCCATCTGATCTTCCGTAATGACACTCCGGTTGATTTCCTGGAAAATCCGGCGAAGAATCATCCGTTTATGCAACGGCTGCTCCGGACGGTGTGTTGCCGTTTTTTCAATGGCGCCTTCGATGATCGTATACTGAAGGCGGTGTGTTGACCCATAGTCACGGACGACTTGGAAAGCAAAACTGTGGATGGTCGAGAAAGAAGCCGTTGTTCCGATTAAATGATGAAACCAGTCATAAAAACGTTCTGCCATCTCATGAGCAGCGGCTTTACTGAAAGTTAATCCCAAGATGGACCGGGGATTCACCTTTTTCTCAAGGATCAAATAGGCAATTTTAAAATTTAATGTTGTCGTTTTTCCTGAACCCGGGGAAGCGAGTAATAAGAGCGGACCTTGATCGTGCTCAATCGCTTGGCGCTGGACCGCATTTAATTTGGTTCCGGTTTCGATCTCCATCCGCTCGAAAAAGTCTGGGGACATCGGTTTATTCACCTCTTACCTTTATAAACTCAATTTTCTTTTCTTAGTTTAGCATTTTCAGTCGGACAATTGATTAAGTCTACACAAGAAGTGGAATATAAGTAAAGATAAAATCTTTTACACGAACGTTCCTGAAGCATTGGCTAAAACATCTAGAACATGTAAAATGGAAATAGATGTAAGGGGAGTGTTGTGTCTCCTTGACTAATGGAAGGCGGAAAAAGTATGTCTCAAGTAAAGCTGTTTATGTATACCAACAAACACTATGAACAATGTGATGCGTTTATTCTTCCGGAGGAACAAATCCAATTTACGACATTTCCGACCGAGGTCGTGTCGGAAGCATTAAGTAATCCAGACAAGTTTCCGGTCGTCATTAAAAAAGAAACGGAAGTCGTCGGATTTTTCATCCTGCATTTAAATCCTCCGAAAACCCACCGGACGGATGAACGCAGTGTCCTGTTGCGGGCTTTTTCGATTGATGCCAGACACCAACAGCAAGGATATGCCAAAGAAGCGATGATGCAACTTCCTGCCTTCGTAAACGAACATTTTCCGGAAGTGACGGCGATTACGTTAGCGGTCAATAAAAAGAATATCGCAGCAAAATCCTTGTACTTCAAAACAGGTTACGTGGATACCTTACAATCTGTCATGGGGCCGATCGGCGAACAACACATATTAGCCTTTGATCTTCAAAAAGAGACGGCACCGCAATAAAAAACACATTCCTCAGCTGATTGTCTGTGAGGAATGTGTTTTTCTGTCTTGAGCTAAATTAGAGACTGTAAATCGCCAAATGCGCTGTCGCGTCACCGGTCAGAACGATGCCTTGGCTCGTCGTCTTCGGGAAAATCCGGGCGGAAGCCACGGCTTCTCCGTCATTGAGAAAGACTTCGACGGACGAACGATCGACGAACACACGTAACGTATGCAATGGTTCAGTCAATGTGACCGAACGAGTAGTTCCGTAGTCGAGTGCTGGTACTTCTGCACCTGATGACGCGCGGTCCATTGTAAACCGTCTCGTTTGTTGATCGTACCGCAGAACCGTCTGTTCCTGGTCACTGACGCGGAGCTTCACTTCCAATTGATCAGAAGAAAGTTGCAACTGGGACAACTCGAGCTCGAAAATTTCTGCTTGTGCAGGCAGGAGTTGATCGACCAATTCCAGTTCCTGTTCGTACAACGTTTCTTTACGGAGTGATATCAGTTCCCGGACCGGTTTTTGGCGCAATTGCTGATTTTCGAGTGTCAGTTCTCGGGGCAATGTCAAACCGTGTGCCCAGTTAAACCGGTCACTTGGATACGAGATGTCCGGTAATCCCATCCAGCCGACAAGAATCCGGCGTCCGTCTACTGCCAGTGTTGTTTGCGGCGCATAAAAATCAAATCCGAAATCCAGTTCAACAAAATCTTCATGTTGGAAAGTGAGTTCCGGCAGGGCGAGCGGCTGTCCCATCAAGTATCCGGATTGGAAGATGTTTTGATATCGGTCGTTCTCGGGAGAAATCCCTTGCGGACTGAATAATAAGAATCCTTTTCCGTCGAGTTCAAAATAATCGGGGCACTCCCACATATAACCGAATTGATCATATCCGGTGTTGAGTTCACCCATGAATGTCCAGTTTTCCGCATCCAGCGATTGGTACATGACCGTACATCCGCTTAAATCATCGCGTTGAGCTCCGATGATGCAATACCATGTATCGTGATGCTGAAATACTTTAGGATCCCGGAAATGCTCGGTATAACCGGTCGGAACCTCTGGAATGGCAGGAGGCAGATGTTTTTCAATCCGACCGTCCGAACGAAGGTGACCGACGATTTGACTCGTATGGCGATTCCATTCGGCGTCCCGCTTGTTTCCTGTATACATAACATGAACCTGATCGTTTTTGACGAAACCACTTCCGGAGTAAGCACCATGTGAATCAGGATCATCGTTTGGAATAAGAGCTGCCCCCTCATCGAACCAATGCACTAAATCCTTTGAAGTCATATGGTACCAATACTTCAATCCGTGGACGGGTCCGAGCGGGAACCATTGATAAAAGAGGTGGTACGTCCCGTTGTGATAGACAAATCCGTTCGGATCATTCAATAAACCGGTCGGAGGTTGGATGTGGAAAGAAAACCGCCAAGGTGAGTTCCGTACTTCTTCTTTCATGAGTTGATACACTTCCGGTGCAAGATCGGAAAGCGGGCGATAACGTGCTTCGCGTGTCCACTGATTCATGTTGTCAGCTCCTTGTTGTAAGTAGTTGGGGATTGCTTCTTCTATGCGTTCACATTACGGAGTAGCGGTGATCTTGTCAATAACGTCTCTTAGTAATGGAAGGTCAAGCATCCTTTGCCCTGGTGTTTTGAATCGTACAAAGCAATATCTGCCCGGTGAATCACCTGTTCGATCGATTCTTCCGCCGAACGGATGGCGACGCCGATACTGGCTCCAATCAATATAGTTTGTTGATTCAAAAGATAAGGATAAGAAAGTGTATGAATGATGTCTCTTCCGTATCGGTCGATTTCTTCTGTCGTAATCGGCTCGTTCAAGATAATTAAAAACTCATCGCCACCGAGCCGTGCCACAAGACCTTCGTAACGTAAGGATTTTTGAAGACGATCGGCGACTTCGATTAACAATAAATCACCCATGGCATGACCATACTGGTCATTGACAGCTTTGAAGCCGTCTAAATCAAGATACAGATAAATCTGGTCGTGCGTTTTACGCGACAGCCCATCCAAATAATCCGATAGACCATTCCGGTTCGGCAGACCGGTCAAAGCATCGTGAAGGGCGAGTGACTCGTACGTTGTCCGTTCTTGCTCGGTATGGGTTAATTTTGTCGTCAGTTCACGCAAGGCGACGGAAAGGACTTCGATCTCCCGAATCCCGGTATGTGCCGGAATCGACTTGGACCGATCATGTTGCATAGCTTCTGCTGCCAGTGTGATTTTCTTTAAGGGGCGGGTCAACAGTCTGGCTACGAACCAACCGATGATGGCCGTCAACAAAGAAGCAATTAATCCGGCAATCAGGATGTAGTTTCTCAAAGTGCTTGCGTCCGAAAAGGCGATTTGGCTCGGTTGGCGGACGAGAACCGTCCAGCCGAGTCCGTTGTAATTTTTGTAGCCCTTACTTTCGGCGACGCCGATTAAGTATTCTTGATCATTTTCCCAGTTGGAGATCCGGTATCCTTTTTGATTTCCGGCTAGCCAATCAGACGGCAAATTTTTTCCGCGCCACTGCTTCGGACCGAGGAGAACGGTCCGGTTTTGTTTGCTGACGATGAGGAATTCGACATCTTTAATCTGCGCCGTAGAGCTTTGGAAACTTTGTTCGATTTCCTTGGCCCACTCAAAGCTGAGGTGAGTGGCGAGAACACCAGTCATTTTTCCGTTCGTGAACAACGGTGTGCTGATGTCGACGAATTGCAGCGGTTCGCCGCTCGGGTTAGGAAGCAGTTTGGCCAGTAGAACAGCGTCATGTACATCACCGATGAATGGCTTTTTTTGAGCTTCCTGAAAGACGGGACGTGCTTTGATTGATTGGCCCTCTAATATTTTCCCTGTTGAAGCAATGACTTGGCCATCGGGATTCATTACACCAATCCAGGAAAAGTCAGGGATTTGTTGTTGCAACTGCTCCAGCGTATTCCGTGTTTCAGCTGGATTTTTCCCGTCCCGAATCGTTGGCAAAGTCCGTAAGACATTGACTTCGGCAGTACGGGACCACATGTAGTGATCGAGTTTATCGGATAATTGATAAGCTGTGGCGGACAAGGTTGTTCCCACCTCATCCTTTAGGCGGTCTGTTGCACGATTACTGATTAAAAACGTCAGAGAAAGTGTCATGACGAAAAAAAGACCGGCAATCAATAAAGCAAGTAAGGCATCAAAACGGATAGAAAATTTCTTCATGTAATAAACTCCCATTCAATTAATACAATAAGTAGAATGCTTCTCATTATTTTAACATACGATCATCTGATGAATTTATTTTGAGAAAAACTTCGACGGGTTGATGGCAGTCGGAGACACCCTGTCGTTCGAAGCGGAAATCAAGATGTTCCCAATAGCGACGTCCTGATACATTTTCAGGCAGGACAGCCAGTCGGATTACAGGACAATCCTGTAGATACTGTTCGTGAAACATACGATAGATCATCGAACCGATACCCTGTCGATGAAGTCGTTCGGGCATGATGAATAAACCGATCCAGGTGGAGTGGTCGGTTGGATGTTCCGGTAAATAATCAATGAGGGCAAGCACATCGTCACCGTCAATACAGAGCAGACTAATCGTATCAGCATTTAAAAATTCTTCTTCTAATTCGTCATCCGATAAAGGATAGATTCGGTCTTCGAGTTGCACATAATGCGGATTTTCAGCAAAAATCGATTGAATGATCGGAAAATCTTTTTTTATCACCGGAACAAACTGCAATGGCATCGGGTTTCCTCCTGTCAGTTAGAGTCCTACACCTCTTTTAGTATACAAGTTCAAACTGGAAACGGATTACATAATTGTAAGGATAGGAACTTTTTTAATTGATATCGCGTACACTGAAGTAAGAAGAACAGCAAGAGGAGGAAAAAAGATGCTGAAAATCGAACACGTATCAAAACGTCTAGGCAAAGAGCAGATTTTAAAGGATGTCAGCTTTGAAGTGGCACCGGGAGAAGTGTTTGGATTTCTTGGACCAAACGGGGCCGGGAAGACAACGACCATCCGAGTTATAACGGGATTACTTGAGCAAGATGAGGGAACGGTCACCGTCAATGGCTTCGACGTCGTCCATGAACGCTCAAAAGCTTTGACACAAATCGGAGCAATCGTTGAGAATCCGGCTTTCTACACATACATGACAGGCAAACAAAATCTGGTTCATGCAAAGAATCTGATTCCGGGTTTGACTCAGGTCGATTATGAGGCACTGGCGAAACTCGTTGGACTTGAAGGAAAACTGTCTAAAAAAGTCGGAGAATATTCACTAGGAATGAAACAGCGTCTCGGAATTGCCCGCGCCTTGTTACATAATCCACGGGTGCTGATTTTAGATGAGCCGACGAACGGCCTGGATCCGGCAGGGATTGCCGAACTGCGTGAATATCTCCGGGCAATGGCCCGTGAGCAGGATATTGCGATTTTAATCTCCAGTCACATGTTGGGGGAAATGGAACAGATCAGTGACCGCTATGCCATCATCGACCAAGGTGTCATCAAATCAGTCGAATCCGTCCGGAATGAGACGGGAGCCAAAATCATGATTCGTGTTCCTGAAATTAATATACGTGATGTGATTGAAGCATTACGAATTGCGAACTATCCGGCAGAACGCTTAAACGATCACATCATTATCACGGCACCTGAAACCGAGACACCGGCCATCGCCCGATTAATCGTCCCGATTGCTGATTTACATGAACTGACAGTGAAACGAATGACACTCGAAGAACAATTCTTGCAAGTGACGAAAAAAGAGGGGGATTCACATGCTTTCGCTCATACAAAATGAATGGATGAAATGGTGGACAATGAAAAAATCAAAAATCGTCCTGGCGCTATACGTTCTGATCGCCGTCGGAGTCGTCGTTGTTGCGAAAATGAATGATGCTGACCTTACACGCAGTGACTACTATATGCTCATGACGATTATTCTGTTCAATCTGCTTGGTATCATCACGATTGTTTTCACGGCGGAGACGGTCGGGAATGAAGTCCGCTATGATACGATGAAACATTTGCTGATGAGTCCGTATTCGCGGATGACGATTTATTTCTCGAAACTGTTGTTCTCGATTTTAATCATGCTTGGTCAATTCATTTTCATCGTTATCATTACGTACGCCGCATCGTTTGCATTTTCTGAAGCCGGTGATGGTATCCAGTGGCGCGATACCGTCTTCTCACTCGTCACTCCGGTCTTTACGATTTTCATGACGCTGTTCTTCTCGCTGGTCTTCCGTTCTGTCGGTATGATCATCGGATTTACTGTGCTGGCCCAGTTCTTTACGTCGATTGCCGGAACAGTGTTACTTGCCTTTAAACCGGAAATCGCGAAATGGATTGTGTTGATGCATCTGGACTGGTCCATGTATTTCAAAGGCGCGTTGACGTACGGAACAGCAGAACCTATGGGAACTACATTGACGTTTTCCGTCCTCTTCGTTCTGGCACACATCTTGGTGTTATTCGGCGGATCAATCCTGATTTTCCAAAAAAAATCATATCTTTAAAATCGAAAAAAATCCGGTCTCCACTGTGATATTCACAGAGCAGACAGGATTTTTTTCATCAGGTGACACGACGGGTGATTGGAAATGTTTTTTGGAAAAATTCAATCAGGGGACCGTTTAAGAGGAGGAAGACAAACGTTCCGACGCCAATCCCGATCAATTCGTGTTCGACAAGCGATAAGATACTGGCAATTAAAAAAGGAATTGCCAGGCTGACCGTTGCACCGATGGATGTACTTTTGAACCGGCTGATCAATGATTTCATCAAATAGTCGGGCGGCATCAGGACAAATCCGATTTGCAAGTAAAGCGCCAGTCCAAGCGAAATCAACGGCATCCCGATAATCATATACAAAATACGTGCCCACAAGGCGACCGGTGTATAGAGGAGCTGGTGGATCGACAAAAAGAAATCAATCGCCGTTCCGAACAGAACGACAAGGGAAAAACTAAGTAAAATCGTCCACCAACTGAACCGGCTCCCAAGCAGCAGAGCACTGGCGAGCGCAAAAACATGCAGGACGACGATGGCCAGTCCGACGGTCAACGGCGAAATACGGGCCAACGCTTCACTGGCAGAGGTCCAGGGAGCACTTCCGATGGCCGCGGTGACCATGAAGCTGTTACCGAGGGCGTTAATCAAAATTGAAAATAAATAAATGATGATTCTTTTTTGTTGACTCATGCGAGGCACAGAGAAACTTTCCCCTATGCTTCTCACCTCCATTTCAAATCAGTATCGTTAAGCTATACCCTAATTTAATCGTTCTTTTCATTTGTTTTCATAAAAAGAGGATTGCGAAAAACATTGCCGAGACGACATACTAAGGACAAATCAAAGAAATGGGGACGCGATATGACGTACTTTGGTCAAAAAATTCTGCCGTCTGTCAGAAAGTTAGAAGACTTTGAAAAAATGTTGAAAAGTCCTTATGAATACGGTGTACTGCTTGAGATGCATGTTTCGCGCTTAAAGGCCGTCTATGAATTGGCACACCGGTATGACAAAAAAATGTTTTTGCACATGGATTTGGTCCAAGGGTTAAAAAATGATGAATATGCGACCGAATACGTCTGCCAGGAATTAAAGCCGTATGGTGTCATTTCGACGAAAGCCAGTGTCATCGTAAAAGCCCGTCAAAAAAAGGTCAAGACGATGCAACGAATGTTCTTGTTGGACTCAAGCTCTCTCGAAAAAAGTTATCAGCTGATGGAGCGGACGCAGCCTGATTATATCGAAGTATTACCGGGATTGATGCCGAAATACATCGAAGAGGTGAAACGGAAAACCGGCAAACTCGTATTCGCCGGTGGATTGATTGATACCGTTGAGGAAGTGGAACAGGCGATTGCAGCGGGAGCCTCTAGTATTACGACCTCGAATAAAGAGTTGTGGAAATACTTTGAACCAAACAAATGAAAACGCTATGACAAAGATCACGTAAATCGTTTGACAGCGTTTTCATCGATTGTTATAGTGAAAACAAGTTGATACGAAGTGACGGAGAAACAGGAGATTCACGCTTTCACGCTTTTTGAGAACATACAAAAAGCCGAGGCGGGAATCTCTTTTTTTTGTTGCTTTTTTCACATACAAAGGGGGAAATCATATGTCACCGGTACTAGCAGAATTTTTAGGGACAGCGCTTCTCGTCGCATTCGGGAACGGTGTCGGAGCAGGTGTTACATTAACGAAATCCTACGCAAAAGATGCCGGCTGGATTGTCATTACGTTAGCCTGGGGATTTGCGGTAGCGCTCTCTGCCTATGCAGTCGGTCAATTCAGTGGCGCTCACTTGAATCCGGCTGTCACACTTGGTCTTGCTTTTGACGGATCATTTGCCTGGGCGGATGTTCCGGGATACATCGTGGCACAAATATTAGGCGGAATTGCCGGAGCAAGTATTGTCTTCGTTCATTACCTGCCACACTGGGCAGAAACAAAAGATCCGGCGGCAAAACTGGGTGTGTTCGCGACATCACCTGCGATTCCCCATACATTTGCCAATGTCATGAGTGAATTGATTGCGACATTTTTACTTGTTATCGGGATTTTATCAATCGGAGCCAATACGTTTTCAGACGGTCTGAATCCATTGGTTGTCGGTGTCTTGATTGTCGGTCTCGGAATGTCATTTGGAGGAACGACCGGCTACGCCATGAATCCGGCACGTGATTTAGGTCCGCGGATTGCACACTTTATCCTGCCGATTGCAGGAAAAGGTTCTTCTAACTGGGGTTACGCCTGGATTCCGGTTCTTGGTCCGGTTCTTGGCGGAAGTCTCGGTGGATTGTTTTACCGATCCGTCTTTTCTGGGAAAGATACACCGGCATTTGTGATTGTCGGACTTGTGACAATCGTCATATTAGGTTTATGCTATAAATTCGGTGTTCGTCCGAATAAATCAACGTCAGTGAAGTCGAAGTCAGCTTAAGCTTAACTTACTAGATACAAAGGATGGGGAAGAGATGGAGAACTACATTTTGTCATTAGATCAAGGAACAACGAGTACACGGGCGATTTTATTCAACCGTGCCGGAGAAATCGTTCATTCCGCACAACGTGAGTTTACGCAATACTTTCCAAAACCAGGTTGGGTTGAACACAATGCCAATGAAATTTGGGGAAGTATCCTTGCTGTTGTGGCAACCTGTTTGACGGAAGCTAACGTTAAAGCGACCCAAATCGCCGGGATCGGAATCACGAACCAACGGGAAACAGCGGTCGTCTGGGAAAAAGAGACAGGAAAGCCGATTCATAATGCAGTTGTCTGGCAATCGAGACAAACAGCTGAGATTTGTGACGAGTTGCGTAGTGCCGGTCATGCCGAATTATTCCGGGCAAAAACAGGTTTATTGATTGATGCCTATTTCTCTGGAACAAAGGTCAAGTGGATTTTGGATCACGTTGAAGGTTCACGGGAACGGGCAGAACGTGGTGAACTGTTGTTTGGAACAATTGATACATGGCTGATTTGGAAGTTGTCAGGCGGTAAAGCCCATGTCACGGATTATTCCAATGCCAGCCGGACGTTGATGTATAACATCCATGAACTGAAATGGGATGACGAATTACTTCAGCTTCTCGATGTTCCGAAAGCGATGCTTCCTGAAGTCCGTCCGTCTTCTGAAGTTTATGCCCATACAGCTGGCTATCACTTCTTCGGTGAATCGGTTCCGATTGCCGGAGCTGCCGGAGATCAACAGGCTGCGCTATTCGGTCAAGCTTGTTTCGAAAAAGGAATGGCGAAAAACACATACGGAACGGGATGCTTTATGTTGCTGAACACAGGTGATAAAGCCGTGACATCGGAACACGGTCTTCTGACGACAATCGCATGGGGCATCGACGGTAAAGTCCAGTATGCGCTCGAAGGCAGTATTTTTGTCGCCGGTTCAGCGATTCAATGGTTACGCGACGGACTTCGTCTCATTAATGATGCGAAGGAAACAGAAACTTACGCGACACGTGTGACATCGTCAGACGGCGTCTACGTCGTGCCTGCTTTTGTCGGTCTCGGAACACCTTACTGGGACAGCGATGTTCGTGGTGCAGTCTTCGGTCTGACGCGCGGAACGGAAAAAGAACACTTCATCCGGGCGACACTTGAATCACTGGCTTATCAGACGCGTGACGTTCTTACGGCGATGGAGCAGGATTCCGGAATCGAAATGTCTGCTTTACGTGTCGACGGTGGTGCTGTCAAAAATGATTTCCTCATGCAATTCCAGAGTGATATCATCCAGGCACCGGTCGAACGTCCGGAAATTAATGAGACGACGGCTCTCGGAGCAGCGTACCTTGCAGGTCTTGCCGTCGGATTCTTTGAAAATCAAGAGCAGATCGCAGCACACTGGAAGATGGATCGTCGTTTTGAGATGAACATGGCGGAAGCCGAAAGCGAAGATCTTTACGCTGGATGGAAAAAAGCAGTTCAAGCGGCAATGTTGTTTAAATGATGTGACATATGTTATAGTCAAGATAAGTTAATAAACCGGTCGGAGAATATGGAGAGACCACAGCAACAGTTGACACCGTCAGTCTGTTTGTTGTGGTCTCTTTTTTTTCGAACCCAAAACAGGAGGAACTATTCATGGCAAACCAACCATTTTCAAGCAAAAACCGTGCAGAGGTCTACAATCGATTAACGCGTGAAGAACTTGATCTACTTGTCGTAGGTGGAGGAATCACGGGAGCAGGAATCGCTCTTGATGCCGCGTCACGTGGCATGAAGATTGGACTCGTTGAAATGCAAGACTTCGCAGCCGGAACGTCAAGCCGTTCAACGAAATTGGTGCATGGTGGTTTACGTTATTTAAAACAATTTGAAATTCAAATGGTCGCTGAAGTCGGTAAAGAACGGGCGATCGTGTATGAGAACGGACCACACGTCACGACACCGGAATGGATGTTGTTACCGATGCACAAAGGCGGTACATTCGGACCGTTCAGTACGTCAATCGGATTACGGGTGTATGATTTCTTAGCAGGTGTCAAACGTTCGGAATGGCGTTCGATGTTGTCGGCAAAAGAAACATTGGCGAAAGAGCCGCTCGTGAAACAGGACGGTCTAAAAGGCGGCGGTTATTACGTCGAGTATCGAACAGATGATGCCCGTTTGACGATTGAAGTCATGAAAGAAGCCGTTGCGCACGGAGCACGTGTCATCAACTACACGAAAGCGGAAGAAATTCTGTATGAAAACGGAAAAGTCGTCGGGATGCGCGTGACGGATCTCGCGACAGGGGACGTTCATGAAATTCGTGCGAAAAAAGTCGTTAATGCAACCGGTCCTTGGGTCGATGAATTGCGTGAAAAAGACGGTTCAAAAGTCGGAAAGCAACTCCGTTTGACAAAAGGGGTTCACGTCGTCATCGATCAGTCAAAATTCCCGTTAAAACAAGCTGTTTACTTTGATACACCGGACGGTCGGATGATCTTCGCAATTCCGCGTGACGGAAAAGCATACGTCGGAACAACGGATACGTTCTTCGACAAAGATACATCGCATCCGAAGTTTACAGTCGAAGACCAGAATTATGTCTTAGACGCAATTCATTATATGTTCCCTAATGTCAAAGTGACAGCAGAAGATGTGGAATCGAGCTGGGCCGGTGTTCGTCCGTTGATTTACGAACAAGGCAAAGATCCATCTGAAATTTCACGGAAAGACGAAGTTTGGCAGTCTGAATCCGGTTTAATTACAATCGCCGGCGGAAAACTGACCGGCTACCGTAAAATGGGCGAGCATGTCGTCGATCTCGTCGCAAAACTTCTCAAAAAAGAAGAAAATGTCGCGTATGCCCGTTGTGCAACAAAAAACATGCCGATTTCAGGCGGTCATGTCGGAGGAGCAGCCGGATATGCGAAGTTCTTGAAATCACAAGCACCGGCAAACGGATTAACGTCGGAAGAAGTCTTGTTCCTTGCGAAACGCTACGGTTCAAACGTACCGGTTGTTTTGGAATATGCGGCAGAGTATGATGCGGCGGAAACAGAATTACCGCGTGATGTTTACGCACAACTCTATTACGGTATCAATCACGAGATGGTAGCCCGTCCAATTGACTTCTTCATCCGTCGGACCGGCGCAGTCTTCTTTGATATTGCATGGGCACGTCAGCACAAAGAAGCCGTCATCAAAGAGATGGCTCGTCACTTGAACTGGACAGCTGCACAAACAGCAGAGTATACAAAAGAACTCGAGATTGAAATCGAAGATGCGGCGCACGCACTCGTCACAGAATAAATCTTGGTTCGACAAAAGGGGCTGACTCAAAAGTCAGATTCTACAAAGAAAAGGGTGGCAGAATTGGAATCTGCCACCCTTTTTGCGTTAAAAAAGAAACACTCTTTTCACGCCACTCCTACAGGGAAAAGCGCAATTTTGCGCTTTCAGAGACAAACAAGACCCGGGTTTTTGCCTGAACGAGGCAGAAATACTGGCTTGTGTCTCGCCTGAGGAAAAGGCGTAAAAGAATGAGTGTTTCTTTTTTGAGTCAGCCCCTTTTTGCTGTCGTCTGGAATCAGATTCATTGCAAGCAACTGTCCGGACGATTATGCTAAATGTACATGATAACTAGTATGAAGGAGATGGAACGAAATGAAAGTTGAAGTCTGGTCAGATTATGCCTGCCCGTTTTGTTATATCGGTAAAAAACGTTTGGAAAAAGCCATTCAGGAGAATGGAGCGACAAATGTCGAGGTGGAATTTAAAAGTTTTGAACTCGATCCGTCAGCACCGGAAACACCGACAATGGGATTGTACGACATCCTGGCATCCAAGTACGGGACATCCGTCGATCAAGCCCGATCAATGTCGCAAGGCGTCGTGGATGCCGCGAAAACGGATGGTCTGTTTTATGAGATGGACCGTGTTGTTCCTGCCAACACATTTAAAGCTCACCGCCTGACCCAACTTGCGAAAAAGCATGATAAAATGGACGAGGTATCAGAAGAATTATTCCAAGCCTATTTCATGAACGGTGAGAACTTAAATGATGACTCGATTTTGACAAGAATCGCGACTGCTGTCGGACTGGATCCTGCAACTGTGGAAGCTTTTCTCGCATCAGAGGAGTCTTCCGATGAAGTACGTCAAGAAGAAGAAATGGCCCGTGAACTTGGTGTGACGGGTGTGCCATTTTTCGTATTTGACCGGAAATATGCCATTTCAGGCGCACAACCTGTTGAAGCATTCAGTCAAGTGCTGGAACGGATCCAGCAAGAACAAAAAGTGGAAATCGTAGCTGAAGGTGACGCGTGTGGAGTCGACGGCTGTAACTAAATTTGATTGCTAAAGGAGTACAAGAAACTTATGAAATTCATTTTCCATCCCGATATTCACGATGCACGGATCAATCTTGCTGTCGAGGACTTCATCCTAAATAATCTGAACGTCAACGAAGAAGATTATTTCCTGTTTTATATTAACGGTCCATCGATCATCGTCGGTAAAAATCAAAACACGAGTGAAGAAGTCAACTTGAAATACATTGAGGAAAACGGAATTCATGTCGTTCGTCGTTTGTCCGGTGGCGGTGCCGTTTATCATGATCACGGGAACTTAAACTTCAGCTTCCTGACGAAAGATGACGGTGATTCATTTAACAACTATAAAAAGTTCACGGAACCGGTTGTGCAAGCCTTACACAAACTCGGAGTCGAAGCAGAGTTGTCAGGTCGCAATGATATCCATGTCGGAACCCGGAAAATCAGCGGGAACGCCCAATTTACGACTAAAGGCCGGATGTTCAGCCACGGAACACTGATGCTTGATTCCAACATCGAGGAAGTCGTCAATGCCTTGGTCGTCAGTGAAGAAAAAATGCGTTCCAAAGGGATTAAATCGGTCCGGAGCCGGGTCGCGAATATTTCTGAATTTTTGACGGAACCGTTGACGATGGATCAATTCGTCGAGCATCTCCTGGAATCGATTTATGAAGGAAAAGAGATGGAGCGGTACGTCTTAACCGATGAAGACTGGGCAAAAGTCCATGCGATTTCCGCTGAACGGTACGGAAACTGGGATTGGAATTTCGGTAAATCACCGAAGTTTGATGTGATTCATAAAAAACGTTTCCCGATCGGAACGATTGATTTCCGCCTGAATGTGAAAAAGGGAATCATCGAAGAAGCGAAAATTTACGGCGACTTCTTCGGAGTCGAGGATGCTTCGGAAATTGCTCGGGCGTTGGAAGGAAAACGGTATGACCGCTCTTCATTACGTGAAGTCCTGAGTCAGTACGAATTGAAGAAATATTTCGGAGCTGTTGAGCTGGACGAAGTGCTTGACGTTTTAGCATAAGCTTTTTTGGGAAAACTCTCTCTATCAACTTGCATAGGGGGAGCTTTTTTCATGGGCTACAACAAAGATAACTTTTTAGAGGGTACATTAAACGACTTCATCAACTTTGAAAAAGTTTCGGAAGGTCTGCCAAAAACGGAAGATCAACAGCCGTTGCCGTATTATGAACGGGATGATTACCGCGCTGCCGGGAAATTAAAAGGAAAAGTCGCGATCGTAACGGGTGGTAATTCAGGAATCGGACGTGCGATCTCAATCGCCTATACATTGGAAGGTGCTAAAATCGTCATTGCATTCTACGGCGATCAGGAAGGCGCGGAGGAAACAAAAGCCCGTCTTGAAGAGCTCGGTGGAGAAGTGTTGCTGTCTCAAGGAGACATCGGAGACGGTGCCTATTGTGAAGAACTTGTCAAAAAAACCATCGACCGTTTTGGTCGTCTTGATATTGTCGTCAACAATGCGAGTATGCAAAAACCGGAAGATTCGTTGCTCGACATCACAGATGAATCGATGGAAAAAACATTCAAAACAAATATTTTCGGAATGATGCGTCTAGCACGGGCAGCCTTGCCTCACTTGACGCTCGGCTCAGCTATCATCAATACGACGTCTTCGACAGCATATGAAGGAAACTCCCTCTTAATTGATTATTCGTCGACGAAAGGAGCCATCGTCAGCTTCACACGCAGTCTGTCGATGAACCTGGCGAAACAGGGAATCCGCGTCAATGCAGTTGCCCCAGGTCCAATCTGGACACCATTGATCACAGATACGTTCCCGGATGAATCGGTCAAAACGTTTGGTAAAAACACGCCGATGGATCGCCCCGGACAACCGGCAGAAATGGCTTCTGCTTACGTCTTCTTGGCTTGTAACGATTCGAGTTATATGACGGGTCAAGTCTTGCATCTAAACGGCGGCGTCATCGTCAACGGTTAAAAAGAAAGAACGTGAAAACGTTTCCATAAAATGCTACACTATCCATACAGGCGGACACGTCATGTATGGATTTTTTTTACGCTAAAAATGAACGGTTATTCATTCGAAGGGGGAAGCTAGTTATGATGGGATTGATTCATTCGGTGGAAGAAACGGCTCGGCAACGTCCGGACAGCATCGCCTACGTATTTGAAGATGTCGCAGTCAGTTATCGTGAATTTGTTGAGAAGTTTCACCGGGCAGCCGGAGCACTCGAATCACATGGAATTCGAAAAGGAGATCACGTTGCTCTAATCCTTGGAAACAGTCCGACTTTTTTGATCGGATATTATGCCGTGATGAAGCAAGGGGCAATTGCGATACCGATCAATCCAACGTATACACCGGATGAGCTCGGTTATATTCTGATGAACGGGGATGTCAAAGGGATTCTCGGAATTGCACCACTTGTCGAAGCGGCAAAAGAGCGATTGATTCATTTACCGCATCTTGCCGTCGTCGTGTCCGTTCCGTTTAACGGTCAAGTCGGTCCGGAAGAACAGCTTGGAACTGTTCAATTTACAACGCTTGAACGTTGGTTGGAGATTGAACATCCGACCGAGGAAGTAACGTATGAAATGGATGAGACAGCCGTCATTCTTTATACGAGCGGGACGACAGGGAAACCAAAAGGAGCGATGTTATCACATCGGAACCTGACTTCGAATGCCCGTTCCATCGGCGAGTACTTAAATGTTTCGGAACAGGATCGGACACTCGCTGTATTACCGATGTTCCATGTTTTTTGTCTGACGGTCGTCGTCAATGCATCGCTTGCACACGGCGCAGCCATTATCATCGCTTCACGTTTTTCACCTCAGGAGACATTTGAACTGGCGAAAAAGGAACAGGTGACGATTTTTGCCGGTGTACCGACCATGTATAATTTCCTGTTGCAGACGGTTAAGGCGCATCCGGAATATACGAGTGCATTTGAATCCATCCGCTTATTCGTATCGGGTGGAGCAAGTCTGCCGGTTCCGTTATTGCAAGCCTTTGACGAAACCTTTAACTGTCATATCCTTGAAGGATATGGTCTGTCAGAAGCTTCTCCCGTCACCTGTTTTAATCCGCTCGACGGCGTGCAAAAGCCGGGCTCGATCGGCCCTTCGATCGTGAATGTTGAAAATAAAGTTGTGGACGAACTCGGGCAGGAAGTTCCGGTCGGACAAGTCGGTGAACTGATTGTCCGTGGACCAAACATCATGACGGGTTATTACAAAATGCCGGAAGAAACACAAGCGACGTTAAAAGAAGGCTGGCTCTATACCGGTGACTTGGCGAGACAGGACGAGGATGGTTACTTCTATATCGTCGACCGGAAAAAAGATATGATCATCGTCGGCGGTTATAACGTCTATCCGCGTGAAGTCGAGGAAGTATTGTACCAGCATCCGAAAGTCGTCGAAGCAGCCGTCATCGGTGTACCGGACGAAGAAATGGGAGAAGCAGTCAAAGCGTTTGTTGTCGTTCGTGAACCATTGACCGAATCGGAAATCATGGACTTCTGTGCCGTTTCACTTGCCAAGTATAAATGTCCAACGCGGATTGAATTCATTGATCAACTGCCGCGAAATACGACCGGTAAGATTTTACGGACAGTTTTGAAAAAACAACCGACCAATTCGTAAATCTACTGTAGAAAAAAGAACTTCAGGTTTCTGAAGTTCTTTTTGTGTGCATATAGGTAAAGAGGGGGAGAGCAAATGAATATTGCCTTAATTGCACACGATGAGAAAAAAGACGAGATGATGATGTTTACACGGGCATATGAAGCCTACTTTGCCAAAAACACCTTATATGCCACGGGTACGACAGGGCAACGGATCATGGAGGCGACCGCATTGACGGTCCACCGCTGTAAGTCGGGACCGCTCGGCGGCGATCAGGAAATCGGGGCGATGGTTGCCCGTGGAGAAATTGATATCGTCATTTTTTTGCGGGACCCACTGACCGCCCAACCCCACGAACCGGACGTATCGGCGTTGATCCGGTTATGTGATGTTTACGATTTGCCGCTTGCGACAAATGTCGGAACCGCCGAAATTTTGATAAACGGATTGGAACAGGGAGAGTTTCAATGGCGGGAAATCATTCGGAAACGTCATGAAGAAGAACAGCGGAAATTTTTAACCGATTAATTCTCTGAGAATGCTTCTCATTTTCTATCAAGCATGATATAGTCATCTTGAGGATGATACTGATTATCAATTGCGATAGAAAAGGGTGGCGAAAATAATGGAGATTATTTTAATGACTGGTGTGACCGTCTTGCTTGGTGGCGGTGTCACGTTCCTGACACACATCGTGAAAACGGAACGTCGTCATGTATCAGCAAATACAAAAACACAGGTAGAACGTGCGACATATCCATCGTTGCGCCTTGTAAAATAATTAAGTCTAACGTACGCCGCTCTTTTCTTTAGAAAAGAGCGTTTTTTTGTATAATTTTAGATTCTCCCATAATTCTGCGGAAATCCTTTGTTACACTGAAAAAAAGAACTTAAGCAGGAGTGATGATGATGCATACGATTTATTTAGTTGACGATGAAGTGAACTTGAACCGCGTCTTGGTCAAGTATTTGGAACAGGAAGGCTGGCAAGTAAAATCGTTTACGTCCGGGGAAGCGGCAGCATCCGCCATCATTGAAAAACCTGATTTATGGATCCTTGATATCATGTTACCGGACCTTGACGGGTTCCAGTTGATCAAACGGATTAAAGCCCACGACGAGACGACACCGGTCATCTTTATCTCGGCCCGGGATGAAGACATCGATAAAATCATCGGACTAGAGATGGGGTCGGACGATTACATCGCAAAACCGTTTTTGCCGCGTGAACTCGTCATTCGTGTAAAGAAAATTTTAGCACGGGCATATGCGACTCCTAAAACTGGTCTCATCCGGTATGGAGACTACACGATTTATCCGGAAAAACGAATCATCGAAGAAAATGGTCAGGAAATTGATTTGACCTCAAAAGAATATGATTTATTGATTCTGTTTGCTACGCAAATCGGAACACCGATGTCGCGGGAACAAATTTTAGTGAGCGTCTGGGGAGACGATTACTTTGGATCGGATCGTGTCGTCGATGACCTTGTCCGACGGGTCCGAAAAAAACTTTCCAAATTGGAACTTGAAACCATTTACGGGATTGGATACCGTCTGGTGGCTGCATGAAAAATCGGAGTCTGGGTTTTCAAATCTGGGCGATGTTCCTGCTCGTCATTGCAACACTCTCCATTGTCATATTAATCGTCATGCGCTCATCGATTGGTAATTTCATTGATGAGCAAGTTTATGCGACGTTAGAAAACAGTGAAGTCTTTTTCTCGGAAGATGCCTCTGTCATCGAGATGTTACAAGACAATCCGATCGAATTCGATCGACGGAAACAGGAATCACGCTCTGTCAATGTCTTATTGTTATCGAAAAATGGAAAGTTGTATTATGGCGGGGCACCGCAACAGCTGGTCAATCAAATGTATCGTGATGCGATTGACCAGGAAAAAGAAATGCAAAAATATACGACCCGTCTGGATAAAGAGGATGTCTACTACAGCATCTTAAAGATGGAGATTAAAGGTGAGACCTATTACCGTGTTTCGTACGTCTGGGATGCGTATCGCCAGGAACTGATCACCCAGTTATTTTCGAAAATCGGTTGGGTGGTCGCGATTGTCAGCATCCTGACCTTGTTCATCGCCTTTTGGCTTGCCAGACGGTTGACCCATCCTTTAATCGAGATTGAGCGGGCAGTCGGCAAGATAGCGGCACAGAAGTGGGATACGCCTCTTCCTCTTGATCGCGGGGATGAAATTGGACGATTGGCCCGTTCAGTCGACGCGATGCGAATGGATTTGGAAAAACAGGATAAAGCGCAAAAATCCCTGCTCCAAAATATCTCACATGATTTGAAAACACCAATCATGGTCATTCGCAGTTACGCCCAGTCGATTTCGGACGGAATTTATCCGGACGGTGATTTGACAGGTTCTGTTTCCGTCATCGAAGAGGAAGCGGAACGCTTGGAGAAAAAAGTCGCGGCCTTGTTGTATGTAACGAAACTGGATTACTTTGAACTGGATCGTTCAACATGGGACCATGTCGACCTGGACCGGATGGTTCACTTGCTTCAAAAGCGGTTTGTCGGGACAAAAGCGTTAACGTGGAAGATCACCGGGGAAGCGGGCATCGTGTTAGGGGAAGGGGAACAATTGCGTGTAGCACTGGAAAATGTGCTGGATAATGCGATTCGTTATGCGGAGTCCACCATTGAAATTCGCCTTTCCGGCACCCGGCAGACGGCTACTGTCGAAATTCTGAATGACGGTCCGCCGTTAGAGGCGTCTTCTCCGCTGTTCCATCAATTTTCACGTGGAAAAGAAGGCAAGTTTGGCCTTGGATTATATATCGTCAAACGGATTGTCGAACGGCATGAAGGAGAAGTGACGATTGAAAATCTCATTACGGGAAATGAACAAAATAAAGTTTGTGTGAAATTTAATTTTCCACGACATTTTCAGGAAGAATCATCCGGAAAAAAATAAGATCTTAAAAAACGAGATAGTCATATCTCGTTTTTTATTTTGGGAAATAATGAGAATGTCCAAACGAAGTCATGTGGAATTTGATATAACGATACTAATACAAGAAGGGAGAAATCAGGATGCGACATAAAATTACAGAAGAAACATTGGCCCTCGTACCGAAATATGGCCCATACGGGGAACCGCAAACCTTACTTATTCAAGAACAGTCGGAAGTCGTATTAGAAGGCCATCCGATTAAGTTGATTGAAGAATCCTGTTTATATTTTGGTTCATCGATGCGTGGAAGAATCGAAGCGGCTCGACATATCCTGGGACCGAATCGAAAGACACCGGTTTTGATTGATTGGAAGGCGCAAACGATTTTCTTCCCGACGACCGCAAAAGAGAAGGCGGAATGTATTTGGATCAATTTTAAACAGATGAAGACTGTTCAAAAAAAGGGGAATACTGTTCAAGTGGAGTTTCAAACAGGACAACGAATCGATACCGATGCCTCAGCCTACAGTATCGAACGACAACGGATCAAAACGTTGGAACTAGCGTATGAAATGCAACGGAGATTTCAGGAAGAACGACCGATGACGTTTAATAAAGCACGATAAGTGGAACATTCTAACAGGAATCACTACTTAACACAGCGAATAAACAGTAAGGTGCGAGAGAGAGAATTAAAGGGAGGTGAAGCGGTCGAAAGACCGCTGCACAATGAATGAATCATATGAATGGTTAAACCGACGAAAATTACAACCCGGATTTGGTGTAAACGGTGGACGTCGCTTCATCAGTTCACGTATTGTCCGACCGGAAAATACACCGGGGAAACGGATCAAAGGCATTAAACGTGCCCGTCAGCTTGTCGTCGACGAGTCAGGAAATCGACGCTGGGTGACGAAACGAATCGTCGTAACAGATGCTGCAAAACACATGACAATCAATCGTCGTGCTTCGGTTGCCCAAAAAGAAGTGACGGAATCTCGTTTGGAGCAAGTAAAACAAAAATTAACGTCGAAAAAAGTTCTTTTACCTGTTTTAGCAGCAACAGGACTGGCCGTTGCCGGCGGAGTGCTCGCTTATGTCATGCGCCGTAAAAAACGAAATACAAAAGAACAACTATAATCTCAAGCAGACGACGTATTGTCTGCCTACAGCAAAAGCCGTGCTCTCCCCATGAATACATGAGGGTGGCACGGCTTTTATATGAAGAAGACTGCAGGTCTTACAAGAAACGTTTGCGAATCGATGTCGCAAGCGCCTTCTCAGAGATTTCTTCCAGTTCTGTTTGGTTTGTCGGATCGAAACTGTCATTGTAGAATCGGCCGACAAACTCAACCCGGTCATAATCCAGTTCTTTGAAAATCAAATGTTTATGATCGTCGTAGAAGACAACCCGGTAATAATCAGAGCCACGTTCGAGCGTCACGAGTGCCCGGATGTGTTCTAAGCGTTTTTGTTCGTCTGACTTTTCTTCTTCGACAGGCTCTTCTGTCGCTTTGGCTGCTTCAGCCTGTTCGAGTGCGCTTTTTACTAATTCACTCTTTTTATCTTGTTCTTCAGTCATGGTTATCGCCTCCAATTTTTATTTTACCTTGAAATGTACCGATGAGAAAGAAAAATCCCTTATCCGTTCTGATGAGCATCACAAATCCGCAGAACATTGAAGGCACCGATTCGTAAGCGTTCGATTAAACGTGTCGCGGCTTCTGAATCAGAAATGGTCTCTTCGATGGTCATCGTCATCAGTTCAATCCACCGGATGGCATGCACTTCTTTGATGGGCAAAAGACGATGAATCATGGCAAGATTCATTCGTTCATCATACGCATCATATTGTTTCGGACCACCTGTCAGTTGAATCAAGAATCGTGTTTGAGCCTGTTCAACGTGCCGGCGGTCGGAGGGGAATAAAGGACGAAGAAGATGATCTGTATAGACACGCTCATAAAAACGTGCGACGAGTTGTTCGATTGCTTGTTTTTGACCAAGGTCTTCATAAAGCATGTCTGTCCCTCTTTCTTTTCAGTCTGATGAAGACAACCATTATCTCAGTCTTTACCCGCTTTTTGCAACTCCACACGAACCACTTGATAAATGATTTAAACTGAATAGAAAGAGCACAAAAAGAAAAAATGTAATCTTGATTTAAAACGGACGTTTGTTCGTATTTATGAGATAATGATACATATGATAACGTCTAGGAGGAGAGGTCCGGTCTGTTATTTTCAGCACTCATTTCATATGAGAGGACAAAAGCGGCATAAAGCTCCCCGATATTATTTAAAGGAGGTGAAGGTCGGCCCACCTGATGTTACAACCACAGGTGTCCGCTGATCTGACACAATGAATTACATGCATTTAGGTCGTGCCGGTACAGGCAAGACCACAACATTAATTGAACAGGTAATTGACCAGTTAGCTGAGCAACCGCTTGGTCCATCCATCTATTTCATCGTACCGGATCAGATGTCCTTTGAGATGGAACGGCGTATTGCGACGGATCCTCGGCTGTCCGGTCTTGTCCGGATGGAAGTCATGAGTTTACGCCGGTTTGCCTTCCACATGATCCGGGATTACGGAAACCAGGTGATTCCGTTTTTAGATGAAACGGGGACACAACTACTATTACGCCAAGTTGTTGAAGAGGCGGAAGAAGAGTTGAAAATCTTTAAACGGACGAAAAATATGCCCGGCTTTTACAAAGGATTAGACGAATTGATTACCTCGTTTAAACGTTCTTTAGTAAATCCGGATATGCTACGTCAAATCAGTGGAGCGTCACCGGAACGCTCACCGAAATTAAATGATTTAGCCCTGATTTATGAACGTTTTACTGAACGAATCTCAGATAAGGCCCTTCATGCTGACGATTATTTTACGACCTTGATCGAGCTGTTACCAAAAGCTGATTTAAGCGATGTTTCTGTATTCGTGGACGGTTTTTATGAATTTTCGTTACAGGAACAGCAAGTTTTGCTCCGATTGATGGAATTGACGAAAGATATGCACCTGAGTTTTACACTCGATGTCGAAGACGTTTATACGAAACAGTCTGAGTTTGGAGTTTCACAACGCTGTTACATGCAGTTGATTGAACAGATGAAAGAGCGGCAGATTGCGCATGAAGACATTTATTATGGACAGACCGTTAAATTTCAGAGCACAGGCTTGCGGATGCTCGAACAAGCACTTCTGTCGCCCGGCTACCCGCCAACGGATGAAGAGGTGACGGGAGTGACGGTTTCTGCTGCCGTCAATCGTCAAGTCGAGACGGAAGCCGCCGTCAGAAAAGCCATTCAACTCGTGCGTCATGACGGATATCGTTTCAAGGATATCGCTTTTCTTGTCCGTCACCTGGAGCCATACGCCGATCACTTGGAACGCGCTTTTCAACTGTATGATATTCCGTACTTTTTGGATCAACGGGAATCGATGGTGCATCACCCGATCGTCGAATTAGTCCATGCCGTCCTCGAAATCGTGATGACGGGTTACCGGGAAGAATCTGTTTTTCGTCTGCTGAAAACAGAACTGATTCCACTTCCGGCAGAAGATCCGCGGTTAGCACTTGATCGCCTGGAAACATTTGTGTTGGAGCGCGGAATCAAGGGTTCGATGTGGAAAAAACCATGGCAACTGAAGCGCCGTTTAGCCGATGAAATCAGTTTGACGGATGCTGAATTACAAGAGGAACTCGAGCTGAACGAATGGCGTCAATTTCTGGTCGAGGCGATCGAACCGCTTGAAAAGCGATTCAAGGCCTCTAAGACCATGAGTGAATATACACGCGCTTTGTACCGTTTCCTGGAAGAACATCATATGACCGACCGGTTGACGGTGTGGAAGCAACAAGCGCTTGAAGTCAACGAACTCAGTCAGGCACGTGAACATGATCAAGTGTATGAAGCGGTACTGCATCTCTTTGAACAGCTGGAAGCTGCGGCACCTGAAGCTACGTTGACAACGGAACTGTTTGTCCAAATGGTCGAGACCGGGCTTGAAAGTCTCCGCTTCTCACTAGTTCCCCCTTCGCTCGATCAAGTGATTGCAACGGATTACGTCCGGGGGCGTTTACAACAGGTCAAAGTGGTCTTTTTACTCGGTGCCAATGACGGATTGATTCCACTTGTGGAAGACCAGTCTAAACTATTGTCAGAAGGCGATCATGACTTCCTGCATGATCAGGGCATTCCGGTAGGCAAAGCATCCTTGGATGTATTTGACGACGAATTGTATTACCTCTATCAAGGGGTGACGGCACCAAGTGAATCTTTGCATATCAGTTATGCACTTGTGGATGAGGACGGAAAGGCGCTTCAGCCGGCATCAATCGTTAAGCAGATCAAACATCAACTGCTGCAGGATCGTCCGGTAAAAACATACTTTGCAGAAGCAGGGGATCATGCGCCGGATGATCAGCTTCAGTTCGTGACGAGTCCGGAACGGGCGGCAGCAGCAGCGGCAATCGAATTGAGACGGCTTCAACGTCGTTATCCGATTCAACCGTCCTGGTTTGATGTGTATAATCGGTTGCTTGAGAACGGACGGGGCCGCGAACGGATGGCCCTGTTCTCCAATGCCTTGTTTTATCAAAACCAGGCAGAACCGTTGCCGGAGGATCTGGCACGTAATCTGTACGGTGACACGATCAAAGCCAGTGTCTCCCGCTTTGAGACCTACAATGCCTGTTCCTATAAACATTTTGCCCGGTATGGACTACGGTTAAAAGAACGGAAATTATATAAATTCGAAGCACCGGACATCGGCAACCTGTTCCACGGAGCCCTCAATGATTTATCGATGAACATCAAAGCCTCGGGGAAACGTTGGCGTGAACTGGATGACCAATCGTGCAGCAATCTCGCGAAAGAAGCTGTCGAGAAAGTGACGCCGGAAATTCAAAATGCGATTTTGATGAGTTCGAACCGTTTTGGTTACATCAAGAAAAAATTAACGGATGTCGTCGAGCAGACAGCCAAAATGCTTGTTAAACAGGCGGAACGTTCCGAGTTCGAACCTGATTTGTTTGAAATCAGTTTTGGGAACGCCATGTTCCCGCCGCTTCGATTTACCTTACCGGACGGCACCGAAATTGAATTTACAGGCCGAATTGACCGCGTGGATCAGGCGACGATCGGCGATCAATTATACGTTCGGGTCGTCGATTATAAATCGAGTGCCAAAGAGCTGGATTTTGCCGAAATCTATTATGGACTGGCGATTCAAATGCTGTTGTATCTAAAAACGGTTGTCGAACAGTCGGAAGTTCTATTTAATCAGCAGGCCAAACCAGCCGGAGCTCTCTACTTCCACGTCAAAAATCCAATGATGCGCGGAGATTTATCGGCGGACGAAATCGAACGGAACCGATTATTGCTCGAGTCGTACCAAATGCAAGGGGTTATCGTTGAAAATGATGAAGTATTACGAGCGATGGATCAGATTGCGTATGATGAACGTAAAAAATCGCCGCTCGTCAAAGTAACATTCACCAAAACCGGTCTTCATAAGTCACATACGAAAGGTGTCGTCAAAGAGGAAGAATTGACGGCGTTAATGGATCATGCCTGGGATGAGTTGAAGACGAGCAGTCAATCGATGTATGCAGGAGACATTGCGATTGATCCGTTTGATTACCAGGAGCGGACGCCTTGTACATTCTGCGAGTATCGTTCCGTCTGCCAGTTTGATCAGTCTCTCGGAAACGACTACCGGCAATTAAATCCGTTGTCGGAAAAAGAAGTCTTGGAACGGTTGAAGGAGGAGACGGAATGAGTGTGCAGTGGACGGATGAACAGCAACGGGCAATCGATGCGAGAGGCGGGCATATTTTAGTATCCGCCGCCGCCGGTTCCGGAAAAACAGCAGTATTAGTAGAACGGTTGACGCAACGTGTCATCAATCAGGAGGATCCATTGACAGCGGACCGAATTCTGGTCGCGACGTTTACGAACGCGGCAGCAAAAGAGATGAAGACGCGTGTCATCGAAGCCATCGAAGCGAAAATCAAAGTGGCCCCGGATGATCTTTATTTAAAGAAACAACGGCAAATGATGAATCGTGCTCAAATTACGACCATTCATTCTTTTTGTTTATCGATTTTACGTGAAAACTATTACAGGATTGGTCTTGATCCGGCGTTTCGAATTGCCGAGGAAGCAGAGTTGTTGTTGTTGCAGGATGACGTGTTGGAGGAAGTGTTTGAGAGCTTCTATGCTTCGGCAGATCCGGCATTTTATGAACTGATCGATAGCTATACGTCGGATCGGGACGATCAGGCGATGTTGACACTTATTTCGAATTTATACCGCTTTTCTCGATCACTTCCAGACCCGGAAGCGTTTTATGACCATTTGATCGCTCAGTACGATCAACCGATCGATCCGGATGAATCCAGTCTGTTGACACGGTTATTTGAACTGGAATGGGAACGGGTCGCCCCGGTCATCAATCGGTATATGGAATTATCATATCGCCTGCGACAGTCCGGATACGATGAGATGGCAGATCTGTTAGTGCAGGATGTCGCCCCGGTCCGGCGGATTAATCCGGAACAGGATCGTTGGACTACCGTCGCCCTGGCTTTTCAAGCTGTCGAGTTCGGCCGTTGGAAAGGAGTCCGTGGAGACGAAGAAATGAAAAAATTCCAGACCGAGCGGACGCGTCTCGTCAGTGACCTCAAAAAAATGCGGGATCTGTTTGTTGAGAAAGACGGGGTCGATTATCTGGAAGATTTACGTTCGCAATTGGGACATGTCGAGATGATTGTTACGCTTGTCCGCAGTTTCTCGGCAGCTTATCTCGAAGCGAAGCAACAGCGGGGAATCGTAGATTTTTCTGATCTTGAACATTTTGCATTAGCCATCTTGGAAGAAAACGGCGAGCCGACGGATGTCGCCCGTCTTCTTCAAGAACGTTTCATCGAAGTGTTAGTCGATGAGTATCAGGATACAAACGAAGTACAGGAACGAATCCTGCGACTTGTCTCCAAATCAGATGAAGCCACCGGGAATCTGTTTATGGTTGGCGACGTCAAACAATCGATTTATAAATTCCGTCATGCCGAACCGGGATTATTTTTGAATAAGTTTAAACGATTCCAACAAACCGAAGTCGGGACACGCATTGATTTGACGAAAAATTTCCGGAGCCGTTTGGAAGTCTTGGATGGAACCAATCATATTTTCCGTCAAGTCATGGACGAAGCCGTCGGAGAAATTGATTATGATGAAGCGGCTTACTTGCGGTTAGGGAATCTTGGGTATGTTGATTCGACTCAAGTTGATCCCGAACTACTGTTAGTCGATCAGACCGATACAAACAAAGAGGAACTCGAAGCGCAAGTCATAGCGACACGGATCATCGAGATGGTAAACGATGAGAATCCGTATCTCGTCTTTGATGCGAAACAAAAACGATTCCGGAAGTGCGAATACCGTGATATCGTCGTCCTCGTCCGATCGAGGGGAAAACGGGTTCAGGCACTCGTCGACGTTTTTGAACAATACGAACTGCCGGTTTATGCGGATACAACGGGCGGCTATTTCCAAGCAACTGAGATTCAAATCATGATGTCGCTGCTCAAGACAATCGATAATCCGTTGCAAGACATCCCGTTCGCGAGTGTCTTGCGGTCACCGATTTTCGGTTTGACGGATCGGGATCTAGGTCGAATTCGTGCTAAATCAAAAGACGGGTCGTTTTACGAAGCCGCTATACTTGTGGCGAAAGAACAGACACCGCTCGGTTTGCGTGTCGATGAAGCGCTTAATCAACTGCACCACTGGCGGACGGAAGCACGCGGAAAGTCGCTCGCAAGTCTGATCCGTTCCTTGTTTGATCAGACTGGCTACTTCGAATACGTCGGTTGTCTGAACGGCGGACGGAGCCGACAGGCGAATTTAAATGCTTTGTATGAACGCGCCCATCAGTACGAAGCGTCCGGTTATCGGGGATTATACCGTTTCTTGCGTCTGATTCATCGTTTAGTCGAACGCGGGGAAGATTTTTCGGAAGCCCGGTCGTTAGGTGAGGACGAAGATGTCGTCCGGATCATGACGATCCATCAATCGAAAGGACTGGAGTTCCCGGTAACGATTGTCAGCCAGTTAGGCAAGCAGTTTAATAAACAAGATCAAATTCAGGCAATCCAGCTCCACAAGACGTATGGTATTGCCCTTGATGCCATTGATCCTGTCAAACGACTGCGTTCCGGTACGCTTCTCAAAGAAGTCATCCGCCGGGAAATGGACCGGGAAATGAAGGCGGAAGAGATGCGTGTTCTCTACGTCGCAATGACACGGGCGAAGGAAAAGCTGATTCTTGTCGGAGCGATTAAAGGTCTGGAAGATCAATTGATCAAATGGCAGGATCAGCCGCTCGATGAACTGTTGTTGCCGGAAATGGATCGGCGGAATGCCAAGGCATATGCGGACTGGGTGGCACCAGCCGTCCTGCGCAATTTCCTGTTGAGCGAAGAGGAACCGCGCTGGTCATTTCGGGTCATCGCGCTCGATGAGATTGCCCCGTATCAAGAACTGACGAAGATGGTCGAACAACTGGAACACGTCCGTGTTCTTGAAAAAATTGATCATGCCGGTGACGAGACGCTGAATACTCAAATTGAAGCGGCTTTTGCGTATCAGTATCCGTATCAGGTCGCAACGGACACTGCGGCGAAACAAACTGTGACAGAGTTGAAGCGGACAGAACAATTAGAACGGGCGGCCTTCGAATCGACGCATCGCCAGTCGACGTATTACCGGACTCCGCAATTTTTAGGTCCCGTATTGACCGGGGCAGAACGTGGAACGGTTCTGCATTTAGCCATGCAGCTTTACGAATCCGGTCGTCCATTTGAGGAACAGATTCTCGACTGGGAACAGGCGGAACGTATTTCGGGTTTAGAGGCACAGACAATGCGGGAAGCTATTCCTGAACTAACGACGTTCCTTGCCTCTGATACCGGACAGTTATTTGAGCAACGTCTTCTGGCAGGGGAAGTTTACCGGGAACTCCCCTTCACCTATAAGATTGATTCCGCCAGATTCCGGTCCGATTGGCACGGTCCGAGTGACCAAGCCGTCATGCAAGGGATTGTCGACTGCCTGATTCGAGACGGAGACACATATATTCTGCTGGATTATAAATCGGACCAGGTCTTTGAAACGACCGACAATCAAAATCAAGCTGAAGTGTTGCGGACACGTTATGCGACCCAGTTAAATTTATATCAAGAGGCACTGGAAGCCATCCTGCACATCCGGATCAGCCGGAAACTGATTTATGCGTTTGCTCTTCATGAAGTGATTGAAATTTACTGATGATCTTTCGTCTGAAGAATCGATTCTGTCACATATTCAGTGAGCAGAACCGATTCGTCAGACGATTTTCATTTCTAAATATGAAAGAACTGTGTAAAATGAAAAGGTATGTAAAAGAATAACCGGATACCATAGGAGGTTTTATAGATGGCACGGATTTTATTAGCGGAAGATGAAGATGTATTACGTATGCTGGTGCTCGATACGTTAGAAGACGAAGGGTATACGATTGACGAAGCGACAGATGGTGATGAAGCGTATCAGAAAATCATGAGTCAGCATTACGATCTTGTCTTACTGGATTATATGATGCCTGGAATGACCGGAATCGAAGTCATCGAAAAAGTACGACGTCATCCAGATAAACAAAATTTAAAAATCATGATGTTGACAGCAAAAAGTCAACAATCTGACCGGGAACGGGCGGAAGAAATCGGAGCCAATTATTTCTTCTCGAAACCATTCAGTCCACTCGAATTGATTGATGTCGTAGGAGGAATATTGAGTGATCATCCAGTGGATTAATCGAAAAATCGGACGCCAGTTAATGGCTTCCTTTTATATCGTGTTAACGACACTTATGATTTCTTCGCTGATTGTCTATACTTATACGGATACAAAATTGCAGGAAACCCGATTGAAACTGGAAGACATCAGAGAGCGCAGCGCCCGTGCGGGTGCACTATGGGAAGAATGGCAGGATTTGCAGTTCAACATGCGGGGTTATGCGCTGATTGGTGATCAGGATATTTACCAGAAGATGATCAACCAACGCAAAACGATCGATGAGCAGACACGTTGGTTTGAAGAAAATGCGATTTATCAGCAAGGAAAAGATTATGCGCGTTCTTCACGTGAACTCTATGCTTATTACTTCGAAGCGATTTTGCCGTTGATTCAATCGTATGTGGAAGCGAAGTCATCCGGAACAGTCACGGAATCCTTTTTGGAAGGGAAGACATTAACATCGTTGCCGCTCGGTAAAGAATTGCTGGCAAATGGACAAATCAAATTAGACGCTTCCGGAAACATTGATGTGTTATCGGAAATCAACAAAAGCGAGTTGGCGCTTGGCGGGTATCGCGACTTCCTCGAAGACTGGTCGGAAAAAACGAGCCGTCAGTTGGAACAGGAAATTCAGACGACCCAACTAATTTGGCTGTCGAACATCATCGTATTAGTCGGGGTCTTGATTTTCTTCGTCTATCCGTTCATCCGGAAAATTACGGCAGAACTGTTGTCACTCGTTAAAAACAGCCAGCGTCTAGCCGGCGGCGAAGATATCAAACATGTCAAAGTATCCGGACGGAAAGATGAAATCGGAATTCTAGCTTTGTCATTTAATCAAATGGCAAGTTCCATCTCAGATAATAAACAGCATCTCTTGGCTAAAAATGAAGAACTGCAGGCGCAACAGGAAGAATTGCAGGCACAGCAGGAAGAACTGCAGGCGCAACAACAGGAACTTGAGGAAGCGCTTGAGTTAACGATGCGGAATGAACAACATCTGCAATATCGCAATGATTTGACGGAAACGTTGGCAGCTCGGGAAGCCTTGACAGCATATCCGGAAATTATTGAAAAGCTGATTGCCATTACGGATTCCGAAATCGGAGCCCTTGTGTTTGTCGATGAAGGATCTGCGTATTCGATCGTAACGCACGGGATGACGGAAGAACTGTCAGAACGATTGCTCGGAAGTGATCTGTCTTTGTTGAAACGTGCGGAGTCATTAAAAAAAGCCGTTCATTCCTCGAAGCAAGTCGCGAGCGATCATCCGTTGCCGTATCCGTACTATATGTATGAGACGGCAGTTCCGATTTTTGATCCGGCATCGGAAGAAGCCATTGCATTCATTTATCTTGTCCGTTACCGGGATCAGTTTACGAATGAACAGATGCGCGATATCATGTCGTTTTCACGCCAGTTGTCTCTTTCCTTGTTGCGAATGCGATTATTTGATGAGATGAACCGTGAAAAAACAAAAACCGAACGCATTTTGGATTCAATCCGCGAAGCGGTCATCTATATTGAACCGGGAAAAGACGAAGTGTTCGTCAATCGTCCGCTGTACGATCTATTTCCGGAGCTTCAATATGGCGCGGCCAAAAACGAAACGCTGCAAGGATGCCTTAATACGATTCGTGCGGTTGTCGATGAACCTGAAATCTTTGCCCGGTACATGGAAGGTATTTTACGAGGGGAAGTTCCGAAGGACAGTCTGCAATTTTCGATCCATCAGCAAGTCGTATTCATTCAATTTTATGTGGAAACGATTGAAGTGGAAGGGATCCGGAAAGGGACGATGCTTGTCTTGCGTGATGTGACGAAGGAAACCGAGATGGACCGTCTGAAATCGGAATTGGTTTCGACCGTTTCGCATGAACTGCGGACACCGTTATCCTCGATCTACGGTTTTACGGAACTGATGTTGAATCGGAAGATGGATCTTTCGAAACAAGATAAGTATTTAAAAACCATTCACTCGGAAACGGAACGTTTATCGAATCTCGTCAATGATTTTTTGGATGTCCAACGGATGGAAGCGAGAATTCAATCCTATCAAAAAGGACTACTGAATCTACAACCGCTTTTAGAAGAAACGACGCAATTCTACGCGGCATCGACAACGAATCATACGATCACGTTCCGTTCCCTGACCGATGCTTGTCCTCTGATTGAAGCGGATGAGGAAAAAATGAAGCAACTGATGAATAATCTGTTGAACAATGCTGTCAAGTACTCTCCGTTCGGGGGTAACATCGAAGTCGTGTTGGAAGCGGACCATCATCATGTCCAGTTTGCAGTACGGGATGAAGGAATCGGGATTCCGAAGTCTGCCTTGGCGAAGCTATTCGATAAATTTTACCGGGTCGATAATTCGGACAGCCGGAAAATTGGCGGAACCGGTCTTGGTCTTGCTATCTGTAAAGAAATCGTCGAAGGACATGATGGAGAGATTACAGTCGAGTCGGTCGAAAAGCAGGGAAGCACGTTTACTGTCAAGCTGCCGCAGAGTGTCCAGGAATACATGGTGGTTCCTGACGGACTTGATATGTCGGAAAAATAATACTATGTCTGAAGTGAAAAATCAGATACGATGAATGAAGAATGAACAAAGGGGGAAATCAAATGCCGATTACTGCATTTGTACACACACACGTTTTATTATGGATTTTACTGCTTGTTACATTTTTTGTTGCGTTCTCGATGTATAAGAACGGAAAAAGTGCTGCGAAAGGCGTTCACATGGCATTCCGTCTCTTATTGCTCTTGACGTTTGGGACGGGTCTTTATCTCTACATCACGATCATGGGACAGTCTGCTAATCCGGATGGCTTGTACCATGCGAAAATCACAGCCGGTCTGCTTGTCCTGATTTTTGGAGAACTGACACTTGTTCGTCTTAAAAAAGGGAAATCCTATTCCGGTTTCCTGCTTGGATTTGCGGTACTCGTCCTCGTAACGATTTTCCTTGGATATTCGTTACCGTACGGTATGCAATTTTTTTAATCCGACCCAGGTCAATCATCAATCAGACAATCCGTTTGGTCGGATTACACACACGTTACTCGTCATAAAGAGGAACGTGTGTTTTTTTGTGTTTACAAACTGTTGTTATTTGGGAAAAGGGATATATTACGCAGTCGAGAGGGGAACGCTTGTGGCACAGTTGAAAGAATGGACGAAAGTTTTCCGGGCAAGAAAGTGGATGAAACGAGCTGAACCTGTTTTACCTTTATGGCATGGTTACATCGGGTATAAATACGGTCTCTTTGATGTATTAGGATCAGGGGCGACGCAAGCTGAGGCTCAGGTTCGTCTCAAGCAACCATTGACGACAGAAGCCTTATCCCGTTGGTTTGAAGTCGGATTGGCGGTAGGACATCTGAAAAAGAAAGACTTACGATATACAGCGACCCGTCACGTATTGCCGGAATTATCTAAAACAGATGAAAGAAGTATCGGTTTTATGTTATCCGAATTGATGGAACTGCATCTGCCTGCGTTGTTCTCTTATCCACAATTTTTGGAACATGGCCAGCAGAAAAAGTTCGATGGGGAAGAACACGGCGATATTGTGGCAGAAACATCCGCATTAGTGGAGACCGTTGCGTTTCCTGCCGTCCGTCATATCATCCGCAGTCAAAACGTGACATCATTGCTAGACATCGGCTGTGCTTACGGCGGTTACTTACGTAAAATTCACGAAGCTTTGCCTGAACTGCGACTGGCAGGAATTGATATTGAGGAATCGGTCATCGCGGAAGCGAAACGGCGGGATACGACCGGTGAAATCGACTTTACTGTCGGTGACATTAAAACTTTTGATGTCAAAGAAACATATGACGGCGTCATGATGAATAACATCTTGTATTATTTCCCGAAGGAAGAACGTCTTCGTCTTCTCGAGGGGGTCCGGCGTTTCGTTAAGGATGACGGGACGGTCATTTTAGTCACGCCATTACGTGGCAGTGAACACGGTGCGCCATTCTCTGCCGCATTCAATGCGTTCATGACGTTACATGAAAATCTTTATCCGTTGCCGGGTAAAGAAGAACTAACAGAACAACTTCATGCTGCAGGTTTTAAAAATGTGTCGATTTCACCATTTTTAAAAGAAGGAGCCTGGTATATTGTGACTGCAAACGCCACTTCCTAAGGGAAGCTTGGCGTTTTTACAGTTTTAGGGCAGTTCAAATTTGTGAGGAGTAGTATGTGATTAGTATAATAGTTAAAACGAGTAGAGAAAAAGGGAGAGATTCGTGTGAAGCAGCGTGTAGCCGTTATTGGAGCAGGACCTGGAGGGCTCGCTTGTGCGATGTTGCTTGCAGGCAGAGGAATAGATGTCACCGTATATGAAAAACAACCGATTGTCGGGGGGCGAACTTCTCGCGTGCAGGTCGGGGATTACCAGTTTGACCGGGGTCCTACCTTTTTAAATATGCCGCATATCCTAGAAAACTTATTTACAAGTATCGATTTGGATATGAAGGATTATTTGGACTTAAAAGCACTTGATCCCATGTACACACTGTATTTCAACGGCGGGAAAGATCATTTTACGATGACAACGGATCGTGATCGGATGAAACAGACGATTGAGCAACATTTCCCAGGAAACGGGGAAGGATATGATCGTTTCATGGCAGAACAAGCCTTGAAGCTGGCAAAACTGATGCCGATTTTGCAGACGAAACACGATAAATTAACGGACTATCTGTCTCCACGCGTCATCACGGCGCTCCCGCGTCTATCTCTCGGGCGTTCGTTATACGATGTCCTGTCCGATTATTTTACGAGTGAAGAATTAAAGTACGCTTTTACTTTCCAAGCGAAGTATTTAGGGATGTCAGCATGGGAATGTCCGGGCGGTTTTTCTATCCTGTCCTATATGGAACATGCATATGGTGTCCATCATCCGATCGGCGGAATGAATCAAATTCCGGAAGCGATGAAACGGGCAGTGGAAGAGCTCGGGGGGACGGTCCATCTCAATACAGGAATCAGTCAATTGATTTTAGATGGAACAACTGCGACCGGCGTCATTCTCGAGTCTGGTGAACATGTTTTATACGATGATGTTGTCGTCGGAGCAGATTTTGCCCATGCGATGAATCATCTTGTTCCCGAAGGTGTCCTGAAAAAATGGTCGCGTCCGAAAATTGAGCGGAAGAAGTTTTCTTGTTCGACCTTTATGCTGTACTTAGGTGTCAATAAATCATTTGATGCTCCGCACCATACGATTTATTTTGCCGATGATTATGAAAAAAATGTCCGTGAGATGACCCAGACATTGGAATTATCCGATGATTTTTCATTTTATGTCCAAAATCCATCAATCATCGACAGTACATTGGCACCTGAAGGGAAATCATCGTTGTACGTGTTAGTACCGGTTCCGAATAATTACTCTGAACTCGACTGGGCGATTGAAGGACCGAAATTACGCCGTCGTGTCCTCGATGCCTTGGAACATCGTTCGCCTTATACAGGTGTCGAAGCAGCGATTGAAGTGGAAGAGATGTTCACACCGGATGATTGGGAAGCGATGGGAGTACACCAGGGAGCAACTTTTAATTTGGGACATCAGTTAACACAAATGATGTATTTTAGACCGCATAACCGGTTTGAAGAATTGGAGCATGTCTATCTGGTTGGAGGCGGAACGCATCCTGGAAGCGGCCTTCCGACCATCTTTGAATCAGCTCGGATCACGGCGGACTTATTGACAAGTGAAGTGGGTGTCGGAAAATGAAAATTGGATTTGTCGGAGCAGGTGTCGGAACACTCCACGCCGCTTTATTACTAACGAAACGATATCCGGAAGTCGAAATCACGATTTTTGAAAAAGAGTCACGTGCAGGCGGTCGACTCGCCTCCGTTGATTTCGAGACAGGCGGAAGAATTGATCAGGGGCCGACGATTGTCTTGATGCCCGGAAAACTGCAGGAACAATTAAGAGAAGCGGGGCTTGAAGGTGTTGAGTTGGAACGGATTGATCCTTTATACGACCTTCATTTCGACGACGGAACGATTGTGACAAAACAGGCGGATGTAGTTGATCAAACGATTGCGATTGAACGTCAATTCGGAGAAGGTCGCGGGTTCCAAGAATTTATGCAACAAAAAGCAAAGGATTATGACGTCAGCGTATCGAAATTTTTAGAGCGGACATATTCACGTAAACGGGATTTGTTGCACCCGGATATGTTAGCGCCCTTAGTGAAGATGCATGCGATGGAAACGGCACATGATCACTTAAAACGTTTCTTTAAAAGTAAACACCTGCGAATGGCTTACAGTTTTCCGACCTTTTACATCGGGGGTAACCCTTACACGACGCCTTCCATCTATGGATTGATTCCTTACCGGGAACAGGAAGAGGGTGTCTGGTACGTTAAAGGCGGATACTTCTCTTTAGCCGAGCGGATGTATGAAGCGTTAGTTGAGCGGGGCGTTACGTTTAAGTTCAATCAACCGGTCGACCGCGTCTTGATCCAGCAAGGTCAGACGAAGGGACTTGTCGCTGCAGGACAGGAGTACGTATATGATACGGTTGTCCTGAACGGAGAGTTTCCATTGATGGAATATTTGGTTGAAGGCAAGCAACCGAAAAAGTATGTGCCGTCCGGCGGAACATTACTACTGTACTTTAAGATTGACGGAAAAGTTGATTTACCTGTCCATCGTTTTTTAATGCCAAGTGATTTAAAACCGTTGATGACGTCCATCTTCAAGAAAAATGAGTTGCCGGAAAATCCTGCCGTATATTTATTTAATCCGAGTAAGATTGATGACGCATTGACGGCATCCGGTACTAGTGTCGTCTATGCGTTGGTTCCGTCACCACGTGGATTTGATCAGGCTAACTATGAAGCGCACGGATTTATTGATCAGATTTTAGACAAAATTGAGCAACATCTTCCTGGATTCCAAAGTCAAGTTACCGAAATGAAAATACGTACACCTCAAGATGCTCAAGATTTTGGATTGTATGAAGGCGGAAGTTTTGGCATCGCACCGACGATTCGCCAATCGGCTGCTTTAAAAACACAAGCTAAACCTTATGCTGATATTGAACGGTTGTATGCAGTAGGCGCATCTGTCCATCCGTGTGGAGGCGTTCCGATCGTTATGATGGGAGCGACATTACTTGTCAATCGAATGGAACAAGAGATGAGGTGGAAAAATGGATACAGTGACGAACGCATATCTAGTATGTGAACAAACGATTCAAGGTGGATCAAAAACCTTTTATAAAGCCTTCTCTTTACTGCCGAAGCAAGATCGGATGGCAGTCTACGCCATCTATACGTTTTGTCGTCATCTCGATGATACGGTGGATGAATCAGCGACACCAAAAGAAAGCTTAGCGGAATTCCTGGAAGAGTTTCGTTTATTCCGGTCGGGTAACTCGATCAATAAACCCTTATGGATTGCACTCGCAGATGTCTTTAAACGGTATGAGATGGATGAGACGCCGTTTTTAGAACTGGCAGAAGGTATGCGGTGGGACATCGAAAAAAATCGGTACCACTCGCTGGAAGAGACGGAGAAATATAGTTATTATGTCGCGAGTACGGTTGGCTTGATGCTGTTGCCGATTCTTGCACCGAAACAAAATGATTTACGGGAGTCCGCCATTCAACTCGGAATCGCGATGCAATTAACCAACATTCTTCGGGATGTCGGAGAAGATGCAAAGCGGGGACGTATCTATTTACCGAAAGATTGGATGGACCAGTATGGTGTGACAACGGAATCGTTGTTGGCGGGAACTCCTTCCGGCGACTTTGCCGGATTGTGGGAAGCATTGGCATTAAGAGCCGAGCATTTATACGATGCAGCAACGCCTTCGTTTGACCGCTATCCGAAAGAAAGCCGTCGTGCACTGAAAGTGGCGGCTTTACTGTACCGGGGAATCCTCGACGCAGCACGTGACAATCAATACGATGTGTTCACGAAACGTGCTTATGTCAGCCGATGGCAAAAGATGAAGTTGCTCGCTACGATTTGACGAAAAACTCCATAAAAAAAAGACCTCGGCGGGGACCAAGGTCTTTTTTTTATGGAGTTTAGACCGGGGAGTCTAAACTAAAATCTGTTTGTACAAAATCAGATACAGAGTTCCAACAAGACAGGTCGCGATCCACGGGGATGGATCTGATGATGATTGAGCTGTCCGTAAACGAATCGGGATGAGACGATCTAAGGGGGAACGTCGTAAGTCATGCCGAACCGTTTACAGTGGTGTATCGATTGAACAAGTGGGTCTTGAACAAATGATTCAGACGAAACAGATATGTTAAGTTCCTAAACGCGTTTGACTCGGGGAAGTCACCATGCGCTTGATTGAGGATGTGGGGTCAATCACTACCTCTTGAACTCGAAGTAATCGTATCAAATCTAAGTTGTCCGTACAAGTAATTGATATGCAATTCACATAACGTTCACAGGGTGGCAGCGACTGCAGACACGATTCGTTCGCTTGCCAGTTTTCCTGAAAGCGTCACCATTGGACTACCGCCACCGGGATGCGTCGATCCGCCGGCAAAAAACAAATTGTGAACATTCTTTGAACGGTTACTTGGACGCATGAAAGCTCCCCGTGTACCATTCGAAGAAAGACCATACAGCGAACCATGATACGCTGAAAATTTCTGTTCAATATCCTGTGGTGTGATCCGTTGTTCGAATAAAACGTCAGACGTAATATCGATTCCGAACTGTTGAAGGCGTTGATCGATGATTTTATCGTACGTGTCAAAATCAACGGCAGATCCTTTGTGGGTAGCCGGAGCATTGACAAGGACAAACAGGTTGTCACCGGCTTCTCCCATTTCCGGTGCCGTGACCGAGGAATTCGAGATGTAGATGGTCGGCTCTTCTGCATAGCGATGTTGATTAAATAACGCTTCGAATTCGGCTTCATAGTCGGAAGAGAAAAAGACGTTATGATGGGCAAGTCCGGCAATACGGCGTCCGAGTCCGATGCACCGGACATAAGCAGAAATCGACGGCTCCATTTGCGCAGGAGTCGGATTTTTGAAGTCAGGCCGGACCGTTTCTGAAATCAACCGTGGATATTGGGTAAGCAGGTCACCATTTAACACGATGAAATCAACAGACAGGTAATCGACATGATTGAGTTCGATCTCCGTTGCCAACTGATTGGTCACTTCAATCTGTGTCACTTCGTCACCTAGCCGAAACGTCACACCGAGTTCACGGGCGCGACGGGCAAATCCTTCGGCAATGGCGGTATTTCCGCCACGTGTGAAATAAACACCGTCATTCAGCTCGAGATGGGCAATTAAACCGAATGTTGCCGGCGCTTGAAACGGGCTGCTTCCGATGTAAGTCGCATACCGATCGAGTGCTTGGATCAGCTGGGGATCTTTAAAATATTTTTTGTGTAGCCCGTGAAGTGTCTTAAAGGGATGGATCTTCGTCATGTCACGCAATAAGGAAAAATTAAAATAAGAGTCGATATTGATGAAAAATTGTTGTTTGGCGATATTGTACAGTTCCCGGACTTCATCTTGATAACCCGTAATATCATTTTTGGCAAGTTGTCCCTTCGTGAAACGGTCAACTTCAGTCCGCATCGCTTCACGGCCGCTGGCAAATGTCAATGAACGACCGTCCGGAAAATGATTGACCGTATGACGCGTCAATTTTTCAAAAGTAAAATAGTCATCAGGATCTGCTCCCGATTCCAAAATGACGGATTGAAAGATTTCAGGCATTGTGATCGTATTGGGACCGAAATCAAAACGGTGTCCCTCTGATGTGATAGGCATCATCTTTCCACCAATGTGTTCATTACGTTCAATGACGGTGACTTTAAATCCTTTTGAAGCAAGTGAGATGGCGGCACTCAAACCGCCGAGTCCCGCTCCGATGACTGCGATATGTTTCATAACAATGAAACCTCCTTAAGAATATGTCCGACCCTTCCAACTGATTTCCCTTTTCTTCAGTCTTCGAATCATCGCTGTCGCGAGTAATACGACATAAAGAATGGACGCAACAGGATGCCAAAACCAAGCACGAGAAATCATGGCCTTCCGATCGATGCGGTAACGGGCAATCATCATCAAAAGAAAGGCTCCGAGCGTCCAAAAGGACGGGAAAAAGAAGACAAGCGGTAAAGCGGCCGCTTGGATCAAGTAAAACAGCAGGAAATAGCTGCCGGCGATATAGGAATCATTCATACCGCGAAAGACGTTTTTCAGGAAACCTTGCCAGACGTCACGGTTGGTCGCATACATGTCACAGCTGACATAAGGAGCCACGTCGACGAGCGTTGTCGTAAAGCCGTTTTGTTTGAACGTCCGGCAGAGTTCCAAATCGTCGACGAGCGCCATTTGAATCGCCTGATGTCCGCCGACTTGTTCATAAGCATGCCGTTCAACAAGGACGACCATCCCGTTTGCTGCTGCAAAGGCGGGATGCTTGACCTTCCGGAAAGCAATCGGAAGGTGTTGGGCGATCAAGACATGTTGCATCGGAATGAGACACTTTCCGAGAAAAGTCGGAACAGGGAACGACGGAAAGCCTGATAAGAAGACCGCCTGTTCTTTTTGAAGCGTTGCGTAGAGCCGGGGAACCGTGTCTGCTGCCAGTGTGATGTCAGCGTCTAAGAACAATAGGTATTCTTCATGAGTCGCCTGTGCCAATTGATGACAGGCATGGACTTTCCCGGCCCATCCGGATGGTAGGTCGAGACCGTCGATGATCGTGAACTGATTTTCATCACTGACCAGCCGGACTAACAGATCGCGGGTCCGGTCAGTCGAGCGGTCTTCGTATAAATAGACGTGCATATTCGGATGAAGCGCTTGTCGGAGGGAATGAATCAGTTTCTCGACATTCCGTTCTTCGTTCCGTAGCGGAATACAGATTGCAAGACTCGGCGGAAGAACAGGTTCGCTTAGTTTCGGTAAAAACGACAGATTAATGAACGTGTAGAGACAAACAAGTGCTGCAACGGCAAACAGTACGATGATCATGAACGGATCGCCCGTAACCACTGTTCCGTCTTCACAGGAAGCGGCTCCTTTCTTGTAGTCAATACACGGTACGATTCAACGCGTTCTTCAACGGCATCCGTCCGGACATCGTCGTACAGCCGGGTCATCGCATCCGTCAGATAACGCAACTGTTCCGAAGCACGCGCAGCAGGCAGTTCAATGGTCCGGGTGCGGATGTAGACGTCCGGCTGTTGTTCGTGACCAAATGAATAATAAAACGAAAACAGGGAAATCGACCGGGCTGTTTTGGCAAGATGTGTCGCCCCGCTGCTGAGTTGGAGCGGACGCTCTTCTTGATGCCGTTCCTCCCCTTGAGGGAACATCCAGACACTGCTTCCGTCTGCCAACCGCTCTTTTGCATACTGCAGACTTTGCTTGATTTCTCCAAATGAACTCCGATCGATCGAGAATCCTCCAAGACGGGTGAAAAAAGGAAACCGTTCCAGTCCATGCTGATCAATCATGACGTAAGGGTCGTGACGCAGGACTGTTTGATCCAAATGAAATAAAATCATGCCATCCCACCATGAGCCGTGCGTCGCGAGCATCAAGCCGGGTGTCGGTAAATCATCTGCCCGGTACAGGACACGGTGAAACTGCTTTCGGATTAAGCGTTCTTTTACGTAGAAATGAAAAGTGTGTTCAGCCCATTTGCTTTTGTTTGCTTTTTGCAAAACGCACACCTCCTTGTGTGAGCCAATAGGTAATACCAGCGAGAAGACTGATCAGTGTCACACCGTAAAGTCCTGCGACACCTGCTGTCAGACCGAACAGCGCATGAAGCATCAGAAAAAGATACTGGTTGTTCCGTTCAAGAGCTGTGATGGTAGACTGTTGTTCAAACCGGGCGATCAGGAGCGAGAAAAAGAGTGCCGTTCCATACCAGCCAAAAAAGTTTTGTGTCGGAATGTCATAATAGAAACCGCCGTCCTGCCAGAGCCAATAGGATTTGACGTTGGCAGCCACCGGGTCGATGGCCATATCCAGCCAGACTGCAAACAACGGGACTAAAATGACCGTGTTGAAACGAATCGGGAATCGTCGTGAGAAAGCAAGGCTGGCTCCCATGACAGACAACCAGGCAGCACCGATCGTGATCGGTACACCAAACAGCAGGACGCCAAAATCGGCCTCATAGGCATATGTACCGAACGGCCAGCCGGTATGGACACCGATCGATTCGATGATGATGGACCCGAAGAAAATGACGGGAATAATGTAACGTCCTTTCGGTACGACATCCCACAGGTAAAGCGCGGCATATAAACCCGATGCAAATAAAAAAACAGCGTTTGCCCATTCCAGCCAAGGCGGAAGTAAGGAAAAACCGACTAAAATCAGTCCGATAAAAAACCAGACGGTAAAGAATAACCAGAGTTTCTTTTGAAACCGATCCATCATGAGTACGTCCTCCATCTCTTTTTATTCTGATATTAGTATACCCGTAGCAAAGGGCGTCGAGCCAGAATGGAGGTGGAATTTACGGTAGTGAACTACTCACCACTTATTTGCTTCGCAAATTGAAGGGGGAGCTTCTTGGGAAGACCGTACTTTTAAGAGCTACGATTATTTGCCAAGCTCATCGGGTGGTTCCCACCCTGAAGGGTTTTCAGTCTGCTAACCGCAACAAGTTGATACTTGTATTGATATCTCGATCATGATGCGCACCGCAAGTACATGTCCACTCGCGTACATCGATTGTTTTCTTCTCACCTTTTACTCCACAAGAAGAACAGATTTGGGTCGAGGCGTACCATTGATCCGCCTTGATAAGTGTTCGTCCGTAGAATGCGCATTTGTATTCTAACTGTCGGACGAACCCATACCAACTGACATCTCCAATCGATTTGGCGATCTTATGGTTCTTCATCATGTTCTTCGATTTAAGTGTCTCGACGACGATGACTTGGTTATCGTCAACCATCCGTTTCGAAAGCTTATGAAGAAAATCTTGACGTTGATGTGCAATCTTTTCATGTTTCTTGGCGAGGATGATCCTCGCCTTCTCTCGGTTCTTACTCCCGATCTTCTTGCGGGCCAAAGCGCGTTGCGCCTTCTTTATCTGCTCTTCGGACTTTCGAAGAAAACGAGGATTGTCAACTTTCTCAGAAACACGTTCATCATTTGTCAGGATGGCGAAGTGCTCCAAACCAAGGTCGATTCCTACTTTATTTTGGGCTGGAACCAATTGCGCTTCGGCTTGATCGACAAGGATGGAGATGAAGAATTTCCGCGTCTTCGTCATCGAGACCGTCGCGGACTTGATCACACCATCAAACGGACGATGTTGTTTCAACTTCACAAAACCGATTTTAGGAAGTTTCACCTTACGATCTTCGATGCGGATGCTTCCCTTCAGATTGTTTGTTGTGTAAGAGGCTCGGTCGTTGTGCTTCGATTTGAATTTCGGAAACCCGACAGACTGATCTCGAAAAAAGTTTTGATACGCCTGGTTTAAGTCCATCTGAGCGTTCGCAAGAGAAAGACTGTCGACTTCTTTGAGGAAGGGGAATTCGGGCTTGTACTTCGCCGGGGTTGGGAGCTTCTGCTTCGCGTCAGGATTGAGCTTCGAATCTTCATACAATCGGATCCGCTCTTCGAGCATCTTATTGTAGACGAAACGGACACAACCGAACGTCTTCACGAAATATTCTTGTTGGGATTTCGTCGGATAGAGTCGAAACTTGTACGCCTTCAGCAAAGCAATCACTCCTTTCCTTGTTTTTCGATATAGTGTCTGATGACGTCGCTTGTCGCACCTCCGGTCGTCACTAGACAGTAACTTCGAGACCAAAACATTTCTTTCCATAGTTGTTTCTTGATATGCGGAAAGTCTCGTTTGATCAGTCGGCTGCTTGCACTCTTGTAAGCGTTCAGAAACTTTGACATCTCCGTGTTTGGGTGTGCTTTGAAGAGCACATGGATATGATCGCCGTCATGATTCCACTCGTTCAGCGTGATGTGATACGATGCACCGATTCGTTCGAACGTCTGTCTCGCGAAGTCCGAGATGGCGTCATCGATCACTTTGCGTCTGTATTTCACTACTAGGACAAGGTGATAATTCAGAAGAAAGACTGAATGTTTATTTGTGTCCATTTTCATTGATATATCAGTCCTTTTGGTTAGTCACACTGATTGTATCAAACGATTCTAGTCTTGCCAAGACGGGCGATTCATCTCCCACCTACGCTTGGCTTCGTCCCGGTACGCTTAGAGGTGGGAGAATTCTCGCTAAATTTAGTTAAAAAAAACAGACCGGATGAACCGGTCTGCTAATCGATCTGGTGATTTTTCTGTTTTTTCTTTTTGATGAAGGAAAATAACAAAAAGGCGATGTAGAGAGGAACGGCGACGAACCAGAAAGTCGACCACTCGTTGCTGCGGGCAATCATGACGTAGGTTACGTACAGCAATGTAAAAGTGATGACAAATGTATGTCGCGGTACCGGAATATCCTTGAAACTCGGAATTTTGACTCGGCTTACCATTAAGAAGGCGAGAGCCGTAAAGACGAGCGGCACCATTAAATCATTCATACGGCCGCTGAACAGGGTGACGACGGCTAAGATACCTCCGGCTGCTGTAATCGGCACGCCGGAAAAATAGGCGGAAGCTACATTAGTGGCCGACAGATTGAAACGGGCCAGGCGGAATGCACCAAACAGAGGGAACAACGCCGCAATCAGCAAACCAATTTCTCCAAAATCATAAAAATAAGTGTAATAGGCCATCATGGCTGGAGCGACACCGAAGGTCACGACATCAGCGAGTGAGTCCAGTTCTTTTCCGAAATCACCAGCGACACCAAGCATACGGGCGATCCGACCATCCAGACTGTCGAGCATCATCGCGATGACGATCAGTAAGGTCGCATTTTGAAAATCTCCCCGCGCCGCCATGACGATGGCAAGAAAACCACAGTATAAATTTCCGAACGTAAAGAGGTTCGGAATAGAGTTACGCACACGTTCTTTCCACAAAATGATTCCTCCTGCCACTTCTTCGATACTATCCATCATATCATAAACAACTGATAGATATCAGCGGTTCATGAAGACAATCCCGTTCGTGAAGCGGAGAAAATCATCAGGAGCGAGTTTGACCTGCAGACCGCGTTTGCCAGCCGAAATGATGATGAATTCTTGATTCAGAGCCGAATCCGATAAAAGGACCGGGAAAGGTTTTTTCGCACCAATCGGGGCGACACCTCCTCGGATGTACCCCGTCAGTTGCTTTAAATCTTTCATTGGCACCAAATGTGTTTTCTTGGCAGACACCGCCCGGGCGACTGCTTTTAAACTGACTTCCTCTTCGCCGGAAATGACAGCAAACACATATTGATGGGCGTCTGTTTCTAAAACTAATGTTTTAAAAATAGACGAAAGCGGGTAATTAATCTTTCTAGCGACATTTTGAGCGGATAAATCCTGTTCATCAACAGGATAGGAAAGCAAGTCGAACGGGATGTCAGACTGCTTTAGAAGTCTCGCGACGTTCGTTGTGGTCATGTTGTTCTCCTTTGACGACAGCATATTGAGCCCACTTCCGACTGTTCCAACGTTTTAAGGCAAAGATACCGCGGAACCACTCGTCGGCAGAGAAGGCAATCCAGATACCGAGTAAACCGAGTCCATATTGCAAGCCGAGTGTATAACTGAGCACAACAGCGATTCCCCACATCGAGAGAATACCGATTGCGACAGGGAAACGGACGTCCCCGGCTGATTTTAGTGTTCCCATCAGAACGATATTCATGGCACGGCCCGGTTCAAGAATGACACTCGCCCATAACAACGGAATACCGATGGCGATGATTTCCGGACTTGATGTGAACATAGACAGAATGGATGTTCCGACAGATGCCAGTGCAACAGCAGAGGCAAAACTGGCAAAAACAGCGATTTTCAGCGTTTTTACAGCACGTGCATGTGCTGCTTCGAATTGCTGAGCCCCGACTTGGCGGGCGACTAATAATTGTGTCCCTTGTGCGATGGCTAATGTGAATAAGAAACAAAGCATTGTGATGTTTGAGACATAAACGCGTGCAGAGAGAGCAGACTCTCCGATGGTTGCGATGAAACCGGTAATGATCAGTTGAGAAAACTGATACGATACACCTTCTCCGGCAGAAGGGATTCCGATGTTCATGATACTTTTAATATCGCGTCGATTGATTTGTACCAAATCTTTTAACTTAAATCGTAAAGAAAGTTTCCGGTAAACAACGAAAAAGAGTAAAGCGACGGCGACAGACCGGGCAATGACGATCGACCAAGCGACTCCGGCGACTCCAAGGACAGGAATACCGAATAATCCGAGGACGGCAATGACATTACCAAAGGCACTGACGAAGTTCATCAGTAACGTGACGTACATAGCATTTTTTGTAAAACCGTGACTGCGTAAGATGGCACCGAGTGTAAGAGAGATGGCTTCCAAGAATAAGAAGAGACCAACAATCTTTAAGAACGTTTCGCCATATACGAGTGTTTCTCCTTCTAAAGAGAAGAATCCGAGTAATTGTTTTCCGAACAAGGCAACAAGAACGGAAATGATTAAACCGATATATAAATTGATGGAAAAAGCAGATCGTGCGGTCTGGCGGGCATCCTGAACTCGTTTCGCCCCTAAATATTGACCAATGATGATGGTTGCTCCAACGGATGTGATGTTAAACAGGATGATGAAAATGTTCAGCACCTGATTGGAAACACCGACAGCGGCAGCTGCACTGTCAGAATAATAACTGAGAATCAATGTAGCGATGATCCCGAGGCTCATATGAAGCGCGATTTCAATGAATAGCGGCCATGTAATTTGGAATAATGATTGTTGTTTAACTGTTTTCATAAATTTAATTCCCCTTTAAGTCCTTAAAACGTATTGTCTTTCTGTATCTTTTGGAAACTATACGCCTTCGATTTTCATAATGAAAGAGCAAAAGGTGAGCTTTCATAAAAAAAGAGAGTATTTAAAAGGATTTTCATAAAACATCACGAATACATCATAATGAATGGATGTTCATTTTTGAAAGGGAGGGGAATGGAATGAAAACTGAAATCACTTATGCTGTTGAAGAGCAGGTTGCGACCATCACGTTATCACGTCCGGAACGGCTGAATGCGCTCACATCAACACTTTTAACCGAACTAGCGGAGTCGATCGAAGAGGCGAATCAAGATGATACTATTCGGGTCATCGTTTTGACGGGGGCCGGGCGCGGATTTTGTGCGGGCCAGGATTTAAAAACCGTACGACCCGGTATGGACCACGGGGACTACTTAAAACAATATTACCATCCTGTCATTCGGGCATTGGCAACGACGAAAAAGCCGACCATCGCTGCCATTAATGGAGTGGCTGCAGGGGCGGGACTCTCTCTTACATTAGCCTGTGATTTCCGGATCGTACGCGATGATGCGAAATTATCACTTGGCTTCATCAATATCGGACTGGTTCCGGATGCCGGTGCTCCGTACTTCTTACCCCGGTTGATCGGGTCAGCTAAAGCACTCGAGCTTGCCTTATTAGGTGAAACAATTACCGCGCAACAAGCCTACGACTATCATTTAGTGACAAAAAGTGTGGACGCCGGACAGTACGAACAGGAAGTAGCTTCTTTTGCTAAACTTCTTGCCAGCCGACCGACGAAAGTCATCGGATATATCAAACAGTTGCAATCAGCAAGTTCCGAATCGACACTCGAGGATATGCTGGCTCAGGAAATTATTTATCAATCCCGTGCCGGAAAGACAGAAGATCACCAGCAAGCGGTTCAAGCATTTCTAGAAAAAAAAGCGCCCGTTTTCAGCGGTCGCTGATGACAGAGTGAACGACTAATAGGACTTTCCGGAAATCTGCCGGAAGGTCCTATTATGATTCACTTGATTTTTTGTTTGATCTTTTGAGCAGTCGCATGAGTACGATCCGTCAGGCCGGTTGAGATTCGAAATAGCATGATTCCAAGAAAAGCGGAAACAAAAATATACAATCCGGTCAATGTGACAAAAGCTCCGCTCGCAAGCGTGATGAATAAAATAGAGAATTCTCCGCGTGGTCCTAAACAGAATCCGGACTCAATCGCATGGTAGTTGGAAAGACCAAACGCTCGTCCCCCTAAAAAACCGACCAGGAATTTAGAAAGAAGTCCCCAAACGACGAGGGCAACGAAAAACCAATCCAAGGGGAGCCCTTCCGTCAATTCAAACGACATGCCGAACGAGATGAAAAACAAGGGTAAAAGTAAATCTTGGAAAGGCGTTACCAGTCTTTTTAAATAACGTGTCTCTTTAATTTCCGTTAATAAAATCCCGACGATAAACGCACCCAGGACTTCGGATAAACCAAACATGATCCCGATTCCTGAAAAAGTCAAAATTAAGCCGATGATTCCGATGCCGGCATCCGGGTGACGGTAAAGAGAATCGACGACTCTCGATTTTTGACGGATGAAGACCGTTAAAAAAATCAGAGCACTGAATAAGAAAATAAATCCAAGAAAAATCGTTCCGACTTTTACGAAGGTGAACTCTTGTGTTCCGAGAACAAAGGGGGCACTTGTTAATAAGAGAGGCGCCGCTAAATCTTCGAAGATAAGTAACGAGAGAACAAACCGATTCACGTCTTTGTGTTTATCCGGTTCGCGGTCGAGCAGGCGGGCCGAAATCGACGAACTTGTTGCATACAGAACACAGCCAATTAAAAATGCCTCGGGTACCGAAAATCCGAAGGTCAAAGTCAAGAGGAAGGTGCCGCCAAACGATAACAGAAGATCAATCAGTCCCGCTTTCCAGATGTTGCGAAACTGGATTAATAAATCAGCGACCGAAAACTTCAGACCGAGCAGGAAAAACAAGACGATGATGCCTGCTTCTCCGCCGAGTTTTAATTCTTCCGGCAAATCATAATAAAGACCAAGTATGATTCCGATCAGGATAAAGGCAAGAATGCTCGGGAGGTGAAACCGTTCGCTGAAATAACTGACGACGAACAAGCCGATCAGAATCAATCCCGCATAAAGAAATATTTCCATGAGAGAGTTTTCCCTCCTTTCTTTTTCCTTTACCCTAAATCAAACACCTTAACGGGTTTGTCACAGAAATGAAAAAAGACAGACTTTTGCTGAGGGGCAAAAAGTCTGTCTGAAAATCAAATCACTTGAATGATAGTTCCTGTATACGGAGCGAGCGTCACTTCTAATGAAGGAAGTGGTGTGTTCGAAAAGAGATCCATTCCTTGGCCGGACTGAGGAGCAGGGATTGTCGCCTGATGATTCGAGTTATTGAAATAGACGTAATACGTCCCATCCTGACTCATACGACGCATGACGATGGTATTGGTTTCATCGTCGGCATGGACGAATGAAATCTGTCCGTGATTGGCAAGTGTCCTGTGCTGCTTTCGTAACTGAAGCAGATGTTTCGTGTACATCAACAGATTCAAATCCTGCTCTTCCGGATTCCACGGCATACATTTCCGGCAACCCGGATCCTGATCACCGTCGAGTCCGATTTCATCTCCGTAATAGATAACCGGACTTCCGGAGAAGGTCAGCATGGATAACAGCAGCAGACGCATCTTGTTTTTGTCGTTTCCGGCACGGGTCAAGGCACGCGGCGTATCGTGTGAACCGATTAAGTTAAACGATACTTCGTTGACGTTGACCGTGTTTGAGAATAAGACATGCGACATGTCATTGGCATAGGTGGAAGCAGATGTCTTATCGAGTGCAAAGAAATTAAGTGCAGCATTCGTGAACGGATAGTTCATAACGGCATCAAATTGGTCACCGAGCAACCATTCCTGTGAATCGTGCCAAATTTCACCGAGAATATACGTCTCCGGATCCGCTTCCTTGACGACAGAACGGAAGTCACGCCAGAAGGCATGATCGACTTCGTTGGCAACATCAAGCCGCCAGCCGTCGATCCCGAATTCTTCGACCCAGTAACGGGCGACATGAAGTAAGTATGCTTTTACTTCCGGATTTTCCGTATTGAACTTCGGCATTTCCGGAACAAACGCAAACGTGTCATAGTTCGGCATCGGCTCGGTTACGAGAGGGAAGTTCCGGAGGTGGAACCAATCCCGGTAAGAAGAATTGCTGCCGTGTTCCCGAATGTCGGCGAATGCTTTATGGTGGAAACCGGCATGATTAAAGACGGCATCCAGCATGATGCGAATTCCATTTGCATGCAGTAAATCAACCATTTCCTTAAACTTTTCTTTAGTTCCGAACTGCGGATCAATTTCCAAATAATCAATCGTGTCGTATTTATGATTGGACTTGGCTTCGAAAATTGGACAGAAGTAAATGCCTGTGATGCCGAGATCCACTAAGTAATCGATTTTATCAATGACGCCTTGAAAATCACCGCCGAACAGATTTGTCGTTGTAGGTGCCGTACTATTCCATGGAAGGGTACCGGCCGGATCATTCGTCGAATCTCCGTTGGCAAAGCGGTCGGGGAAGATTTGATACCATACTGTATCCTTCACCCAGTCCGGAGCATGGAACACATCCACTTTGTTTAAAAAAGGAACACAGAAGTAGTATCCGGTATCATCTAGCGGCTTTTCATCAAACCAGCCACGTTCGGTAAAGACTTGACTCGAATGTCCGTCGTGAAGCCGGAATCCGTAACGAAGTCGGCGGAAAGGAGGAACGACATCGATGAACCAATAATCGAATAACTCATCTGACCCGCTCCGTTTCATAGGGGTTTCGAAAGTATTCCAATAGTTTGATTTGGACGGATCAAAGTTCCAATCGGCATCATCCGGGTTTTCGGTATGCCAGTCGTACGGATCTCCCCAAATAAGATCAACATGATCGACGTCATTTTTTTTCGTCTGCAGTCGAACATGAATGGTTTTGTCATCATACTTATAGACGAACGGTGACATCGCGCGGTGGAAAACAGCTTCTTTCAGCATTTTGGTCACTCCCTATGTGCAATCGCTTGCATTCTAATATAATTGTCCTCGACCTAAGAATAGTGAAGCGCTTTCTTAAAGTCAATTGGAATTCCAGAAAAAAACAAGAGGAGACAGGGAATCCTCCTATATTAGCGCAATCGATTGCACTTAGTTGTGCAAATCAGATAAATGTAAACGTTTTCTTTTTAAAATCATTTAACTAATGCGCCCGAACGATTTTTAAGAATACTTTTCGAAAATCTTTTTTGAATGTAAGGAAATATTTAAAGAAAAGGACTTGTCAAAAGGATTTTAGATTGTATAATAAAAATGTAAAGGTGATGCAAACGTTTTCATAAAACGCTTACAACCGCTCGGTTGTTATCATGAGAAAATGGTTGTGCCTTTATGCAAACGTTGTGCATCAGAACTTATCATTCGTACGTTAACTTGGGGAGGAATTTTCGAACATGGAAATCAAAAAATTAGTAGCAGGTCTTTCAGTATCTGTCATGGCAATCGGTGCTCTTGCAGCATGTGGCGGCGGAACAGATTCAGGTTCTTCTGATACAAGTTCAGAAGGCGGTAAAAAACCAACGAAAATCGTTATCTGGGAAGATACAGAAAAAGCGGAAACAACTAAAGCCGCTGCTAAAGCATTTGAGGAAAAAGAAGGCGTCAAAGTTGAAGTCAAAGAAGTTAAAATGACAGATCAACAAAAGAAAGTCGCTCTTGACGGTCCTGCAGGAAAAGGTCCGGATATCATTCTTCTTCCACATGACCAAATCGGAACAGTTGTTGACCAAGGGTTGATTGCTGAACTCAAAGACGGTGAAAAAGCACTCGAACCTTTCATCGATACAGCTAAATCAGCTGTTACGTTCGACGGTAAAGTTTACGGTTATCCTAAAGCAGTTGAAACACCAATCCTTCTTTTCAACAAAGATGAGTTAAAAGAAGCACCGGCTTCAATGGATGATCTGTACAAAATCTCAACAGAGCAGAAAAAAGACGGTAAATACGGTTTCCTCGCACTATGGGATAACTTCTACTTCGCACACGGTCCAATCGGTGGATACGGTGGATACGTCTTTAAAGATAACGGTGGAAAACTTGATCCTGCTGACATCGGTCTCAACAACAAAGGTGCAGTTGAAGGAATGGATTACATCGGTAAATGGTATAAAGAGGGGCTCTTCCCGAAAGGTTTGATCGGCGGTGGCGGTGGTCAAGCAATGGACCAATTGTTCGGCGACAAGAAAGCAGTCGCAGTCATGAACGGACCATGGGCAGTCGCAAGCTATAAAGAAAAAGGGATTAACTTAGGTGCTTCAGCACTTCCGAAGCTTCCAAACGGTGAAGCAATCAAAACATTCGTAGGCGTGAAGACGTATGCTGTTTCAGCTTACTCGGAAAACCAAGAATGGGCAGAAAAATTCCTCAAATCGTTAACGGGTGAAGAAAACGCGAAAGCGATGTTTGAGAAATACAACGAGATCCCACCGGTCACTTCGCTTCAAGAAGATGCAACGATCAAAGACAACGAAGTGGCAGCAGCCGTCTTCGCACAGTCTAAAGACGGTGTACCAATGCCGAACATCGCTGAAATGGGTCAAGTTTGGGACCCAATGGCAGCAGCACTTCAACTTGTTGCAACAAACAAACAAGATGCACAAAAATCAGCTGATGACGCTGTGAAACAAATCAAGCAACAAATCGAAGCAAACAATCAATAATCAACTGAATGACTGACACAGAATTAAAGAAAGGGGGATCTTGGATTCCCCCTTATCTTTATGGTTGGAAGAGAAGCCTGAGGTCAGACATGACCTTTGGAAAGGAGAACAGACGATGGCGGCCATTGCGACACCACAACCCACGAAAACACCAAAGCCAAAAACGAATCACCGGACGATTGCAGCAGCGATATCGATCGTTCCAGGGATGGGACAACTGTACAACAAACAATTTTTAAAGGGTGCGACATTTTTTATCGTCGTCCTATCGTATTTTTTAGTTAACTTCGAACTGTTTTTTAAAGGTGCTGGGAACGGTCCCGGAGATCGCGGAGCGATCTGGGGATTGATTACACTCGGTGAGGTAGCAGGCGTAAGGGGGGATCACTCGATCTTCTTGATGGTCGAGGGAATCATTGCATTGATTCTGCTTGTGTTTGGTATCTCCATTTACGTTTGGAACTTTATCGATGCGTATCGAATCGGTAAGCTCCGTGACTTGGAATTAGAAGTTCCTTCTTTGAAAATGCAGTTGCGGAACTTCCGAGATAACGGATTCCCGTACGCGATGCTGATTCCATCGTTGGTTCTCCTTGTCTTTACGGTCGTCTTACCTTTGATTTTCACGTTTTTGATTGCCTTTACGAACTATAAGTTCAATAATTCGCCACCGGCGAAACTCGTCGACTGGATCGGGATTCAAAACTTCCTGAACATCTTTACGGTCGACATCTTCCGCGACACGTTCGTCAGCGTACTCGGATGGACACTCGTTTGGACGGTCGCTTCGACAACAGGTGTCATCGCAATCGGGATCGGTCTTGCGGTCTTGTTGAATCAAAAAGGGTTAAAAGGAAAACGGTTCTTCCGTTCAATTTTGATTTTATCTTGGGCTGTACCGGCATTTATCACAATCCTCATCTTCCGCTCCATGTTCAATGAGACGTTTGGTGTCTTTAATACGACACTGCTACCGGCGATCGGACTTGACAGCGGGCTCGAGTGGATGACAGATCCGACTTATACGAAGCTTGCTTTAATCGGTATTCAGTGGTGGCTCGGTTTCCCGTATATCATGACATTGACGACAGGGATTCTGCAGTCGATTCCAGAAGATTTGTATGAAGCGGCAACGATTGACGGTGCGACGTCAGGTGAAAAATTCCGCCTGATTACATTACCGATGATCTTGTTTGCAACAGCACCGATCTTGATTACGCAATATACGTTCAACTTCAATAACTTCAACATCATCTATCTCTTTAACAACGGGGGACCGGCTGTTCCGGGTCAATCGGCCGGTGGAACAGACATCCTGATCTCCTGGATTTACAAACTGTCACTTGGTTCGAATCCGCAGTACGGATTTGCTGCCGCGATTACGCTGGTGCTGTCGTTCTTCATCATGACGATTGCCGTCATTCAGTTTAAACGTTCAAAATCATTCAAAGATGAGGATATGATCTAATGAGAAAACAAAACCGAATCAATATGGCGTTGTCATACCTCATTTTGACGATCGCCTCGATAATTATCGTGTATCCGCTCCTTTGGGTTGTCGGCACATCGCTCAACCCGGGGAAAAGCATCACTTCGGACATCTTCCCGAGTAATCCGACATTGATCCATTACTTTGATTTATTTGATGCGACACAAACGGATTATGGCATGTGGTATCTGAATACGATCAAAATCGCTGTCATTACGATGGTCGTTTCCGTCGCACTGATTACGTTGACGGGTTACATCTTTTCACGTTACCGGTTCGTCGGACGTAAGAATTCACTGATCTTGTTCCTCGTCTTGCAGATGGTTCCGCAATTTGTTGCCATTATCGCAATTTACGTTCTGTTGAACATGTTGCAATTGTTTGATACGCATTTGGCATTGATTCTTCTGTATGCAGGGGGAGCGATTCCAATGAACACGTATCTTGCAAAAGGATATTTTGATACAATACCAAAAGAACTGGATGAAGCGGCGCGGATGGATGGGGCAGGACATCTTCGGATTTTCTGGCAGATCATTCTTCCACTTGCAAAACCAATGGTAGCGGTTATCGCTTTGTTCAACTTCATGGCACCGTTCAACGATTTCATCCTGGCGTCACTTGTTCTCCGCTCACCGGAGAAACAGACACTCGCTGTTGGACTGTACAACATGGTTTCAGAGCAATTCGATAATAACTTCACATTGTTTGCGGCAGGTGCCGTATTATCAGCAGTACCAATCGTTCTTCTGTTCTTCGCATTCCAGCGTTTCTTCGTATCTGGACTGACGGCAGGCGGAACGAAAGGTTAATCAATCAAGGGGGAATCAGCGGCATGAGACGAGGCGTGATGCTTCTCCTCTTGCCGCTTCTCTTGTCTATCGGAATATTTCCACAGACAAGCGAAGCTGCAGGATGGGAAAAGGAACGAATGTACTTCATCATGGTCGACCGGTTTGAAAACGGTGACAAAAGTAATGACTTAGAGGCAAATCCCGATGATCCAAAAGCGTTTCAAGGCGGGGACTTAGCAGGTGTCACAAAGCGTCTGGATTATATCAAGGATCAAGGATTTACATCAATCTGGCTGACACCGATTTTTAAGAACCGGCCAAACGGCTATCACGGATATTGGACGGATGATTATTATGAAATCGATCCGCATTTCGGAACAAAAGAAGAATTTAAAACGTTAGTCAAAGAGGCACACAAACGTGATATGAAAGTGGTGCTCGATTTAGTCGTCAATCACCTCGGACCGAACCATCCACTCGTAAAAGAAAAACCGGACTGGTTCCATAAAGAACAGACCATCATGAACTGGAACAATCAGGCGGAAGTCGAGAACAATTGGCTGTTTGATTTACCGGATTTCAATACGGAAAATAAAGAGGTCGTCAAGTATTTAGTTGACGTTGCGAACTACTGGGTGGATGAGACCGGAATCGACGGCTACCGACTCGATACGGTCCGTCATGTTCCGCCGGCTTTTTGGAAAACATTCATCCCGGCCGTCAAAAAAGAGCATCCGGATCTCTTTTTATTAGGCGAAGTATTTGACGGTGATCCGCGTAAGATTGCGATCTATTCGAAACTGGGATTTGACTCTGTGACGAACTTCCCGTTTTACTACGGAATCAAGGATCAGTTTGCCCGGAAAAATGGTTCGGCGGAAGAATTAGATTCGGTTTATAATCGAGATACTACGTTTAATCCGAAAGCGATGTCCTTAGCGAACTTTATTGATAATCATGATTTAAAACGCTTTATTACGGAAGCGAAAATCGGTGGAGCCGCGGATGAGGAACGACAATTGCGTTTAGCGTTATTCGCTTTATATGCAGCACCCGGCATGCCGATTGTCTACCAGGGAACAGAAGTCGCGATGCCCGGTGGAGAAGATCCGGGAAACCGAATGATGATGGAATTCGATAAAAACGATAAGATGCAGGAATATGTGCAGACATTAAACAAGATGCGCAAGAACTATCCTGCTTTTGAGACTGGGAAACAGCGGTTGGTGGCTAAAACGGACCATATGGCGGTCTTCGAACGAAAAGTCAAAGATCAGTCTGTCCTATATGCCATCAATTTAGGGGAAAAGAAAACGACATTGCGCGTGAAAGCATCAGAAATCGGTGACGATCAACGTCTGCGGGGGCTATTGTTCTCTGACGTCGTACGTCAAGACGGAGATGCCTATGAAGTAACGCTTGATGCGGGCAGTGCCAATGGATATGTCGTGGAACATTCGCAGGTCAACTGGATGTCGCTCGTTGCGATCGGCTCAATCGCTCCGATCCTTGCCTTAATCATTTTATTCGTCCATCGACGACGGATCAATCGGACAAAGGAAACACACTAAAATACATTTGTAGGGAAATGATGAGGTGAAAGGGATGCAAGTAACAATCAAGGATGTCGCAAGAGAAGCGAACGTTGCACCGTCTACGGTCTCACGTGTAATTGCCAACAGTCCGCGCATCAGTCAAAAAACAAAAGAACGTGTCCGTCAGGCGATGGAGGAACTCGGCTACTATCCGAACGTCCATGCCCGGAGTCTTGCCAATCGAACGACTCAGGCCATCGGTCTTGTCATGCCCAGTGCAGCAACAAAAACACTGCAAAATCCATTTTTCTCGGAAGTAATTCGCGGAATCAGCACAAAAGCACATCAAAACGGTTATTCGTTGTATATGACGACAGGGGTTTCGGAAGAAGAAGTCTACGAAGGTGTCGTCTCGATGGTTCAGGGTCGTCGGGTCGACGGTGTCGTGGTCTTGTATTCCCGGACAGATGATAAGGTCGTTCAGTTTTTACAGGATTCAAAGTTTCCGTTCGTCGTTGTCGGGAAACCATTCAGTGACTCCTCACATGTCACTTATGTCGATACCGACAACTATCTTGCGGGGCGCGAAGTCACGAAATATTTACATCAACTTGGACATGAGTGCATCGCGTTTGTCGGGGGATCCCAGGATTTAGCCGTCACTCAGGAACGGGTCGGTGGATACAAGACAGCTTTGATGGAGGAAGGTCTTCCGATCAACGAATCATATATCGTCAGTGCACCGTTCATGACGACCGGAGGAGCAGACGCCGTCAAACGATTGATGTCGCTTGAGCACCCGCCGACGGCTGTCGTCGTCAGTGATGATATGATGGCGCTTGGTGTCATGAGTACGTTAAATGAGATGGAAATTAGCGTACCCGATCAGATGGCTGTCGTCAGTTTCAACAATCTGTTCATCGCAGAATTTTCCAGTCCGCCGTTGACCTCCGTTGAAATTAACATCTTCGGTTTAGGATTTGAAGCAACAAACTGTCTAATCGAACAAATGAACGAAGAGGCGACACCTTATGGAAAACGTGTCATCGTTCCTCATTTTCTAGTTGTTCGTCAATCTTGCGGCGGCACGGCAAAATAAAATGAATGTTATTCAAGAAAACACCACTTGTCCGTTCGCGGCAAGTGGTATTTTCTTGTGCGGAAAAAGACAAGAAAGCTCTCCGTGATCCAAAAAGACAGGACGGATGGAAAAAGATTTTTATTTTCGTGCAAACGATTGCATTAACGATGATTATGTGTAGAATAAAGAATGTAGAGAAAATTAAAACGCTTACAAAAAGATGCCTAAGCATCGATGTGATTAAGAATAAGGGAGCGACTAATCATGAAACGATTGTTTGATATCAATGAATGGAAAATTACGGAGCAGGGTTTTCATCCGGAAGACAACCGGCTTGCTGAATCGATGACAGCGATCGGAAACGGTCATATGGGAATGCGCGGAAATTTTGAAGAAGACTACTCGGGAGACACGCATCAAGGGATGTACGTCGCGGGCGTCTACTACCCGGATAAAACACGGGTCGGCTGGTGGAAAAACGGCTATCCGGAATATTTCGCCAAAGTCTTGAATGCCGTCAACATCATGGGACTTCGTGTTTCGATCAATGGCAAGAATGTCGATTTAAACGAGTGGGAAGTCGTCGATTTTAAACGGGAACTCGACATGCAACACGGTGTTCTGACACGGACGATGCTGATCCGAAACGGAATCGAGGAAACGAAAATTGAGTCGAAACGCTTCTTCTCGATCGTTGATAAGGAATTAGCTGCACTTCGTTACACGGTCACACCGGTCAACTTTGATGCGGAAGTCGTCATAGAATCCTATCTCGACGCCGACGTCGAAAACGAAGATTCTAACTATGACGAGAAATTCTGGCTTCCGGTCGAGCACGGCGTGGAAGAACGGTTTGCTTACGTCACGTCAAAAACGAAGAAGTTGGACTGGCATGTCACGGCGGCGATGATTACCGATGTCGAAGGTGCGAGATGCGAAGTGCTTGAAAGTACATTACAATATGTCGCCAATCGTTTCACGAAACAGGTACCGGCCGGCGAAGCAGTGACGGCTGAAAAGTTAGTGGCCCTCGTCACGAATCGTGATTATGAGATTGAAGACTTGCTGGCACAGGCGATGAAACGCGTGAATGACGCTTTTGAGAGCGGATTTGACAATGTGCTTGCAGCACATGAAGCGGCCTGGTTGAAGCATTGGGAAGAAGCGGACGTGAAGATTGAAGGGGATATCGAAGCCCAACAGGGAATTCGTTTTAACATTTTCCATATGTTCCAGACGTACACAGGCGAAGATTCCCGCCTGAACATTGGGCCAAAAGGATTTACGGGAGAAAAATACGGTGGGGCGACTTACTGGGATACAGAAGCATATTGCCTGAACTTCTATCTTGCGACATCGAAGCCGGAGGTTGCCTGGAATTTGTTGAAGTACCGTCATAACCAACTCCCACAAGCAAAAGAAAATGCGGATAAAAATGTCGGAATGAAGGGTGCTTTATATCCGATGGTGACGATGAACGGGGAAGAGTGCCACAATGAGTGGGAAATTACGCATGAAGAAATTCACCGGAACGGTGCGATTGCCCATGCGATTTATAACTATACGAACTACACAGGAGATACCTCTTACCTCGGACAATACGGCTTTGAAGTGCTCGTTGAAATCGCACGTTACTGGGCGAGTCGCGTCAACTATGTCCCGCATAAAGATGTTTATATGATTCTTGGTGTCACTGGACCAAATGAATACGAAAATAACGTCAATAACAACTGGTATACGAACTTAATGGCTGCCTGGTGTCTCGAGTATGCGCAGACCGTCTATCGTCACCTGGAGCAGGAAGAACCGGCACGCCTCGAAGAATTGATGCATCAATTGGCTCTCACGGAAGAAGAATTAGCTCACTGGGCCGAGATTGATCAGAAAATGTATTATCCGAAAGACGATTCTGTTCCGGATGTATTCATGCAGCAAGACGGTTTCATGGATAAGGAACAGATTATGGTCGCGGATCTTGATCCAAAACACCTACCATTAAACCAAAATTGGTCGTGGGACCGTGTTCTGCGTTCTGTCTTCATCAAACAGGCTGATGTTCTGCAAGGACTCTATTTCCTGACGGATCGTTTCTCGATCGAAGAGAAGAAGAAAAACTTTGATTTTTATGAGCCGCGGACGGTCCATGAATCATCACTTTCACCTTGTATCTATTCGATCATTGCGGCTGAAGTCGGTTATGAAGAAAAAGCGATGGAACTCTATCAACGTTCGGCACGGCTCGATCTTGATAACTATAACAACGATACGGAAGATGGTCTCCACATCACGTCGATGGTCGGATCCTGGATGTCAATCGTTCACGGATTTGCCGGACTGCGTGTCGAGCAGGGGACATTGTCCTTCAAGCCGATGTTGCCAAAGGGCTGGACGAGTTATTCGTTCCGGATGCAATGGCGTGGACATCACATTCTCGTTCAGGTCAAGCAGAACGAAGTGTGCATTGAACAAAACGTAGGTGAAGCCTTTACGTTACAGCTTCACGGTGAACCGGTTGAAGTCCCGGCAGAAGGTACGGTTACCATTCCAGCTTCGATGACTGTTTAAGAAAACCCGAAAAAAGACGGATTTTTACCGGATATAAAACAAAAGGGGGCGGATGTCAAATCTGCCCCTTTTTTTCATCTGAGGAAGAATGTGTTCAACTTCTGAAAATGAGAGCGTTACCAAAAAAAGAAATGTAATTCTTTCATCATCTTGACTATCCGGACACATTTGTTATGTGCTAAAGTGTTCCAAGATAGTTTACGAATGAGAGGAGAACAAGGTGTGACAGCGGTTGTAAAGGAAAGTATGCTAAAAGTGATTGTCGCCTCGATTGGCGGGTTCGTCATCGCAGTAGCGATGAACTGGTTCTTGATTCCAAGTGGTGTTTACTCGACAGGATTTACGGGACTTGCCCAGATTTTAACGCAGGTGTTACAAGGGACGGCGTTTGCTTTCGGGGAAAACGTCTGGTTTTTAGTCTTGAATCTGCCATTGATTGTTTTAGCATGGATCATGCTCGGACGCAGTTTTACCATCATTACACTGATATCGGTTTTGGCGACAACGATTTTTATCGGACTTATTCCTCAGTATGCTGTTATTCCGGGTGATCAAACGCTCAATGCCGTATTTGGTGGGGTCTTACTGGCAATCGGAACCGGAATTACGATTAAATTCGGGGCATCTACGGGTGGTTTTGATATCGTGGCATTGATTTTTGCCCGTTTCTCCGACCGGAGCGTGGGATTATACCTGTTTGTATTGAACTTTTTGATTGCAATCCTTGCAGGAGCATTGTTTGGTTGGTCGACGGCACTGTATACGATTGTCTTCATTTATGTCACGTCGAAAGTCGTCGATGAAATTCATACAAGCAATCAACGGTTGACGATTTTCATCATTACGAATCATGCCGACGATATCACGACGGCACTTCATCAACACATCATTCGCGGAATTACTCAGATGCCGGCCATCGGGACGTACTCACGGGCTGAGAAGTCGACGCTGATGATGGTCATCGAACGGCATGAGTTGCGCGATATTGAACGGATTTGCCGCGATGCGGACGAAACGGTGTTCATCAACGTCGTCGCGACAGACTCTGTCGTCGGTTACTTCCGTAAAGGGTAAGGTGAAACAACAAAGCCGGCTTTTCTGTCTGATGGACAGAGAAGCCGGCTTTGTTCATGAGATTAAATCAGGCCGAGCACATGTTTCAGGTAATAAGCGATTCCGTCTTCCTGGTTCGATTTCGTCGTACCGTTGGCAACCAGTTTCAGTGCTCCGATGGCGTTGCTCATCGCGACACCATGCCCGACGTACTCGAGCATTTCCAAGTCGTTTTCTTCATCTCCGAAAGCAATGATCTGTTTTTGTTCGATTCCGAGATGACGTGAAATTTGGTGTAAGCCGATTGCTTTACTCGTCCCTTTTCGCATGACCTCGACCATATATTCCGGTTTGACCCATTGACGGTTCAAGACCGTTTCCGCATGAATGCTTGAAAGTTCGGACCGAATGTCCTGGACATGTTCACCTTTCGCATGAATTAGGAGCGATGTCGGTTCGTGTTGCAGAACCTTTCGTAAATCGCCGGTCGTTACGGATAAAGCATGATCTGTATAGAATTCATAAATTCCGACCGGATCATTTTGGAAGTAAACATGATCGGTCACCTCACACACGATATTTTGTGTTTTCGAGTCCGATACCGACTCCAGGATGTGCTGGACGGTTTTCAGCGGAATCGGATGATGGCTGACTTCAAAATGTGGATCATGCGGATGGTGAACCAGTCCGCCGTTAAAATTGACGATCGGTGTCGTCAATCCGAGTTCATCGTAATAGCGTTTCGCGTGCCGGAAAGGACGTCCGGTGGCGATGACGACTTCGTGGCCGTTCTCGCGTGCCGTTCTCAATGCGTGTAAGTTGGCCTGACTGATGGTTTTGTCGTCGCGTAATAATGTGCCGTCCAAATCGATGGCGATCAGATGACGTTGCATGGGATACTCACTCCACTCTGGATTCATTACGCTTACTGTAGCATAATCCATCGAAAAATATCTAAAATTGTCTGCTTTTTGAATTCGGGAAAGCGTTTAAAAAAATCGGAGAAAAGCTGTCCGTTCCCTTAAAAAATGATATACTACGAAACGTAGGACATTAAAAAGTAAGTTAAGAAATGGAGGGGGAAGAATGCGTTTTCTCGTTACATTCTTCTGGTCGTTCTTACTCGTGAACACAGCCGTGTTCATCGTATCAGCGGTCGATGCAGTCACGTATAACTTCGGATTCGCGACAGCTATGTCAGTCGTGACTTCACTTGTCGTCTTCGCACTTGATGCAGTCAATGAAGATCTTGGTCTTGGTCAAGGGACAAAGGCAGAATAAGGTAAAAGCGAGATATCGTCATTTGGACGATAGGCTCGCTTTTTATGATTTGGGAGGCAAGTGATGATAATACTTAAAAATGTGACAGTAGCCGGTGAAGCGACGGATGTACTGATTGGTGCGGGGAAGATTCTTGCCATCGGTTCCTATACGGTGGATGAACGGCTGATTACTCAGACGATTGACGGGACGGGGAAACAACTGATCCCGGGTCTGCTCGATGGACACGTCCATCCAATCGGCGGGGGCGGGGAAGGTGGTTTTGCAACACGGACACCTCCGCTTTCGGCCGCTGATTTTCTCGAAGCAGGTGTCACGACCGTCGTCGGATTGCTTGGAACAGATGGCTGGACACGAACAGGAATCGATTTGCTCGCACACTTGCGGGGCTATACGAGCCAAGGAATCCGTTCTTTTCTCTTGTCAGGCAGTTACGCCGTCCCGCCGGTTTCGATTACGCCGTCGATTGCTGAAGATATTCTGTTGATTAACGAAGTCATCGGAATTGGTGAGATTGCGATCAATGATCATCGTTCCACCCAACCGACGGTCCATGAGTTGTCACGTCTTGCTTCGCAAGCACGGATTGCCGGTCTCTTAAAAGGAGTGCGGGGAACGATGAATGTCCATATCGGCGACGGGAAACGCGCCCTTGCTCTGCTCGAAGAAGTAGTCGAAATGACGGATATTCCGATTACCCAATTTTTGCCAACGCACATCAACCGTAGTGAACGGGTTTTTGAAGCCGGCTTACGTTGGGCGAAACAAGGCGGGCGTATTGATTTTACGACCTGTACGACGGAAGCATTCATTAAAGAAGGGGAAATTCCAGCAGGACAGGCGCTTCACCGTGCTCTTGCTGCCGGTATTCCTTTGACCCGGATTACGATGTCCAGTGACGCCGGTGCAAGCCTGCCTGCCTTTGACGAGAGCGGGAAACTGCTTCGTCTTGAAACCGGAAAACCGACCTCGATGTTGGATGCGGTCCGTGAAGCAGTGAAGCATGGCGTGCATTTCAAGGACGCGATTCAGACGGTCACGTCAAACGTCGCCGAGGCCTATGGTATTTCCGGAGGGAACATCCAACCAGGTGAACGTGCCGATCTGTTACTGATTGATGACGCTTTGCAAATCGATACGATTCTTGCAGAGGGGCATGCTATAATGATTCAGAAAAAATGGCTGTTGCCAAAATGACGGAGGGATACTGTGTCAAAGAAATCTAACCGTGTGAAATCAACCAAAAAACCGCAATCGAAAGCTAATTGGATTACGGCTGGTGTGATTGCGCTGATCGTCTTAATCGGGGCGACGATGTTACTGTTTACGGATCGAGAGGATACCGCCTCTAAAAACGGAAACCTAACTGCGAGTCAAGTGTCGGATAAGCTGAAGTCCGGTGATGAATTTTATACGTATTTTTATCAGACAGGATGCGTACACTGTGAAAAAGTAAAACCGTACTTAGTACCACTCGGTGAAAAACAGGATATTCCATTTGAACAGATTGACTTAGCTGTCGAACAGTCGGCTTGGGACACGTTTGGAATCGAAGGCACACCGACTGTCGTTCATTTCAAAGATGGAAAAGAAGTCAGCCGCGTATCCGGAGAGCAGACAGAAGACGCGTATAAAGAATTTTTCGCAGGGAAAGCCGTGAAAAATTCCGAGGAAGAGTCGTCAGGTGATTTAAATGATTAAAAAATGGTTCTTTACACAACTGTTTGAACTGAACGGTCATCCGGCCGTCGCAAAACAATTGCGGCGTTTTGCGATGAGTCCGGTCAGCCGTCCGCTGATTCGACCGTTTGTTAAAATGTATGACTTACAGATGCAGGAGGCGGATCAGCCGCTTGAGTCGTATAAGACGCTGCATGATTTGTTTGTCCGGAATTTAAAGGAAACCGTTCGTCCGATTGACCAGTCGGAGCAAGCTGTCGTCAGTCCGTGTGACGGCGTCTTATCGGTTGTCGAGGATTTGACGGAAGACAGTCATTTTACCGTCAAAGGGCAGACGTATTCGGTATCTGAGTTGCTCGGTTCGCACCATGAAGCCGATCACTACATCGGAGGAAAGGTATTGATTTTTTACCTCAGTCCACAGAACTATCACCGGGTGCATGTACCAATCGACGGAACCGTTCGGACGAGCTATACACTCGGCCGTGATTCGGCACCGGTCAATGATCTCGGACTTGAATACGGAAAACGGCCGCTGACGCGAAACTATCGCCGGGTCACCCGCATCACACACGGGAAACACGCACTGGAGCATGTCATGGTCGGTGCTTTGAACGTCAACACCATCGTTCAGACGAATCCAGACCGGGAAGTCAGACGCGGTGACGAGTTCGGCTATTTCTCATTTGGTTCAACAGTCGTTTTGATTTGCCCGAAAGATGCGATGACGTTAGAACCGAACATAAAAGGTCCTGTTTTAATGGGACAACGCATCGGTTATTGGAATTCATGAATGAAGACGCTCCCGTCACGAAGGGAGCGTTTCGTCATGCTTAGGAGGAAACTGTCATGCAGGTTTTATTATTTACGGGAGCGTCGGGTTCGTCGCTTCAAATTTACGGGGCCTTATTCATTTTTTTAGTGACCTATGCTTTGATCATCAGTGAAAAAATCAGCCGAGCGATCGTCGCCCTGTTAGGTGCACTGGCAATGGTGATATTCGGAATCGTCCGTTTGGAATCTGCCTTGTTTGAATACGTCGAATGGGGAACGATCGTCTTATTGATCGGGATGATGATTTTAGTGACGATTGCCAACCAATCGGGCCTGTTTGAATACATCGCGATTCGGGCGGCGAAGAAAACAAAGGGAGATCCCGTGAAAATCCTGATTTTACTGTCCGGATTGACGGCACTCGGATCTGCCTTTTTAGACAATGTCACGACAGTTCTGTTGATTGTTCCCATCACGTTTTCGATTACGAAAGTCTTAAAAATCAAACCGTTCCCGTTTTTACTCGCGGAAGTTTTATTTGCCAACATCGGCGGAACAGCAACATTAATTGGTGATCCCCCGAACATCATGATCGGAGCAGCCAATCCGCATTTGACGTTCAATGCTTTTTTGTTGAATCTTGCACCAGTGATCGTGCTGATCACCGTCGTGACGATCGGTATTTTGTACCTGGTCTTTCGAAAACATTTGCACGTGGAACCGGAGGATCAGCAAAAATTAATGGAAATTGACGAAAACAGCTACATCATCAGCCGGAAGCTGGTCATGCGCAGCAGTATTGTCTTAGTCAGTACGATCGTCTTATTCGTCATCCATCCGTTGCTCAGTCGAATCGGTCTTCATCTCGAAGCACCGGCGATTGCGATTCTCGGCGCAACCGTCTTGATGCTGCTGACGATTGAAAACAACCATCAATTGGAAGAAGTATTTGCCCGGGTCGAATGGACGACAATCTTTTTCTTCGCCGGACTGTTTATTCTCGTAGGCGGAATTCAGGAAGTCGGAATCATCCGTTTCCTGGCGGAGAAAACGATTACGTTGACAGGCGGAGACATCCAGACGACGGCAACAGCTGTTCTTTGGTTATCGGGTGTTGCCAGTGCAACGATTGATAATATTCCGTTCGTGGCGACGATGATTCCTTTAATCAACGATGTTGCGGCAGGAATCGGATTGTCGCCGGACAGCCAGCAAGTCGACGTCCTCTGGTGGTCGTTGTCGCTCGGAGCATGTCTTGGCGGAAACGGGACGTTGATCGGGGCGTCAGCCAATGTCATTGTCGCGGGACTTGCGACGCGGCAGGGGGAGAAGTTTACGTATGGACGATTCCTGCTTTACGGAGCGCCGATCACCATCGTGACGCTGATTATCTCGCAACTTTATTTATGGATCCGCTATTATTAAACAGAAATGACGAAACGGAAGAGACACGTGCTCTTTCGTTTTCTTTTGGTCGTCGCTCTATCAAATGGATTGTGCTATAATCGAACGATAAGAACATAACTGTTTCTTAAACTTAACTATAGAGCTAGACCATTATCTGGAGGTTTTATTCTTGTTTAAACGACTTTATCCAAAACATTTTGTGGCGTCGATCTATGATATCGACTTAGAGATGTTAAAACGAAACGGTGTCAAAGCAATTTTGACGGATCTTGATAATACACTTGTTGCTTGGAATATTGCCGATGCTCCAGACGAATTGGTGTCATGGCTCGATATGGTGAATAACCAATACGGATTTGACGTCATCATCGTCTCGAATAACAACGGCGATCGAGTCAAGAAATTCGCGGATCCACTTGGCTTACATTATATTGCACCGGCACGTAAACCGTTACCGATCGGCTTTAAACGCGCGTTGACGGAATTTGGTTATCACGCGAAGGAAGTTGTCTTCCTTGGAGATCAACTGTTTACAGATGTGTTAGGCGCAAATTCAGTAGGTATCGAAGTCATCCACGTGCAACCCGTCGTCAAGACAGACGGTGTCGTCACAAAATTTAATCGCTTGATGGAACGGTTGATTTTCCGTCGGATGAAACGCAAAGGCATCTACAAATTGACGCAACGTGTCAAAGAAGATCCGGCAGCGTTAAAACACCCGATTGAAACGCTTCGTCAAGATAAGCAGCAATGACCCTGTCATACCGGTAGATGAAAGGATAGGCAGCAGTCGCAACATGTACGGCGAAAGGTCGGAAGTTACGCTCTTGGAGTGGCGTGCAGGGCGCTACGTTGAATAGAGAAGGGAAAGTCCCGATGCGGCTCAACACACACATGGAAGAAATCAATTGCGCAGGCTGTGGTGTCGCGATCCAAACAGAGGATCCAAAAGCACCTGGTTATGCGCCTAAATCTGCACTTGACCGTGAAATGGTCATTTGCCAACGTTGTTTTAAACTAAAACATTACAACCAAATTCAAGACGTCGCATTAACGGACGATGATTTTGTCAAAATCTTAGATGGAATCGGTCAAAAAGATGCATTAGTCGTTAAAATTGTCGATATTTTTGATTTTAACGGAAGTTGGTTACCTGGATTACACCGGTTTGTCGGAAAAAATGATGTGTTGCTCGTCGGAAATAAAGCCGACCTGCTCCCGAAATCACTTAATCCGAATCGTCTGATGAACTGGATGCGCCAAACATCAAAAGAACTTGGTCTGCGTCCGGTCGATGTCCATCTGATCAGTGCGAAAAAAGGACACGGTGTGGATGAGTTGGCGGAAAAAATCGATTATTACCGTAAAGGACGCGACGTTTACGTCGTCGGCTGTACGAACGTCGGTAAATCGACATTGATTAACCAAGTCATCAAACGTTTCGGTGAAGAAGAAGAAGCTGTCATCACAGTCAGCCACTTCCCGGGAACGACACTTGATTTGATTGATATCCCGCTCGATGATAACTGTAATCTGTACGACACACCGGGAATCATCAATCATCACCAAATGGCACATTATGTGGATGCAAGAGACTTGAAATTGATTACGCCGAAAAAAGAAATCAAGCCGCAAGTCTTCCAAATTCATCCGCAACAAACGTTGTTCTTCGGTGGTCTGGCACGTCTTGACTACATGGAAGGCAACAAACGGTCATTCGTCATCTATATGTCAAATGACTTAAAAGTACACCGGACGAAGCTCGACAAAGCAGACGATCTGTATGCGAATCATAACGGAGAATTGTTATCACCGCCGAATGAGAAGACGCTTGAGATGCTTCCGCCGCTCGTTCGACACGAGTTCAGTCTACGCGACAACATGAAAACGGATATCGTTTTCAGTGGACTCGGTTGGGTGGCAGTTCACGGAAAAGGCGGACGAGTTGCTGCCTATGCACCAAAAGGTGTTGCTGTCTCATTACGTGAGGCGCTTGTCTGATGCAATTTGCTGTCATCGGTCATCCGATTGCCCATTCACTTTCACCCATGTTGCACGAAACATGGCTGAAGGCGGCTGGGCTTTTCGGTTGTTATACCATGGTAGAAGTTGAAGCGGATCAATTGGAAACATTCGTTCAGCAGGTAAGAGCACGCCAGTTTGACGGAATCAATGTGACGATTCCGCATAAGTCGGCCATCATTCCTTTTCTCGACCGTCTGGAACCGGCAGCAGTACGCGCCGGTGCCGTCAATACCGTGTATTGGGACGGAGATGAACTGGTCGGTGCGAATACAGACGGCACCGGGTTTGCCCGTGCTCTGGCTACGCGAACGCATGCGAAAAACAGTTTAGTGATTGGTGCCGGGGGAGCGGCCCGCGGAATCATTCCGATGCTTCCCGGTCACGTCACGGTCATGAACCGAACGAATCAGACGGCTGAACAGGTGGCTGCTGAATTCGGACAATCTGCTGTTCCGTGGTCAAGGACGCTTGATTTGACGCCATATGATGTCATCATCAATACGACTTCTGTCGGAATGGCTCCTGCCATCGATCAGACACCAATTGAATTGACAGCGACGACAGCCTTGATTTGTGATATTATTTATCGACCGACCCCGACCCGTCTTTTGCGGGAAGCGACCGCAAACAGGCTTGATACACTTGATGGTGTTTTAATGTTTGTACTACAAGCGGCTGAAGCATTTGAACGCTTCACCGGTCATAAACCTGACATCGCTCTCGGCGAGCAGGTGATTAGAAAGCAATTGGAGGAATCATAATATGTTAACAGGTAAACAAAAACGGTATTTACGCGCAACGGCTCACGACTTAAGCCCGATTTTCCAAGTCGGAAAAAACGGTGTTGGTGAAGCGATGTGTGCAGACTTGATGGATGCACTCGAAAAACGTGAACTTTTGAAAGTACAAGTGCTTCAAAACTGTGCCGACGCTCCGAAAGATGTCGCGGCTGAGCTCGTTGACGGAACGAATGCAGAACTCGTTCAAGTCATCGGAAAAGTCATCGTTCTCTACAAGGAATCGAAAGAGAATAAGACACTTCAATTACCGCGATGAAGATCGGTTTGATGGGCGGAACGTTTGATCCACCCCATATCGGTCATCTGCTGATTGCCGAACAAGCGAAAGAGCAACTTCAACTGGATGCGGTCTGGTTTTTGCCGGCAAAACTGCCTCCGCACAAACAATCGACCGTGACGAGTGCGGCGAAACGTCTGGAACTTGTCCGAGCAGCCGTCCGGGACAATCAGGATTTTTCAGTATCGGAGATTGAGTTCGAACGGGAAACGAAATCGTACACGTTTGATACAATCCGGGAACTGAAGAGACGTTATCCCGAGCATGCATTCTTTTTCCTGATTGGTGCGGATTCATTAGTCAGTTTAGGGACATGGCACCGGTCGGAAGAGTTGTACAAGGAAATCGAGTTCGGGGCAGTCGCACGTCCGGGCAGTCGTTATCTGATTCCGGAAGGTGCGCGTGTCACAGCAGTCGATATGCCGTTGCTTGAAGTCTCTTCGACCGATATCCGGCAACGGGTGGCGAGAGGACGCAGTATTCGTTATCTCGTTCCGGAACCGGTCCGACAATTAATCGAGGAGTGGAACCTCTATGCGACTTGAAGAAGCGAAACGAATCATTAAGGAAACATTGCCTGAAAAACGTTTCATCCATACACTCGGTGTCGTCGAGACCGCCATTCAAATGGCACGACAATACGGAGTTCAAGAAGACAAGGCTGCTTTGGCAGCCATGCTGCACGATTATGCGAAATATCGGAATGTGTCCGAGATGCAACGTGTAGCAGTGGAACTTGGACTGGATGAATTACTCAATTATGATGAAGAATTATTGCATGCACCGGTCGGGGCAGAACTCGTCAAGCGGGAACTCGGGGTGGAAGACGCTGATATTTATCAAGCCATCGCCAACCATACGACGGGTGCTCCGAACATGCCGCTGCTCGATCAAGTCATTTTTGTCGCAGATGCGATTGAACCGAATCGTCATTATCCGGGTGTCGAACAGCTTCGGCAAATCGCGCAGGAAGATTTGACGCAAGCTGTCATCGCGACACTTGTTCAGACGATTTCATTTTTATGCAAAAAACAAACAGTGATTTTTCCGTTGACGATTAAGACGTATAATGCGTTCGTGCCGGAAAAACGAAAGGGGACCGTCCTATGACAGTCGAACAAGAATTAAAATTAATCGTAAATGCAATTGATGATAAGCGTGCCGAGGACATCGTCGTACTCGACATGTCGAGCATTTCACCGATCGCGGATTACTTCGTAATTTGTGAAGGGAACTCGGAAAAACAAGTGCAAGCCATCGCGCGTGAAGTGAAAGAAGTCGCGCACAAAAATGAATTACCGATCAAACGACTAGAAGGAATGGACGCGGCACGCTGGGTCCTCGCAGATCTTGAGAACGTTGTCGTTCATGTCTTCCACCGTGATGACCGTGATTACTACAACCTTGAGAAGCTCTGGGCAGATGCTCCTAAAGTCGAAGTCGAGATTGACTAATGGCGTACGAACAGTTTGCGTATGTCTATGACGAACTGATGCAAGACGTCCCGTATCCCGAATGGGTCGCGTGGGTACTTGAACAGGTCGAGCCCGGCAAGCGAATTGCGGATATCGGTTGCGGAACCGGAACGGCAACCTTGTTACTGGCTGACCATTATGAAGTCACCGGTGTCGACTTATCGGAAGAGATGCTTGAAATTGCCCAAGAAAAAGCAATGGAGACCAATCGGCACGTTGATTTTTGGGTACAGGACATGCGGGAACTGGAATTGCCGGAACCGGTGGATGCGATAACGATTTTATGTGATTCCTTGAATTACTTGCAGACGGAAGCAGATGTCAAAGAGACGTTCGACAGTGCAGCACGTTTGTTGACGGACGGTGGAAAGTTGTTGTTTGATGTTCATTCCCCGTATAAAATGGAGACGTTATTTAACGGGAAAACATACGCCACCCATGCCGAGCAAAGTTCGTATATCTGGTTCGCAGATCCCGGTGAAGAACCGTTATCGGTTGTTCATGAACTGACCTTCTTTATTGAAGGCGAGGACGGCCGGTACGATCGTGTCGACGAGACACATCATCAACGGACATATCCGCCGGAACAATATATCACTTGGTTGCGCGAAGCAGGTTTTCGTGTATGTGCCGTAACCGGTGATTTTAAATCCGATGCACCAACTGAAACAGCCGAACGTATTTTTTTCGTTGCTGAAAAAATATAAAGGTCTCTAACCATCAACGAATCTCATGTTGATGGTTTTTTTGACGTTGTTTTCGGGTGAACCGATGGATGATTGAATCAAAGGGAAGAATAAAGGCGGTCAGGAGAGGCACGTCACCGGATAATGAAGATTAGTCCTGTTCAGAAGCGACGGAAAGATTGATACAGTCGAAGGGACAGGAGGGATATGGATGACGATTCCACGTTTACAGCAAGTAGCAACGATCACGGTTGTTCTCTTACTGCTCGTTGTCTTATTTGTTCCGCTGCCTTCATGTTCGAACGAAGCATTGGTTGAAAAACCGGCAGTCGTTGAACGAGAACAGGAAGCACAGGCAGAAGACCGTTCGGCGGATCAGACGCTCGTCCAGAAAAAAATCATGGTTGATATCAAAGGGGCGGTCAAGCGGCCCGGTCCATACAGTTTTCGACTCGGTGATCGCGTTCAAGATGCCATTAAACGAGCGGAAGTGACGGCGGAAGCGGACATCAAACAACTTAATCTAGCAGCACGTTTAATTGACGGTCAGGAAGTGATTGTTCCGACTAGAAAAAAGGCCAAGTCATCCAAGAAGGCGGCACCGGAAACTTCTGAACAGGCAGAAATTCCGAAAGGACTGCTCGATTTAAACGCAGCGACAGAAGAACAGCTGCTGGAAGTGCCGGGAATCGGTCCTGCTAAAGCCGGTGCGATTCTACAATACCGGGAAGAAAAAGGCGGTTTTGCAACGTATGAAAATCTTGGAGATGTAGAAGGTTTCGGACCAAAGACACTTGAAAATCTGAAAGCATATCTCATTGTCTACTGATGCCGCTGTTTCCGTTGTTTTTTATGATCGGACTTATTGCCTTAAAGGAATCTCTGTGGCTGGTTGCAATCTGTTCAATGATTCTTATACTAAAGTCCTGGTCGATGTCGAGGTATTCTGTTTTGTCACTTTTAGGACTGACGGTCGTGTTTTTACTGAGTATGCCGACAGAACAGCCGCTTGCACCGATCACAGTCATCGATATTCTGGACGCGAAACAGAACGGGGACCGAATCCGGTATCTCGCAAAATCCCATAATCAACAAATCGTTGTCGCCGCCACATTGGATGAAAAAACAGAGAGCGACTATGAACGGATCGGACAACGCTGTGAAGTCGAGTTGGAAGAACGGCCGGTGTTGCCGAGAGTGAATCTGGGCGGATTTGATGAAGCCCGTTGGATGCGCACCGAACAGTTACGGGGGAAATATGAGGTCGTGAAATGGGGCAAATGCACCGAAACTCCCGGATTGGGAGCGAACGGGCGGCGGATTCGCCAGCAGTGGATGACACGGATTGAACAACTTCCGGTCAAACAAGCGTTGTATGTGGAAGCTTTAGTGTTAGGCGAAGACCGCTTAATGGATCAGATGACGATGGAACGCTTTAAAAAGTTCGGACTCTTGCATGCAATCGTCATCTCCGGTTCACATATTGCCTTTTTAATTTTGACGGTCTTGTGGTTCTTAAAAAAACTGCGGTTGACGCGGGAGCGGAGATTTGAATTTCTATTGTTGACTTTGCCGTTATATGGATGGTTGACAGAATGGAGTGCCCCGGTCACACGGGCGGTCTGTGTCGCGATGGTGTTGCTGTTTTGTCACCGGATCAACCGGCGGCCGGATCCTTTGTGGGTCGTCAGTTTGATTGGTGCGCTTCAATTGGCGATTTCGTATACATCTTTGTATGATGTCGGATTTCAACTGACTGTCGGACTGACGATTTTTCTGCTCCTGTCCCGTAAGATGTGGGAAAAAATCAAACGTCCTTGGAACTGGCTGCTGATCAGCCTCTGGGCTCAAATCATGACAAGTCTTGTGTTGCAGCTGGCGCAACAGACGGAAGTTTCGTTGTGGTCGCCATTATTGAACATTCTTCTTGGCGGGTGGATAGAATGGGTGATTTTACCGCTGTCTTTCCTGGTCGGTACCGCGGTACTGATTCCATCGTCCGATAATCTGATTCGTCTGCATGGTCAGGCGACGTCTTTTCTCGATCAAGCATTGGCTTGGGCGGAAAAGCTGCCTGTCCCGACGGTTGCTGTTCATCTTTTTTCGTTGCCCGTACTTCTGATCGGGACAGGAACCGTCCTTAGCGGCTGGTGGTTAGCCGAACGAAGATGGTTCGGGCATCTGGTCCCGCTGGTCGGCCTGCTTGCAGCAAGCCTCTATATGGACCATCAGACGCCGGAGCGAATTACCTTTCTTGATGTCGGACAGGGAGACAGTACGGTCATTGAAAAAGCGGGGGAAACGTTTGTCATTGATACAGGAGGAGCGTTTTCCTTATCCATCCGTCCGCCGTTACGACCGTTTGATCCGGGAGGACAAATCGTTGCCCCGTTTTTACATACACGGGGAGAAACACATATTGAAGGATTGGTCGTCACACATGCGGATCATGATCATATCGGCGGATTGGTCGGTCTCTTGCGGAAGATTCAAGTAGACACGGTTTATATGGGACAGTTTGATAATCAAGATCCGAAACGGCGCGCATTGATTGATCAGATTGAAGCGACAGGAACACGGATTCAATTCATTCATTCGAGACAACGGATTCGTCCCTGGCTCGAAGTGGTGGCTCCGGCAACAAACGCAGAAGAAGAAAATGACCGGTCGGTCGTATTGCTTGCCGATGTTGCGGGGAAGCGCGTTTTGCTGACGGGGGATGCCAGTATTGATCAAGAGGAGACGTGGTCCGTCCAGAAGGTCGATATTTTAAAAGCCGGTCATCATGGTTCGAAAACATCGACCGGAGAACAGCTTCTGCAGAAAACGGATCCGGATCTGGTTATCATTTCGGCAGGGCGGAACAACCGGTATGGTCATCCTCATCCGGAAGTACTGGAACGAACAAGAGACCGGACCGTCATGCGGACCGATCAATCGGGAATGATAACTTGTTCTGCAACGGGCTGTGAACCTATGCTAAAATAAAAAACAGCAACCCCCCAAGGTTGCTGTTTTATTGATTATAGGCTTAAGAATTTAATGACAACGCCAATGATGAACAAGACTGCGAAAAAGCCGAACGATGCGCCAAAACCGACCGCTGAGTCAAGCGCGTCATTACGTTTTGACTGAATGTCGTTTTCAAACGCATTCTCACTTGGTGGACGTACTGAATGTGCCATGCTGCATTCCCCCTAAAAATAGATTCCGCTTCTAGTATAGCGGAATAAAAGAGGATTATCTATGATGAAGTTAAGAACAAACTGTGAAATGTGGTGGGGAAGATGAAAACACCTTGGCTTGTCAACGGAAAACTGGCGAACCTTTATTTATTATATGGAACGGAACGACATCTTTTGGAAGAGTGGGAACGTGAAATCGTCAAAGCCGCTTTACCGGACGGTGAACGTTTTGACTACATGAAAATTGATTTAAACGACCAACCGCTCGACGCCGTCCTGGACGAAGCGGAAACCGTCCCTTTTTTAAGTGATTACCGTGTCGTCATTGCCAAACCGGCTACTTTTTTAACGGGTGCAAAGGATAAAAAAACACATAATGTGGAACGGTTAGCCGAATACATCGTTCAACCTGCCGATTATGCAGTGGTCGTGTTGATCGTCGAGTCGGAGAAACTGGATGAGCGGAAAACAATCGTCAAACGGTTAAAGGACCGGGCTGTCATACTCGAGGCGAAGAAACCGACGACGGAAGAACTGTTTCGTTTCGTGATGGATGCTGTTAACGACAAAGGATACCGGATGGAGCGGCCGGCTATCGAACGATTGATTTTTTTGACGGGTGAGATGTGGGCGACACTGACACGTGAACTGGATAAACTCATGCTGTATGCCGGGGATCATCCGACGATTGAACTGGAAGATGTTAATTTACTGGTGCCGCGGACGTTAGAGGATAACGTATTCCAATTGACGGATTATTTGATGAAACGACAACTGGAACCGGCGATTCGTTTGATTCGGGATCTTGAAAAACAGGGACAGGAAGTCTTGGCATTACTCGGGCTGATGGCACGCCAGTATCGGATGATGCTGTTGTCAAAACGTCTGGCGGAACAAGGATACGGGGAGCGGCAAATCGCGTCAAAAGTCGGAGCGCATCCTTATGCCATCAAACTGGCCTTACAGGCGGGGAAACGGTTTACGTTTGCGCAGCTGGAGCAGGCGTTGGTCGCCATTACGACGACGGATGAAGGGATGAAGACGGGCAGAGGAGACAAACGAATTTTGTTTGATGCCTTGATTGTGCGGCTCGCTACATTATAGGAGGAAAAACAGATGGAGATTCGAATCATTCAAGCACCTGAAGTCATTTCACTTCGACATGAAGTATTGCGCCCGAACCAACCAATTGAGATGTGTACGTATCCGGACGATCAACGGGAAGGCACCTTCCACCTTGGAGGAATCAAGGACGGACACATCGTCGCAGTCGGTACTTTCATACAGCGTTCCCATGAGACTTATCCGGAATTGACCTTTCAATTACGGGGGATGGCGACAAGTCCTGCTGTTCGTGGTGAAGGGTATGGAAAAGCATTGTTGGAAGAGGCGCGGAATCGACTGAAAGCACAAGGTGCAGACGGTTGGTGGTGTAACGCCCGACTCGTTGCCGTTCCTTTTTATGAGCGACTAGGTTTGACGGTGGCAAGCGAATCATTTGAGATTGAAGGAATTGGTCCGCATCATATCATGGTGGATCGTTTCTGAGAAAAAGCAAAACCATCCGACAAGACCGTCGGATGGTTTTTAAACATGACGAATTGTAATATTAAGTGCAACACCTAGCTGAAAACACAAAAAAAACCCATAACGGCCTCGTGTAGAATAGAGTTACCACACAAAA